>CANKQY010000035.1 GCA_947485745.1 Bacteroidota bacterium
ATGACATCTTGGTGCTGCACTTCAATCCAATTATTTTGATAAGCCGTTTCGGAGGCAATTAATTTCCAAGGATTGTTTTCATTATTCATCTTTTGAATTATAACTTTCGTTTCAAATATGTTTTGGACGTTCTTTTATGATGAAAAATGGCAAATATGACAACCTCATCATTTTTCACTTTAAACAATATTTTATAAGGAAATTTATTTAAATTACATTTTCTAAAGTTCGAACGATAGCGTTCAAAAATTTTTGGATTATTTTCAATTTGATTGATAGCAATCAAAACAAACTCCAAAAATGTATAGGCTATTAAATCTCCTCCTTCTTCTTGTACCAATTAAACGCCTTTTCTAAATCGTGCTCAAAATCAGGTAAAAAGCTTAAATTATAAGCCATACTTTAATTTGAGGTTGTTTTTAAAGTCTTCTAAAGAAATTGTTTTTTCTGGATGACTTTCATATTCAATTAATCGTTCATTGAGCAAAACAACATCTTCATCCTCCAAATCATTATAAATACTATCCTCTATTTCTTCCACACTAACCCCTTCAACCTTATTTAATAATTGCTCAACAATATTTTTTTGATTGTCGTCCCAAATATTTACCAATAATGTTTTCATAAATCAAAAATAGATTATTTAAAGTTTTGAACCAATAAATTTATAATTGGTAAAAACTAATTCAAAAGTACCATTTATAAAAATTACTAAGCGTTTAAGGAAACTTAGGGAATTTCTTAAAATCTGGTTTGCGTTTTTCTAGGAAGGAGTTTTTGCCTTCTTTGGCTTCTTCGCTCATGTAATACAACAATGTTGCGTTCCCTGCGAGCTCTTGTATACCTGCTTGTCCATCGAGTTCAGCGTTGAATGAACTCTTTAACATGCGCAAGGCAATTGGACTTTTCTCCATAATTTTTCTACACCATTCAATGGTGGTATCTTCTAGCATTTCTAGCGGCACCACCTTATTTACTAAACCCATATCAAGCGCTTCTTGGGCATTGTATTGATCACATAGGAACCAAATTTCGCGCGCTTTTTTTTGCCCTACTATACGAGCCAAATATCCAGCACCAAAGCCACCATCGAAGCTACCTACTTTTGGACCGGTTTGCCCAAATTTTGCATTTTCTGCGGCTATGGTTAAATCGCAGATTACGTGTAGAACATGTCCGCCACCAATAGCCCAGCCTGCCACCATAGCAATTACTGGTTTAGGAATGCGTCGGATTTGCATTTGTAAATCCAATACATTCAAGCGAGGCACCCCATCAGCGCCAACATAGCCACCATGACCGCGCACACTTTGATCGCCACCACTGCAAAATGCTTGTCCACCTTCACCGGTTAGGATCACACAATAAACGTTTTCATCTTGGCGAGCCAATTCCATGGCTTCACTCATTTCTTTGACCGTTAGAGGTGTAAAGGCATTGTGAACTTCCGGACGATTGATGCTAATTTTAGCAATACCCTCATAAAATTGATATAGAATCTCTTTGTATTCTTTTAAAGTAGTCCAGTTGTGTTTTGATTGCATGGTAATTTTATTACTCCCGCAAAGGTATGGTATGCTTACATTTTATACAATTTAGTTTCGAGGATTTTGATTTACTGTTTATTGTTAGATTCAACGGCGGTAAATCATTATTTAGCATCCTTATTGGAAACAGTCAATTAATTGTCGCCATCGGTTTTAATGGCATACCAATCAATTTTCCTCGACAAATACATGATGATTGCTAAAACAAAGAATAAACCAATACTTCCCATTAATAATGCATAGTCTTCCATTTGAATAATTGAATAAATAAATAGGTATAATGTGGTAAGAATTAAACCAATAAGCACAGTTAATTTCTTGTTGTTGAAGATGCTTTTTGCATAAAGGGTTATTAAGATAATTATTGAAATACTTGAAATTAGGTAACTATGTTTAAAGGCAATGTGCTCAGATAAGGCAATTAACAAAGTGTAAAATACGCATAATGCCAGGCCAACAATAATATATTGAATTGGGTGAATTTTAACTCCGTTTAAAATTTGCACAAAAAAGAAAATTAAGAACGTCAGGGTAATAAAAATGACTGCATATTTTGCAGACCTCATACTTTTTTGATATTCGTCTACAGGTACAATTAAATTTACCCCGAAGGCAGATTCATTGATTCCTTGAGTGGCTCCTTTAAATTTTTGAGGGTATGGACGGTTAAGGTGTAGTACCTTCCAATTTGCTGAATACCCTGTAGAATTTATTTCCCTTTCGTCGGGCAGAAATGCTCCTATAAAGCTTGGATTTTCCCATTTAGATTTAATACCCACCTTTGTTAACTTACCAAGTGGAATAAAGTTAAGACTTGTGCTGCCATTAAAGTTGAGATCAAGAGAGAATTCGGAATTGGTTTTTGTAGAATCAAAATTATTAAGTTGAATGCGAGTGCTAATTCCATTTTGTATTACATCCATCGACTCTACTCCAGGGTTAAAAAAATATTGTTTGTTGTTCCACATTACAGAAATATTTTCTTGAATACTTCTTAAATCAGACAGGCCTAAAGATATAAAAGCATCCTCCCAAATAATATTGCTGTTATTTATTTTCCAATCTTCAAAATTTGGTGAAGAAAACTTCCCAGTCAATTTCAATTTCGAATTATATAATATGACTTCGTAAATCCCTCTATACCTAACTTCTGGATAAATTTCACCATTTATGTTAAGTTCTTCTGGAAAAAAATGGGCATATCCTCTTGATTCAACTAACTTAAATTTGTCTGTTTTTTCGCCTTCATAAACCTTTGAAAAGGTTTTATAGGGTACTGTGAGAACCAAGCCTGCAATGGTTTGTTGGCCTCCCCATTTTGAACTTACCTCTGTAATTGCCTCAGATTGCCTTTCCTCCCGCTCTCTAATTAAACTTTCAACCATAGAAACTGGGATTAATAACAAAAGTATTAGTATTCCAATTGTAATAAGCCTAATTGTTATTGACTTTTTTACCCAATTATTAGCACGTTCAAAAAATGTTAAGCTATTTGTTGTCATATAATTTTTTGTTGTAACCCAAAAATAAGCTATTTATATTTAATAAAATAAGGGCTAGTAAATATCTTGAATTGAAATACAAAAAAATCCATGAAAGCTGAATCAATACAAAGAGTTATTCTTATTTGTTCAAATACTCGCCAGCAGTTAATACCGGAATTTTCGAATTTTTAAAATCCTTTTTATTTCTTGTAATAATTATATCCGATTGAAAATCCATTGCAACAAAATATTGCAAACCATCCTCAAAGTCAGAAAAATCTGATGCCAATGCCAATTCAATAGCCTTCTCTTCCAATGGTAAAATTTTCACTAAAACTTTAAATTTCAACAAAAACTTTTTTGCATCAACTGCCTTGTAATGATTAGCAATGGAATAATAAGCATTTGCAAAAGTAAGAGAAGAAATTTGAAGCTGAATCTGTTTTTGATCACTCAAAGTGAATAATTGTTGAGCATCCCTATAAGAAGGTTCCCGTCTAGCCAATAGGTCAATTACCACATTGGTATCTACAAATACTTTTTCCATTATGAATACTTTTTATGGATGTAATCTCGGTATTCATTTCGTTCATCAAAATCGTTTGGAATTATACCTGTTAAGCTTTCTACAAGCGGGCTTACTGAATTTTTTTTCTTTGATTCTTGAGTTAAAGAATGAAGATAATTTTCGATTAATTTTGATAAACTAACTTGATGACTCTTCGCATAAGTTTTGGCTTCACTTATGATATTTTTGTTCAAATTTAATGTGAGTTTGGTATTCATAAAGCAATATTACACGTACAAAAATAATAATTCTGTACGTAAATTCAAAAAAAATCAATTATTAATTTGGTTCATATTAAAGACAAATTGATGTAACTTTTATTCGATGCCAATCCCCTAATTTTGCAATATGTTTAGAGCGCTATTTTCAATTCTATTATTAGTAACTTCATTCTGTTGCGAGGCTGGCACCATTGCTGTTTCTGCAGCTAGCTTGCCCACTTTTGGCAATTGCCCCGTTTATTTTGCCTCCGATGCTCAACGCTATACCATTAGTGGTACTGCATTAACTGCTAATTTGGTTATCACAGCACCAGAACATTTTGAAGTTTCGAGCAATTATGCGTTTGGTTATTCTTCTAGTTTAACAATTGTTCCAAGCGCGGGATCTATTGCTAACACCATCATTTATGTTAAATTTAGTCCTTATACAACTGGTAGCAAAAGTGGTAGTATTAGCAATGTAAGTTTAGGAAGCACCACCCAAAATGTAAGTGTTCTAGGCAATGCCACAACAACGCCTGCAACGGGAACCAGTGCATCAACTTACTATAATACTATTAGCACAACAAGCAATGGGGCAAGCTTAAAAACGGCCTTATATAATAAAATTTTGGGTCATACCGTTACTGCTTATGGCAGCGGCAGCAGTGGTTTGTGGGCTACTTATTCTACCACCGACCCTCTTTATAATGGCAAAGTTTGGGATATTTATTCTACCAAATTAGATGCACCATCGCCATATGAATTTACTTTTAGCACCAACCAATGTGGCAGCTATGCTATTGAAGGCGATTGTTATAACAGGGAACACAGTTTTCCGCAAAGTTGGTTTGCTACTGCATCGCCAATGGTTTCGGATATGTACCATATTTACCCTACAGATGGCAAGGTAAATGGAGTGCGTGGAAATTCACCCCACGGAGAAGTATCAGTTGCCACCACTAATTGTTTACAAGGTGGAAAGCTGGGAGCAAATACCACTGCAGGCTTTACAGGTGTTGTGTTTGAACCCATTGATGATTATAAAGGAGATTTAGCCAGGAGTTATTTATATATGGCAACCCGTTACGAGAATGTTGTAGCTAGTTGGCAAATTAATGGCAATGCCGATGAGGTTTTAGCGGGCAACTCATTTCCTGCTTACGATGCTTGGTTTTTAAATTTATTGGTAAAATGGCATAACCAAGATCCACCAAGCGTAAAGGAAATCAATAGAAACAACGCCGTTTTTGGC
Organism: Bacteroidota bacterium; assembly: GCA_947485745.1. Classification (GTDB taxonomy): domain Bacteria; phylum Bacteroidota; class Bacteroidia; order UKL13-3; family UKL13-3; genus B1. The sequence goes on from CANKQY010000035.1 coordinate 5,055, forward strand.
TACCAAGTTAACCGCAATCCATTTATTGATAGTCCACAATATGTGAATAGAATTTGGGGAGGTGCAGGTGCCTTTGAACCCACCGTGGCCTCGAGTAATTTTTTACTTAAAAGCAATACCACCAGTACCGCAATAATTTCTTGGAAGAGTGGCAATGGTCAAAAAAGATTGGTACTAGCTAGGGCTGGATCTGCGGTAAACGCGGTCCCATTAGATTCTTTCACTTATACAGCTAACAACGCTTTTGGTTCAGGCAGCCAAATAGGCTCTGGCAATTTTGTGGTATATAACGGTATGGGTTCAAGCATAGAAATAAGCGGTTTGAACCAAAACGTGGTTTATTATTTTACGGTGATTGAATATAATGGGATGGGAAAAGCTACCAACTATAATACAACGGGTATATTGAATTCTGGTGTAATAGCCTTGCCTGTTAAATACCTTTCCTTTGAAGCAATTTGGGCCGAGGAGCAGCAAATAAACTTGGTTTGGCGCACAGGCAGTGAAATGAATAATGCCCATTTTGAAGTGGAAAGAAGGTTTGTAGGTGCAGATTTTGAAATCATTGCAAAAATTAATAGCAAAGGAAATAGCAATAAGGTTAGCAATTATTTTTATAGCGACCAAAGTTTTTACAACAATTTGGCAGGAAGTAACGTTATAGAATACCGACTCACACAAACCGACTTTGATGGTGGTTTCAGTTATTCGCCAATTGTTCAATTGACCATAGCAGAAAACAACATAATAAGCGTGGTGAACCCAATTGGGAATACCTTGATATTGAAATCGGAGCTACCAGCAGAAGAAGCAAATATTGTTTTGCGCAACCTGGAAGGAAAAATAGTTTTAGAAACCAAAACAACACTACAACATGAAACGTTTATTAAATTGGAAAATGAGCTTCCTTCCGGTATGTTTTTTCTATCTGTCGTGCAGCGCTCAGGACAACAAACCTTTAAAATCATCAAGCCCTAAAATGGTAACCGAAACAAAACACCAAGAGATTAAGAAAGACCAAAAATACGAGGTTCAAAAAAGTGAAGCTGAATGGCAAAAAACTTTGAGCCCAGAGCAATATAATATCCTAAGAGAAAAAGGCACTGAACGCCCGTTTACAAGCGATTTAGAGGAAAATTATGATGGAGGCACCTACACTTGTGCAGCCTGTGGCAATAGCCTATTTAGCTCAGATGGCAAATTTGATAGTGGATGTGGTTGGCCGAGTTTTTTTGAAGCCTTAGATCCTACCAAAATTGTAACCAGCACAGATACCAGTTTTGGCATGGTGCGCACAGAAATTATGTGTGCCAAATGTGGCGGACACCTTGGCCATATTTTCAATGATGGTCCGAAAGACAAAACTGGGCTACGCTATTGTGTGAATGGAAAGTCGTTAAACTTTCAAAAGAAGTAAATAGAATAGTTTTATAAGCCCTATCTTTTTTGCATCTTTGTAAGCTCAATTAGAGGAGTTATGCTAAAATTTCTTTTTTATCTTTTTCTGTTTTATACCATCTTCCGTTATGTATTTGGCGGCTTTAGGATCAATGTTTTCCATTTTAACCAACAAGTACCTAAACAGCCCAATCCAACTCATAGAGATGAGGATGAAGGTACTATTACCATTGACCCAAAGGTTAGCCAAAAAAAGAAAGAGAAACCAGATAAATTAGGTGAGTACGTAGATTTTGAGGAAGTGAAATAAGAATAAATGGAAAAAAAACTACGCTCACTCTTGTTAAAAATGCTTGGAACCGAATCTTATTTAGGCTTGGTTAGCAATGCTTATATTAGGTTAATTGCTGCAGGCAAACTAAAAGAAAAGTACCCCGAATTATTTTACTTAAAAGAATTGGTTCAGCCCGGATTTACTTGCGTAGATATTGGCGCAAATGTGGGATATTACTCGGTATTTTTATCAAAGTATGCTGGGGCTACTGGGCGAGTTTATGCCATTGAGCCTGTGCCTTTGTTTGCAAGGGTTTTTTTAAAAAATACCAGTAGGTTTGCCTTACAAAATATTACGCTGTATCAATGTGCTTTGGGTTCAGAACAAAAACGTGTTACCTTGGGTACGCCAATGATAGACGGTGTATTTAGGCACGGACTTACCAAGGTTATTGAGAACAATACAGACCAAAGCACACAAACTTATGAAGTGGATATGCAGGTGCCTGATCAATTATTTGCTAGCATTACCAAGATAGATTTTTTAAAGTGCGATGTGGAAGGTTATGAAGTTATTTTGTTCCCTCAAATGATGGCTACTTTAAGCAGGTGTAAGCCAATTATTCAGATAGAAATTTCAACAGCAGAGAACAGGAAAGCATTATTAAACTTGCTTGAACCGATTGGTTATCGTGCATATAAATTGAACAATAACAAGCTAGAGGCTTTAAGTTATGCCCAAGCAATTGAACACGAAAATGGCGATTTTTATTTTAAGTTAAGCGCTTAATCCTACCAATCATCTTCATCTACAATAATTGGTTCGCGTAAGGCAAGCTTAATGCTTTCAATCATTTTTAAGATGTCTTTATCTGCATTTCTGAGGATATTATCATTCTCTCTTACTTTGGTGGTAGAGCTATAATAATACTCAAAATAGTTACGCGGACCTTTACCGCCGTCGGCAGGTTTTAAGCCTTCGTGCACCAAGTTGGTGATTTGGTATTTGTACCTGCCTTCTTTTATTAAAAAAGATAATTTAAACTCAAAAGTACCGATGCTGCGTTTAGAATACTTGTTTAAGTATGCATAGGCAGGAATGGATCCAACATACGTTATCTTTTGATTGCGCTTGTCTACTTCAATCTTAATGTCCTTACCAAGATTGGCAGAAGCCCAGTGTTTAGCCCTTAAATAAAGTGAATCGGAACCACTTTCTTCCTGCTCTACTACGCCATAATAAGTTATGAGGTTGGTTGCAGAATCAATAACCAAAACAATGCGATCATAATTCTTTAACAAAGGATCTATTGGACCAACAGGCGCAGGTATGGCACTTGTGTCTGTTACGGTAGAATCTGGTGGTGCAGAAAAATCATAACCTGGAGTAGTTTCATCTTGAACTTGGGCAAAACTCTGGTTACCAAACAAACCTAGCAAGCACACTACAAATATTCTTATACTTAACTTCATTTTTTAATTTCTAATTTTTAATTTCAACTACACCAATTACACCAAAATCCTTATCACAAACAAATTTAGCGATTTTATTAATCACCATCTTTTTATAGTCCTCAATTTTAAAAAAAAATCTTGGTAAAAAAAAACTTAATGTTTGGCTTCCCTTTTGGGCACCAAATGGCGCTCACGAGCTTCATCTAAAGTTTTCTTACTTTTCTTTTTATGGGTTGGGTCGAACCCATTTTCTCGCATGGCATCCCAATAATCCTTGCCATATCCCACAAAAATTTCATCTCCAGGTTTTATTGTTCTGCTTGCAATGATATATGGCTTACCTTTAATTACCTCAAAACGAGCATTGTTCTTAATACCAGGAATGCGTAAAATGCCCGAAGCATCATTGGCATATCGTGCTAATGAGTCGAGGCAATCTTGCGCATCCACACATTTTCTTGCTGAAACATAAAAATAATAGGCACCCACACCATCCAATTTCTCATTGCGTTTTTTACATTCGGCCCAGGTAATAATATCCCCGGTATATTCAATAACGCGATCGCCCCTTTTAAAAATAGCTTTAGCAAACAATCCTTTTCCGGCATTTGCTATGCTCGACTTCTTAATTTCTAAATCCATTGATTTACAAAAATGACGAAAAACGAGCATAAAATTTAATTTTTTTAAAATTAAAATATCGTGCACGTTTTTTAATTCTGAATTATATTTGTCTCAGATGAAAATAGTAAGTTATAATGTTAATGGTATTCGTTCGGCTCAGAGTAAAGGGCTGGTAGATTTTATGCAAAGTAGTAAGGCAGATGTGTTTTGTTTTCAAGAAACCAAGGCCATGCAAAATCAGGTGGAACCCTTTCTATATGAGGTTGCAGGATACAAGCACCAGCATTGGTTCAGTGCAGAAAAGAAAGGTTATAGCGGAGTTGCTATCTATTCAAAGCAAAAACCAGATCATGTGGAGTATGGTTTTGGTGTACCAGAGTTTGATACCGAAGGAAGAATGATAAGAGCAGATTTTGGCGACTTAAGCATCATCAGTGTTTATATGCCAAGTGGCAGTAGTGGCGATACCCGCCAAGATTATAAAATGGTTTGGCTCTCATTCTTTCAGAATTATATCAATGAGCTCAAGAAAACCAGACCTAATTTAATCATTTGTGGCGATTACAATATTTGCCATAGGGCTATAGATATTCACGACCCAAAAGGCAATAAAGACAGCAGTGGATTTTTGCCCGAAGAAAGAGATTGGATGCAAGCATTTATAGACTCTGGTTTTATAGATAGCTTTAGAACCTTGCATGCCGAGCCGCATAATTACAGTTGGTGGAGTTATAGGGCCAATGCCCGCAATAACAATAAAGGCTGGCGCATTGATTATTGTATGCTGTCTGAACCAATTGGCAATAACCTATTAGAAGCAGGTATTCTGCCCAACGAAAAACACTCGGACCATTGTCCGGTTTGGGTTAAAATAAAAAGGTAATTAAGCTAAAAGGCCAACCACTTTAAACTTATCAAATACGTTTTCATTGTGGGGAGCATCTGGCAATTCATCTGTAAGGTCTTGCCCGGCCCAATGTTCGTAATGCTTACCATTGCGCCACAACCTGCTCCTACTTACATCATAAATCTTTCCTCTATAAGCAACCCAAATCTCATCACGGTCTTGGCCGTTGCGCAAGGCTAATTGGGATTTGGTATATATTGGTAAAGTCATTTTGATCTATAATTTTGACCCAATGGATAGTTCAAATCTTAGTAAATTGAGTGCTCGTGAGTTTATATAATTATCAAGTTGTAATGGGACTTTTTCTTTTGTTACGTATCCGTAACCAAAACCTCCCATAACTTCGAGGTAAATTTTTCTATAAATAGTTTTCTTATAACCAGCTTCAAGTCCTAATCCAATTACCCAAATTTTTTGAGTTTTATCGAGATAAAAATCTGTAAGTGAATAATCTTCATAATTATAATTCACAAATTGGTTTTCATTCAAATTTTGAATACCACTGTATAGCCCAAGAAAAAGACCTTCAAATTTTTGATTAGTGGTAACTACTTTTCGCGATATTATAAAATATTTTCTAGCATCAATAAATAGAGATAATCCTTCATATGCAATTACATGACTATAATCAATTCCAGGAGTTATATTTGAAAAATTTAGAAGAGTATATCCATAATTAAGTTGACCTCCTAAGGAAAGCTTTAAACTATCAAACCCTGATTCAAAACCAATTGAAACTGTTGGTGGTATTTCTGATCTAATTTCTTTATCAAGGGTTAAGGGATAAAATAAACCACCCAAATTTACCTTAAGAAAATTGTTTTGAGCGTTTAAGGAAGTAGAAGGCCAAAAAAAAGATAAAAACGTTAGGAAAATAAGGGTATATAGAAACTTTATATGGTGAAACATATTTGATATTGTATTTAGCAAAGGCTTGATGATGCGAAAATAAATTATAATCTCCTATTATTTATCATGCAATAAACCCGCGTTGTAACATAAACTCTGCAATTTGAACGGCATTAGTGGCGGCGCCTTTTCTGAGGTTATCTGCAACCACCCAAAAATTGAGGCTGTTGGCAGCAGATTCATCTCGGCGAATTCTGCCCACAAAAACTTCATCTTTATCATAAGCAGATTGTGGCATAGGATAAATAAAATTAGCAATATCGTCTTGCACAATAACACCAGGAGCTGCTTCTAATAATGCCTTTACTTCTGCTAGGTTATAATCCTTTTCAAAGCATACATTCACGCTCTCGCTGTGGCCACCCATTACAGGTATGCGCACACAAGTTGCAGTAAGGGCAATGCTATCATCCATCATTATTTTTTTGGTTTCGTTTACCATTTTCATTTCTTCTTTGGTATAACCGTTCTCCATAAAAACATCAATTTGTGGAATGGCATTTTTATCAATCACATATTTATAAGCCATTTCGCCTTGTATGCCATTGCGCTCATTATCCATTTGCTGAACCGCCTTAACACCAGTGCCAGTAACACTTTGGTAGGTTGACACTACAACACGTTTTATTTTATAAGCATCGTGAAGTGGTTTAAGTACCATGACCATTTGTATGGTAGAGCAATTTGGATTGGCAATGATTTTATTGTGTTGGGTAATTACGCTTCCATTGAGTTCGGGAACAACCAAAGGTGTATTGGCATCCATGCGCCAAGCCGAAGAATTATCTATAACCACAATGCCTGCCGCTGCAAACTTAGGAGCCCATTCTAAAGAAGTGCCACCACCAGCCGAAAATAAGGCAATAGCAGGTTTTGCAGCAATTGCTTGCTCCATAGAATGTATGGTATAAGCTTTACCTTTAAACTGAATTTCTTTACCTACCGATTTTTCTGAAGCCACTGGAATAAGCTCCGTTACAGGGAAATTGCGTTCAGCCAAAACCTTTAACATTACCCCACCAACTAGGCCTGTTGCACCAACTATTGCTACTTTCATTTATTTATCTCTTTTAAAACCGTGTGAAGAACTAGGCGCTCAAAATCCAGTTTCTTGCATTTATTTTTTACTATATGCGAAAATAAAACAATCTTCTTGTGTTGCCTGATTATTTTTGGGGATGAAACATTTTTTTTACCCCATTCTGTTTTTCGGATTTCTTTTTGGTCTGAACCCAGCCATAAAAGCACAAACAATAGACGACTTTAAAGATGGTAATTTTAGCATTGACCCCACCTGGCAAGGCGATGATAGTTTGTTTGTAATAAATACCCAACAACAGCTACAAACTGCAGCAAGGCTTGGATCAAGCGGAGAAATTACTTTAAATACTCGGTTTGAACCAATAGAAAATACAGAATGGCGCATTTGGGTGCGCCTAGCGTTTAACCCAAGTAGCCAGAACAACGCTCGGTTATACTTATGCGCAAACCAACCAAATTTAAAAATGGCACTCAATGGATTCTATATCCAATTAGGCGGAAGCACTGGCAATACAGATAGCATTTCACTTTACAAGCAAAGTGGCCTAACAAAAACCTGCATCATCAGAGGCAGGGCCGGAACCCTTGGTAAATCGAACAATCAAATGCAATTGAAGGTTACCCGCAGCCTGCAAGGAGAATGGAAGTTGTACTCAGACACAAGCACACAATCAAACTTTGTTTTAGAAGGAAGTAGCATAGATACTGCCTATGCAAATGCAAACTATTTTGGTTTAGTATGCAAATACACAAGCACCAATATTGCTAATTTCCTCTTCGACGATATATACATTGGCCAACCTATAATTGACAACAAGGCACCTGTATTAACATCAGTTCTATTGGATCAGCCCAATACATTGCATTTTAATTTTGATGAAAAAGTTGCAGCAAACACAAATTTTAAAGTAATTATTGAAGATAGCATACAACCCATTTCTGCCTTATTTGAAAACAATGAAATTAAGTTAATCTTTAGCAAACCTCTTCCTCAAGACAAATTAATAAGCTGCAAAATAATTGGTGTACAAGACCAAAATGCCAATGCACTTGATACAACATTTACTCTGCAACTTCATTGGATCAAACCGGGAGATTTATTGATAACAGAATTGATGGCCGACCCAGAGCCCAGTAATGGCCTGCCGCTTGCAGAGTATGTTGAATTGTATAACAACACCCAGTATACTTTGAATGTAAGTAAACAAAAATTGAGTGACGCGAGTAGCGTAGTTGTTTTACCTACATTTACTATGGAAGCAGGGGAGTTTGTGATTCTATGCAATCAAACAGATTCGACCAACTTCAAAGGCTTTGGAAAAACAATTGCCCTACCCTTTTTTCCTACATTAAACAATGGTGGCGATGTGCTCAGCATCATAGATCAAAATAATGTTAGCATTGATGTAGTCAATTATAATTTAGGCTATTATAAAAACACCCAAAAAGAGGCAGGTGGTTGGAGTCTAGAATTGATTAACCCCAAGCAAATTTGCAAGGCACAAAATAATTGGATGGCCAGCAGTAATAGTATTGGCGGTACTCCTGGCACAATAAACTCCAATTGGCAAACTATAAAAGACACACTTGCTCCACAATTGTTATCTATTGAACCCATCAATGCCTTTAGTATCAAATTGCGATTTAATGAGGCTGCTCAATTAATAGGATCTTATCCAAACATGGTGCAACTGAATGGCATAAAAATTAATGAAATAATTATTGACCCAAGTAAGCAAAATGAAATGATAGTTGTGTTACAAGATTCTTTAGTTCATCAACAAAACTATAGCTTACAAATAGACAGTATAGCAGATTGCTTGGGCAATACTGGCATACAAACAAAGTCGTTTACCTACATAGCCATTGCAGCTCCCAAACAACACGATATTTTGATCAATGAAATCTATTTTGACTTAACTAGAATAGGCAATTTCCCCAATCATGAGTTCATAGAATTATACAACAGAAGCGAATTTGCACTCTCACTTTCTCAACTAGAACTGAGCGATGGCAGCAGCAATATAAGGCTTCCAGATTATACCTTATTACCCAAACACCTACTTATTTTATGCCACAAAGACAATGCTACTCTGTTTGAACCAAATGCTGAGGTGCTTGGATTACCCTACTTTCCAACACTTAGCAATAGCGATGTACTCACTTTAAAAGATTCACTGGGCTATATTTTGCACCAAGTAAAATACACGCAAGATTGGTTCAGCAATACTGCAAAAGTATTTTCATGTAGCATAGAAATGATTGATGTAAATAATCCTTGTGGTAAGGAGGAAAATTGGCAGGCTTGCAACAGCTATGATGGCGCTACACCTGGGAAAGAGAACAGTGTTAAGGGCACTAAAAAAGACATTAGCGAGCCAAGCATGAAAAGAATTTATATGCCTGATTTAAACACATTACTCATCAATTTTAACGAGGACATAGACAGCATGAGTTTGGCTAAAGGCAATACTATAAAATTGAACCAATCTATACCTTCAAATTACTATAGGTATGCCAATGGAAATTTAAACCAAATTGAATTTACATTTGAAACCCCATTTGATAGTTTGCAAACCTATAATATTAATATTGGCGCGTTAAGTGATTGTGCGCTCAATAAGAGTGAAAATATAAGCTCTGCTAGTTTTCAAGTCCCAACGAAAGCTATAAAAGGAGATTTGCAATGGAACGAAATATTGTTCAATCCAAAACCTGGCATGAACGATTTTGTTGAATTGTATAATACCACCAACCATACTTTAGATTTAAAGGGATTGTATTATACCAGTACCAACGAAAGTGGCATAAGGGTTGAACCTATACCCATAGCGCCAAACGCAGGAATGGCATTGCCTGGGGAGTATTTGGCTTTTAGTATTGATGCTGCGCTTTTACAAAAATGGTATAGTGTTCAAAACCCAAATGCTGCCATTGAAATGAGCTTGCCTTCGCTCAATGATGATGAAGGCAATATTTTACTTATCAATGAAAAAGATGAAGTATTAGACTCCTTATATTACTCAGAAAAAATGCACTTGAGTTTTATAAACAACAAAGAAGGCATCAGTTTAGAACGCATCAATCCATTCCTTTTTGGGTCAGACCAAAACAACTGGACCAGCGCAGCAGAAGAGCAACAATTTGCCACGCCTACCGCCAGAAACTCACAATATAAAATTAGCAAACAGAATGGAAATTTTTCCTTGAGTCAAGCATATTTTAGTCCGGATGGCGATGGCGAAAATGATGTGATTGTATTTAGTTATACCTGCGAAACAGAAAAAAATATTGGCAGCTTACACATTTACAATGAAGCTGGTCAAATTGTTAAAAGGATATGCGACTCAAAAGTACTGGGCAGCAGTGGAGAGCTGCATTGGGCGGGAGACAACGATAAAGGTGATAAGGCCAATATTGGTTTGTATATGGCTGTTTGGGAAACTTATTCTGCCAGTGGCGAAGGTGAAAAAAGTGTTCAAAGTTTTGCATTATTGGGAAAATAGCCAAGCAAATAATTAGTTTTGTATATTGGTCTAAATTTTGGCAGCGTATATGAAACAGGTATTTCTTTTTTTTCTTCTTTTATTTAATGATTGAATTTATTTTTTAAGGTAATGATGAATAAATCATCATCATCTGTATGATTACTAATCTTTGTTTGACCCCATCGGGGTCACCTGTTTATAGCACCTCAATTGCCCTATAAACATACGACCCCGATGGGGTCGAATTTAATTTACCGATACAATTTTGAATTATCAATTCAGCATTTCAATATCTCACTTGCCTCGTTTAAGCAACAGCGTTAAGCTATCGGCAATGGCAATAAACAAAAAGATATAGGCCAACCAATCACCGTATTGGGTATAAAATGTTTGTGTGGTATAAACTGGCACTTTGTACCTAATTACCTCCTTCTGCCACCAGTTAGATGCTATTAAAACGCTGCCATCTTTATCAATAACACCGCTAATGCCCGTATTGGCAGACCTGGCAATTGCCCTTCTGTTTTCAATGGCTCTGAGCCTTCCAAAATCAAAGTGTTGGCGGTAACCAGGCGTATTTCCCCACCAACCATCGTTGGTAATGATACACAAAATACCTGCTCCCTTTTTAACATAGGAAGCAGTAAATTCTGGAAATACACTTTCGTAACAAATTATTGGCGCCAAGGTTACTTTTTGATAATTGGTAAAATTTTTGCTTTCGCCATCACTCGCCAAACTACCACTTGTGCCACCCAAGTTAATGGCATACTTTTCTATGAACCCAAAAATGGCTGGATACGGCATTTTCTCAACCCCTGGCACCAATTTACTTTTATGATAAATTTGCATACTATCATAATTACTCATTTGCAAAGCTGTGTTATATGAGTCGAAATACTCCTCTGAATTTTTTAATTTTCGGGCAGTAAGCGTCTTCTTTTCATCCTTGCCGTATAACCTATAAGAATCCATTCCACTTAAAATAGTTATATGTGGGTGAGCAATTAAAAACCCTTGCAGAATTTGAATCAAAGTTTCTTGTTCAAGGTTATTTTCTGAAAGTCCACCTTGCAAGGCAGTTTCTGGTAATAAAATAAATTGCGCTTGGCTATCCAATTTGGTTTCGGCTAATTGCAACATATCCACCAATTGCTCATGAGCGCTCACCCCTCCAAACTTTTCTGTATAAGGGTCTAGGTTGGGCTGAACCAAAATAACATCTACTGTTTTGTTCACCCTGTTTACAGATTCTGAACTAACATACCAAGATAAAAACAGGGGTGCAAGCAGTAAGAAAAAAACTTTATTCAAAGCCAAATTTCTGCGTTGCACGGCATTGGCTGCAGGCCATATTTGCAAGAGTTGATGCACTTGTGTATTGGCATATAATACCCATAACGAACCGCCCAAAACTCCAGTAAATTCGTACCATTGAACGGTTGCAGGCAAATAACTAAATACATTACCTAGGATCAGCCAAGGGAAAGCCAAATCCCAATTAAATTGCAATAGCTCAACCGAAATCCAACAAGCAATAAAGTACCAATAATTTGGTGTTGCCGTAATTCTATTGCGCGCATGAAACAACATCATGGGCAATACCATAGGCAGGCTATTGATGATAAAAGCAGCAATGGCACCACCTGCACTGGCATTCCAAATCCACCATACAGAGCCTATATTCCACAGTAAAAAACTCAGCCAAGTGTACACAAACAACCACGCCTTTGAGTTTGCTTGTTCTTGCCTAACACGCTGTTCCAGCATGAGCAAAGGCACAAATGCCACAAAAATGAATGGCAACATTCTAAATGGCTGAAAAGCCAAAACAAAAAACATAGCCGACGAGATACTGAGTATGAAGTAGGCTAAGTGTTTATTTTTTACCTTCAATAACAATGACAAATTCTCCTTTAATTGGGTGGGTTGAAAAATATTGTAGCAGTTCTGCCAAGCTTCCATTCACTGTTTGTTCAAACATTTTGGTTAGCTCACGGCTCACGCTAGCAGTTCGGTCTGAACCTAAATACTCTCCCAACTGCGTAAGGGTTTTGAGCAAACGGTGCGGACTCTCATAAAAAATCATGGTATATTCAATGGTGCTGAGTTGTTGAAAGGCGGTTTGTCTACCTTTCTTCTCTGGCAAAAAACCTAGGAAAATAAAGGCATCGGAAGGTAAGCCACTCTTTACCAAGGCAGGCACAAAAGCGGTGGCACCGGGTAAACATTCCACAGCAATATTTTCTTTTAAACACTCTCGCACCAGTAAAAAACCTGGGTCGCTAATTGCAGGTGTGCCCGCATCGCTCACCAAAGCAAGAATTTTGCCTGAGGCTAATTCTTTGATTAAGTGAGCAATATTTTTGTGTTCATTGTGTGCATGGTAGCTCCAAAGTGGCTTATTAATTTGGTAATGATTTAGCAATTTGAGCGTTTGGCGTGTATCTTCGGCTAGTATAGCATCTACCTCTTTGAGCATTCTGAGGCCTCTCAAGGTAATGTCTTCGAGGTTGCCAATTGGCGTAGGAATAAGAATTAATTTACCAGTTTGCATCATTGAGCATACAAATTAACATACCTTAGGGTTAATAATATCAATTATCCTCAATAATTCACAAAATAATCATATTTATTTATATCTACTATTAACAGCAAATGAATTATTTAATAAATTGGATCAGGATTTAATCATTTTATCTTTACGAATACTTGAGATTTGAAGCGTATGCAACAGCAAAAATAGCGCTTTTATAACATCGAGCTTTTTATTAAAGAAAAAAAAGTGGCGAATCAATCATTAAAGATTTTTTGAGTGAAATTTATAGCTTTGAGTTTGGCCGTGTCAACAATAATAATAATTACGCCAAGAAGGTCATTCAGCATCATTTGTTACTTGTTCTTCCATTTTTCTTTTTCGTTCTTTTCTGAAAGAACTATAAATTGGAATTGAGGTAACTAAAATAAAGACCACAATAACCCAATCTAAATAATCGAGTGCATTGGGAATTAATTGTCCAACAAAATAGCCCGCATTTACAATGGTAAGCGGCCATAAAAACGCACCCAAAACATTAAAAAATAAAAAGATAAGTGGCCTAACCTTTACTACACCTGCTAAAATAGGTGCAAAGGTTCTGATGATGGGAAGAAACCTACCAAGTATTAAGGCAACACCGCCATATTTTTTATAAAAATCTTCGGCAGTGGTAATGTATTTCTTTTTAAAGAAGAGGCTATCCTTTCGTTTATATAAAGCCTCGCCAGTATGGAAGCCAAACCAATAGCCGGCATAATAACCTGCAATTCCTGCAAAGCCAATGTAAACAATCAGGTGGGAAAGTTCTACATCCAATATGCCTAAATAGCAGAGTAGGCCCGCGGTAAATAGCAATGAATCGCCTGGCAGAAAAAAACCAAAGAAAATGCCATTCTCCAAAAAGATGATGAGTAGGAGCATAAATAATCCTCCAAATCGTATGAGCTCTTCCGGTTTAAATAAATCCAAAAAACTATCCAAATGATTACTATTAAGTGTTACAAATTAGCACCAAATATTGGAGAAAACAAATGATTGTTAATATTAAGATTTTGTGGTTAATTCAAAGCCACCAAGGCTCCAAGGCACGGAGATGTTTTTTGCTCTGTGGTTAATTTACATAACCATAATGCAATAAAGGTTTTTACTACGGAGCAACGAAGTACCAATTTTGTTTTTAAGGTATTTTTTTACCTTAAAAATAAAAAATCTTTGTGGCTTCGAGTTTTTTTAGCAAAAAAATAGTTGCTTGGTTTCTTTGTGTAAAAAGCACCCTTAAAAAGCTCGGTGCCTTGGGGCCTTGGTGGCAAAAGTATTTCCCTTAACCGCAGAGGTTACCATAAAATTAGATATTTCTGAAGCCTATTTGTTTGCGGCCTTGCTCTACTTTTTCGGCTTTAACCAAAACCTCTTCTTTCATTTTATCTTTATAGTCTTGCATTGCATCCGAGAGTTCTGGGTTATTTAAAGCCAAAATTTGAACCGCGAGTAAACCAGCATTCTTAGCATTATTAATAGCCACCGTAGCCACCGGAACGCCACCTGGCATTTGCACAATAGATAAAAGAGAATCTAAGCCCGAAAGGGTTTTTAGTTGCACTGGCACGCCAATTACAGGCAAGGTGGTGATAGCTGCAACCATACCGGGCAAATGTGCCGCGCCACCCGCACCTGCAATGATTATCTGCAAGCCTTTACCCTTAGCCTCTTTGGCGTAAGTAAACATTCTATCGGGCGTTCTATGAGCAGATACTACCGTAATTTCGAAAGGCACTTTAAATTCTTCCAAAACTTTTGCTGCTTCTTTCATCACTTCTAGGTCGCTATCTGATCCCATGATGATGCCAACTAAATTATTTGCCATAGTCATTTTATTAAAAACAAAAGCCCGAAAAACGGGCTCTTAATTGTTATGCTTCAGTTCCTTCTTCCTCCTCTGCTTCTGGCTCAATGCCATCCATCAGATTTCTAATATCTTGCAACTCCTCTTTGTTGTACTTGTTATTATGATCCGCAATTAAATCTATCATGTATTCAAAATTCTCTTTTGCAGAATCTTCTTCCATATAAATAAATGTATATTCACCATTGGCCTCAATATTTTCATATGCCAATCGTAACATCCTCACTAAACCGGGTTCTTTTAAATTTGATTTAAAGTCGGCTCGCAATTCCTTTAGGAGTTTTACAATCTCTTCTGCATTAAATCCATCTTTCTTTAACTCTAATTTGATCTTGTCAATTATCTGCTTCATGTTTTTTATTTGTAGCGCAAAATTATATTTTTTATATCGAAATCACACCTAAACAAAAAATTGATTGTATAATTAGTGTTCAACACGCTCATTTTTAAGCTAAAAAGGCAATTAAAATAGGTTTGAACCAATTTAACAGAGTTTAAAGCCTTTTTGAACCAAATAAATAATTTTAACAAATATTTTTATGATAATTAGCATTTTTATTAATTTTATTTGATATATATTTGTTTGGATAACATTTCTCATGTTTACTTTAAAACTTAACAATTTATCCTGTTAAATAATCTAGTTTATAACGCTTCCCATTAGTTGGACGCTTAAAATACTGCTATGACAAACATCAAAATCATTCAAATTGACGACGATTTCATTAACAACATGGCTAATGAAAGATTAATCAAAAAAATAGGTATTCCCTATGAAGTAACTAACTTTTTAGATCCAACAGAAGCATTGGAATTTTTGGCTCAAACCGAAGAAGAATTTGATTTTATTTTATTAGACATAAACATGCCAAGGATAAATGGCTGGGAATTTTTGGATAGGTATGGAAAATTTGAAAAGAAATTTCCCATTCTCATGTCTACTTCGAGCAGTGATCCAAACGACATTAAAAAGGCAAAGCAATCGGAACTATTGCTAGGCTTTTATATGAAACCTTTAACCACACTCATGATGAAAGATATTTTGCAAAAATGCGGCTAAAAGATCCTACCATTTATACCGATTGTTTTTGAGCCCATTCATTCATGAGCTCCTTGTATTTATTCAAGAATGTGCTCTTAGAAACAAAGCCTTCATATTTGTTTTTGCTTAAAACCGGAATATAAAAAACGCCTGGATTAGCATCATAAAGTTCCATTAGGGTTTCTAGTGAATCGTCTATATCAACAGCAATTACGCCACCTAAGAGTAGTTCATATACCTTTACCCTATCATATAGCTCTGGCTTAAAAATATAAGGCTTTAATTGCCCCATTGTAACCATCCCTAAAAATTCGCCATTTCTTTTAACCACTGGAAAAACATTTCTCCTAGTGCTAGAAACAATCTCAGTAATTTTGCGCAATGAATCGTCTCTTTTTAAAACAGGAAAATCAATCTCCATTACCGCTCTTACAGATAATTCTTTTAACACCTCTAATTCGGGACTCTTATTAAGGAAGCCACCATGTGCCAATTTTTTGGTGTAAATGCTATTTGGTTCAATAAGTCTGGTCACAAAAAAACTACCTGCCGAAACAATCATTAGCGGAACAAATAAGGTATAACCACCAGCCACTTCGGCAATCATAAAAATACCTGTGAGCGGTGCACTTAAAACGCCACTTAATACGCCCGCCATACCAGTTACAATAAAATTGAGCTCGTTTAATTCTGCTAAGCCCAAAAGATTTATGATGCGTGCAAACAACAAACCTAAGAGCGCGCCAATAAATAGCGCAGGGGCAAATATACCCCCATTGCCACCAGAACTAATTGTAAACGCTGCTGCCACTGGCTTTAACAACATGGTAGCTGCCACAAAAAACAAGAAAACTGTATTGTAACCAAAGCTACTTTGATAAGCAATGGTCTTCATATAAGCATCAAAAGTGCCTGTTAATATTTGGTTAATTACAAAGTAACCTTCTCCATACAATAGCGGAGAAAATAAAATTAAGCCGCCTACTATTAGTCCTTGAAAAATAGCCACTAAAAACTTTTGGCGTTTATTGTTGAATTTGGTTTCTATAGAATATATGATGCGAATGGTATAAACTGAAATTAATCCTGCTACTATGGCTAACATGGCATAAAATGGAATGGCATTATTATGCCAAGGTGTAGCATTAAAAACTATGAGCTGGCCTTGGTTAAAAATGCTACTTAATACTGCGGCGGTGGCAGAGGCAATTAACAAAGGCACAAAAGCAGGAATACTTACCTTTCTTAGTAAAACTTCTAAAGCAAAAATTACCCCACCAATGGGACAATTAAAAATGGCCGAAATACCTGCGGCTGCGCCACACGCCAATAATAAATTTCTATCGCTATCATTTAAAAATAAGCGATTAGCAAGGTTTGAACCAATGGCAGCACCCGTAATTGCAACAGGTGCCTCCACCCCTACCGATCCTCCTAAACTTACCGTAAAGGCAGAACTCACTAAGTGTGCGTAAGTATGATGAGGTTCTATTTTGCCTTTTTTAAAATTAATTTTATAAATGATACTGGCCAATCCTTTTTCAAAATCTTTTAAACCAAAAACATAGCGTATAAATACCAATGAAAGCACAATACCTACTACCGGATAAATAACATAATGGTACCTGAGTTCTAGAATACTGGTGTTAACAAGCAAAGATTCTATGTAATGAATGGAATATTTTAATGCAAAGGCAACAAGGCTTACAACCACTGCTACCAATATGCTTGCAATGATTAAGAAGTTCTGATTATTAATGTATTGGTTCCTTTGTTTAAAAAATTTATAAACAGGATACTTCAGCAAGAACCGAATGTATTTAATTTGCTGACTCATAGAACAAACATAATGAAAATATCTTATTGGATACGCGCTTTCCGTTTAAGAACACTATTCCTCTCTTTATCATGCATTTGGGCCGGACTTATCTGTGCTCAAATTTTAGGTAAAACAGCTATTGGGCTTTCAATCTTTACTTTTTTAACCGCATTGTTCCTTCAAATACTTTCTAATTTGGCCAACGACTACGGCGATAGTGTGCACGGAGCAGACCATGCCGGGCGTAAAGGTCCTGCTAGAACAGTACAAGCAGGATTAATTACTAAAGAACAAATGAAAAAGGCATTGGCACTATTTTCAATATTCTCATTTATTACAGGTTGTATTTTACTTTATTTGGCAGTACCTCAAATTGGGTGGCTTGGGGTTTTAATTTTATTTGCAATAGGCATTCTAAGTATTGTAGCAGCCATAGCTTATACCAACGGAAAAAGACCCTACGGTTATGCCGGATTAGGTGATTTAAGCGTGTTTATTTTCTTTGGTTGGGTAGCAGTTTTGGGAGCCCAATACTTGCAAACTACCAGCATTACTCAAGAAGCAATTTTCCTCTCCATAGCTTATGGCTGTTTATCAATTGGCGTTTTGAACCTAAATAATATGCGAGATATAATATCGGATCAAACCGCTGGAAAAAAAAGCATACCAGTAAGAATTGGCTTACCTGCTGCAAAAGTTTACCACTATACTATGCTTTTAACTGCGCTTATGTGTTTTTGCTTGTTTAATTTTATCCAAGAGAAATCAATTTTTTGGAATGTAATTATTGCCATTCCAATTTTTATCAATTTAAGGTTGGTCTATTTTGCAAAAGATTATGCTAGCTTCGATCCATTGTTAAAATGGTTGTCGTTAAGCACCTTTATTATTACCTGTTTGATCCAAATTAGTTTATGAAAAATTTGAAGTATGGCTATATTAAAAAGAACTTACAATTTAGCTTTGAGGCGCAAACAAGTAGGGGCAAAATTACTGAACACGCCAGCTATTTAGTTTGGGTTTGCCACCCATCCAATAATACCGTATTTGGTTGGGGAGAGGCTTCGCCGCTTAAAGGTTTGAGTGTAGATGCCACCCATGATTTTGAGGATAAGTTAGCAGCAGCCTTAACCTTTTTAAGTGAAGGTCATTTGCCTGTTGAATTGGATTTGAGCAATATGCCATCGCTCCGGTTTGCTATAGAAACAGCACAAATGGATCTATTTAATGGTGGCAAGCAAATGCTGTTTAACAATAGTTTCAGCAAAGGAATACCTATACCTATAAATGGATTAGTTTGGATGAACGAGGTTGATAAAATGTTGGATCAAGCCGTAGAAAAAGCAAATGCAGGATATAGCGTTATTAAGTTTAAAGTAGGTGCCAATAAGCATGAAGATGAATGCAGGATGTTGGAACAATTTAGAAAGCAATGTGCATCCAATAAAATTCAAATTAGGTTAGATGCTAATGGCGCTTATTTGGTAGATGAAGCTTTACCCAAACTTAAGGAACTTTACAAATATGAGATTCATTCTATTGAACAACCTATAGCCGCAAAACAATATGAGGCATTTGAAGAAATTTGTGGGAAAAGCTTAATAGCAATTGCCTTGGATGAGGAATTAATTGGCTTGAACCCAGAGGAAGATGGCGCGCAAATGCTGAAAAAAATAAAGGCGCAATACCTAATCATTAAACCTACTCTTTTGGGAGGTTTAAGTTCATCGGCAAAATGGGTTAGAAAAGCAGAAGAAAATGGCATGGGTTGGTGGGCTACTTCGGCATTAGAATCTAATGTAGGGTTAAATGCCATTGCGCAATGGACTTCGGTTCAGCGGAATAAATTACCTCATGGACTTGGCACAGGAGAGTTATATAAAAATAACATTGAATCGCCTTTGGTTGCCAGCAAAGGTGAGTTACAATACATTTCATTTAAGCCATGGAAGTTGCCAATAATAAAGTAGCAAGACCTCAAATACGGCTATTTTAGGCTGTTGCGCAAATATACCAAAGGGTAACAAAACAAAGTTCCTATACCATCTGCAACCATATCTGCAAAATCGTACGTCCTGTTAACGAAAACGGTTGCTTGAAGTATTTCTATAAAAATACCGTAAAGAAAACTAATGATTACGGCAATATGAACCGATTTCCATTTAATTTTTTCTGTTGATGCATTGCGGTTAACCCTGCTTGCCAGAATAATTAACCAAGCTTGCACGCCAAACAAAATAAAATGAGCCACCTTATCCATTCCAAAATCGACATTAATTTTTGGCAGGGCATTTCCGTTAATTCCACAAGCAGTTAATGAGATTATGGCCCATAAAATTGCGTAGCGGTATTTGAGTATGGATCTTATTATCATTTTTAGGTATGAGGTATGAGTGAAGAATTAAGAGTGAAGAGTGAAGAATTATTATACCAAAGACAAAAGATCAATGACAAAAGATTAAAGGCCAATAGCCGCTATGCCAGGGAGGGTTTTGCCTTCAAAATATTCTAGTAAAGCGCCACCGCCAGTGCTGATATAACTTACTTGATCTTCGAAACCAAATTGCGCAACGGCCGCGGCACTATCTCCGCCGCCAATGAGGCTGAAAGCGCCATTTTTGGTAGCTTCAGCAACTGCAATAGCGGCTGTTTTGGTGCCATTTTCGAAATGAGTCATTTCAAATACTCCCATTGGACCGTTCCACAAAATTGTTTTAGAAGCCTTTATTACCTCTGCAAAATGTGTTGCAGCTTTTGGTCCAATATCTAGGCCCATCCAACCCTTTTCAATTAACTGATTGTTGCATGGTTTATAATTTGCCTCATTAGAAAAAGCATCGGCAACTATAGAGTCTTCTGGCAATAATAATTTAACACCTTTGGCCTCAGCTTTTTTAATTAATTCTAAACATAAATCTAGGCGATCATCTTCGCAGAGGCTTGAACCAATTTCAAATCCTTGGGCCTTCAAGAAAGTGTAGGCCATACCACCGCCAATAATTAAATTATCAACTTTATCAATGAGGTTTTCTAATATCAATAATTTATCTGAAACCTTGGCGCCCCCGGTAATGGCAGTAAAAGGTCTATCGGCATGTTTTATTACTTTATCTGCATTGGCAATTTCTCTAGCCATAACATACCCAAAACATTTTGCATTGGGAAAGAACTCAGCAATTACTGCTGTTGAGGCATGTGCACGGTGGGCAGTACCAAAGGCATCATTTACATAAACATCGCCCAATTTGGCTAATTTTTCTGCAAAAGCCTCATCACCTTTCTCTTCCTCTTTATGGTAACGTAAATTTTCTAGCAAAAGAACCTCACCAGACTTCAGTTCAGCAGCCATTTTTGTAGCATCTGCACCTATGCAATCTGGGGCAAATTTTACTTCAACGCCTAATAACTCCGACACTTTAGCGAGGGTGTTTCTGAGTGTATGTTTTTCAAAATCAACCGTCCCATCGTCTTTTAGTTTTTTAAGTGGGCGACCAAGGTGACTCATTAAAATGCAGGCACCACCATCATTCAATATTTTTTTCAAGGTTGGTATGGTAGCTCTAATTCGGGCATCGTCTGTAATTTGAAGTGTTTTTTTATCTAAAGGCACATTAAAATCTACGCGAACTAGGGCTTTTTTGCCAGCAAAATTGATGTTATCAACGGTATTCATAGTTATAAACTTTGAGGCGAAAATAGCCTTTTTCAGTCAAAGGCTCAAAAATTATATTGCAGCAATTTTGGTTCGAACCGAACTTTTTTAAAGCACAAAAGACAACTAAATCCTATATACTGGAAATTTGTATGCCCTTGTAAAACCATAACTACAAGCTATAACGCAATATTTAGCAAACAAAGCATGGCAAGTGCTATTGCCAGAAAAAATATGAATAACTAATTTGTACAAAAAAAGCCATGAGTTGGACACTTACCCCCATTACCTACCAAGGAGAGCTGCGCATTAAAGTAGCATTTCCGCACAATTCCGTTTTGAACCAAAAAATAAGGAGCATAATTGGCGCCAGATGGAGTCCGGAGTTGCACGCCTGGCATGTGAAAGACACATTAGAAAACAGGATGCAATTGAACATGTATGATACAGCAAACGCGCTGCCACCGCAGGAGAAAAAAATAAGAAATACTTATAGAGAAACGAGTATGGTGGAGCAGCATATACAAGAACACCTTAAAAAATTTGATTACTATCTAAATTCTAGAAGGTATAGAGTAAGCACCATTAAAACTTATAAAGAAGCCTTATTAAGTTTTTTAAAATTTTGGAGCGACAAGCAGATTGAGGAAATAACGGAACACGATGTTATTATATACAACAATGAGTTTATCATTAAAAATGGCTTATCATCATCGTATCAAAACCAGGTGGTAAATGCCATAAAACTATATTTTACAAATATAGAGAACCGCAAAATTAATTTGGAGCAGGTTCATCGTCCAAAACGATATCAAAAAGACCCGAATGTATTGAGTAAAGAGGAGGTGAAAAAAATATTAGAATCGGTCAGGAATCAAAAGCACAAAACCATGTTAAGTGTAACTTATGCATGTGGTTTAAGGTGCAGTGAAGTATTGAATTTAAAGCTAACGCATATTGATTCGGGAAGAAATTTACTGATTGTAAAAGACGCGAAGGGAGGCAAAGACAGGGTTGTACCGATAGGAGAAAAGCTGATACAACAGCTACGTAATTATTACAAAGCTTATAAACCTTTACAATATTTATTTGAAGGACAAAGAAAGGGGGAGAAATATGATGAGAGGAGTTTTCAACTGGTGTTAAAGAAGGCGGTAAATGAGGCGGGCAATAAAAAGCCAGTAACCTTGCATTGGTTGCGCCACAGTTTTGCCACTCATTTATTGGACAGTGGCACCGATCTAAGGTACATTCAAGAGTTGTTGGGGCATAAAAGCAGCAGAACCACCGAAATATACACGCATGTAAGCAACAGAGACCTCAAAAACATCATTTCTCCCTTCGACACGCTTTAAAAATAATTCGAAATTTTCGCTCGCAAATCTCCTCCCTTTTAATATCTTGCAGATAATTAACTACGCATATAAGGTAGTTATTAGCAAGGGAAAG
>CANKQY010000036.1 GCA_947485745.1 Bacteroidota bacterium
AGCGTATAACTAAAGTCGTAAAAACCACAGTTCTTGTTTACCTTATTGATGATAGCCACTGGTATTTTACGCACCAAAATACTAAATGAGCGCGTGGTTCTTGCGGGAATAGGACAGGCCCTGTCTTTTGCAGTTACAACCATATAATATGGCAAGTTACTGGCCATATTTGCAGTTGGTGTCCAACAAAACTTCATACTATCGAATTTGGGCCCGAGGGCATTACGGTTAGCAACAATATATGACTTTACAAAAGTTGCACCGTTTCCTACTAGTGTACTAGGTGCGTTCCAAGTCATATCTGTGGTATCGGTTCCTGCGGTATTATCCCAAGCCGAAATGGTAAAACACAGTTGTTGACCTGCACAAACCGAATAGGCAAAGTTAGGTTGAGGCGAGGTTAAAACTGAATTGGCATCATATGTTCTGAAAACTGGCGGGTTATTAGCCGGACAAAACTGACTATAAAACTGAATGTCTCTTCGTGTAATACCCATTAAGGTTGGCACCCCGCCAATGGTTTTCCATTGCCTTACCTCAATAATTAGGTTCGCCACGAAATTACCCAACGGCCTAAACCTGATATCTCCAGTAACGGCATCAATACTAATACCTATTGGCGGAATTGCCGGTGGACTTTGAATTGGCGCACCTAAATAAGGTAAAGGTACCAAAGGACTATATGGCGAAACATAAGGCGCAGCGGAACCAGCACCAACCAATGCCTGACCAAAAGCATAACTCAATGAATCTCCATCTGGGTCAATTGCGCCTAAGTTATAGGTAAAATCTTGGCCTGCACAAGTAACAGCAACTGGGTCGTTGGTAAATGTTGGAGATGAATTACATGGTGTGGCGCATCTGTTTATGATGGCTTCGGTATAGAAATTTAAAGAACCAGGATTAGCCAAAGTGGTAATAGCATTGTTGCGGCAACAAGTATTCCAACCTATACTAACAAAACAGCAAGATGCTGGAATTGCAGATAAATTAATTAGTCCATCAAAGGTGTAAACCTCAATTCCAGGAACAAAAGTACCCGGCGTTCTGCTTCCGCAATTGCTACAAATTGATTTTGCCGCGGCACACAAAGAAACCACATCAAATCCACTTACAGAGGTTACAACCGTTAAATTTTGAGAACCAAAACTTACACCTGTGCAAGGACTTGCAGGCATTCCGGAGCCTGCCGGCGATGCTGCTCCAAAAATACTAATTTGAATGCCACAAGCGGGGCTTAAAGAAGAAGGGCAATTTGCACATAATTGAACCCCTTGGCAATCTTTGTACAATTTAAAAGTTACATTGTAAACTCCAGGCGTACCAGTACATGAGTAGGATACATCTGAACCAACCACGTGCGTTGCCCGTACTTTAGGCATTGAAAAAAGAAACAAAACCATCAAAAAAGTAAGGACTAAAATCCTTCTTTTGTGCTGGGTTAAATGTAAATATGTTGCGTTCATAAAAATAATTTTTTTCTTTCGTGTTCTCAAAGGTAAATAAGCTGTCACTTAAAACTTTCTTAATAGTTTTTTAATACTGCCAAAGTAAATAAATTTATGAAAAGTTTAAGTATTAAAGCCAATTTTATTAAAATTATTAAGATAAAATAGCCCTATTCGAACAAAAAACAAGTAAGCTATATTCGTCCGAAATGCTTATTTAGCGGGCAAAAAAGGATTAATTACTAGATATTTCTTCGGAGATATTTTTTGACCAAACAAAATAAAAAAATAAAAAACAACCTTTGGCGCTACAAAGATGTATTACTAATTGACCTTTAATCATTTAAGGTAAAAAGTACTCAACCTTCATTAAATTTAAAATTTGATTGTTCGATTATTAGCTGATTGCCAACACAAAATGTCTCCTTTAAAATAATAATTATTTTGAAATTGAAGAACCTGAGTATATTTACCTGCTAATTTACGACCAATAATAAAAGCAAGTACAAATTAAAATTGCTTTATTTGCTGCACAAATAGAATGAGAAAATTAATACTTTTATGCCTCCTTGGCCTTATTGGGCCTAATCTTAAGGCTCAGGTAATAGATGAAATTGTGGCAGTTGTGGCCGACAAAATTATTTTACGCTCCGATATTGAAATAGCATACGAACAAGCCTCTAGAGAAATTGGCGTGAGCCATGATTCTATTAAATGCATGATTTTGGAACAAAAGCTCATCGAAAATCTCCTCATTATTAAAGCTCAGGTTGACTCTTTACCCATTAGTGAGGAAAGAGTAGATGCAGAACTAGAAGAGCGCATTAGGTATTTTGCTCAGCAATATGGCGGAGAAAAAGCCTTAGAGGAAATTTATGGTAAAAGCATCAGTGAAATAAAAGAAACTAACAGGGAGCGAATTCGCAACAACCAAATGGCCTCTGCTATGATGTCTAAAATTACGAGCAATGTTAAAGTTACACCTACCGATATAAAAACTTTTTATAACGAAATACCAAAAGATAGTCTCCCTTACTATTCTGCAGAAGTAGAAATAGCTCAGATTATTATTGAACCAAAAATAAGCAAAGAAGCCAAGCAAGCTGCCTTAGAAAAAATTACAGAATTGCGCCGAAGAATTATGGAGGATGGTGATAAGTTTAGTACGCTTGCACTCATCTATTCCGACGATAAAAGCTCGGCCATTAAAGGAGGTGAGTTGGGCTATTTTGGAAGAGGTATGATGGTGCCCGAATTTGAGGGGGCGGCTTTTAGGCTCAAACCGGATAGCGTTTCAAAAGTTATAGAGACTAAGTATGGCTATCACATTATCCAAGTTATTCAAAGAAAAGGAGATGAGGTAAATGCCCGACATATTTTAATTATGCCTAAAATATATTCAACCGATGTTGAAATTGCGCGCAATATGATGGATAGCATCATTCAATTGGTTAAAATGGATTCGATGAAATTTGAAGATGCGGCAAAAAAATTCTCTAGCGACGAAAACACTAAAAATAGCGGTGGATTCATTGGTTCAGGCGGTTTAGGTAACACTCATATTCCAGTAGATGAGTTGAGCAAAGAACTAAATATTAATTTACAACTAGTAGAAGTGGGGCAAATTACCGAACCAGAATTAATTTTGCTTCCTGGCCCTGATCAGAAAAAAGCTTGGAGAATTTTTTACCTCAAAAGCGAAACGCCTCCGCATAGGGCAAACCTCAAAGACGATTACCTAAAATTACAAGCAATGGCTTTTGAAAAGAAACAACAACAGACAAAGCTTAAATGGATGGATAAAAATCGCAAACAATTTTACATACAGGTAAATGGACCTTATGTAAATTGCGAGCAAATAAAACCTTGGATTCAAAACAAATAGTAAAGTCATGGTATCTTTTTCAAACGATGTAGAAGCGGCAGATGCACTGCACAAAAAATACAAAGAACTGAGGTTAGAAATAGCTAAAGTTATTATAGGGCAAGACGAAGTGGTGGATGCAGTGCTCATATCCATTTTCTCTAACGGCCATTCACTGCTAATTGGTCTTCCCGGATTAGCCAAAACATTGCTGATAAAAACTATTTCAGAGGTACTCGATCTTAATTTTAGTCGAATTCAATTTACACCAGATTTGATGCCCAGTGATATTATTGGCTCGGAAATACTAGACGAAAAAAGAGCATTTAAATTTATGAGAGGCCCAATTTTTGCTAATATTATATTGGCAGATGAAATTAACCGTACACCCCCTAAAACACAAGCGGCCCTGCTAGAAGCCATGCAAGAAAAAGCTGTTACTACGGCTGGGAAAATGCATAAACTAGAAGAGCCTTTTTTTGTGTTGGCTACCCAAAACCCTATTGAACAAGAAGGAACCTATCCATTACCTGAGGCCCAATTAGACAGATTTATGTTTAATGTATTGCTTGATTATCCTTCTTTTAATGAAGAATTGGAAATTGTAAGAAGCACCACGGGAAATAAGGTGAGCCAAATAAACAAAATACTTCATGCGCAAGAAATTTTGTATTTTCAACAATTGGTTAGAAGAGTGCCCGTGGCAGAAAACGTTTTAGAATATGCCGTTAATTTAGTTAGCAAAACTAGGCCAAATACGCCCCTTGCAGGCTCCATGGCTAATGAATATTTAGAATATGGTGCCGGGCCTAGAGCTGGTCAGTTTTTGCTCATTGGTGCAAAATGCCATGCTTTAATAAAAGGAAAATACTCGCCAGATATTGAAGATGTAAAAGCAATTGCTAAAAATGTATTACGCCACCGATTAATTAGAAATTTTAAAGCTGAAGCCGAAGGAATTTCTGCCGAAAAAATAATTGAAAGTTTGCTGTAGTACTTAAATTATAATCCGTTCTTCTCTCGCCAAAGTTGGTTAAATGATTTATCGGCAATTTTAGGAAATTCCCTTTGATCGCCCCAATCACTTTTATAAAATTGCTTAAAGGTAAAGTTCTTAATTGCAGCTGGTCTGTTTAAGTTTTTTCGACTCAACATAAATTTTTTCCAAGTAAACCAAGCTAGTTTTTCGCCCGTTTTTTCAAAACCTTGAACCACATTCTCGTGCCTATTTCTGAGTAAATGATTGTGTAAATCTATCTTTACCGGGCAAACATCTGTGCATTTTCCGCACATAGTAGAGGCATTACTTAAATACTGATATTCTTTAAAGCCTTGTTGCAAAGGTCCTACAACCTGCCCTATTGGGCCTCCACCATAACTTTGATAGCTATGCATGCCGGCAACAGTTTTAAACACAGGGCACACATTGCTACATGCTCCACATTCAATACAATTTAAGGCTTGCCTTTGGTCTTGCGTGGCCAATAAATTAGATCGGCCATTGTCTAATAAAATAACAATAAACTCCGCAGGTCCATCAAAATCTTCGCGATAAGCAGGACCTGTAATGGTGTTGTAAGTGGTCATTTGCTGCCCAGTTGAATGACTAGATAAAAGTGGAAAAAATAAATCCAAGTCTGTTAAGGTTGGCAATATTTTATCTATGGCGGCCAAAACAATATGAGTTTTTGCAAAGGCAAAACTTAATCTGGCACTACCTTCGTTTTCTGATATAGCAATAGAACCTGCATCCGAAATCAGAAAATTTGCACCCGTAATTCCTAGGTCGGCTTCAAAAAACTTATTTCTAATTTCTGCCCTTATATCACTCACCAATTCTTCTGGGTCGGCTTCGAGTGAAGATTTTATCTTTTGATTTAAAAACCTACCAATATTTTCTAGCTTTTGATTAGTAACCGACTTATTTGGATGATAGGCCTTTTCATTCATTAAATCCAAAACATAATCACCTAAATCTGTTTCTACAATAACATTGCCTTTGTCTCTGAGGTGCTTTACTAAACCTATTTCATGGAAAACGCTGCTCTTACTTTTTACAATTTTTTGGGCATTGGTTCGCTTAATAATTGCATCTATTTCCATTAAAGCATTGTTGGCATCAAAAGCCCATAAAACTTTTCCTCCTCTCCTGATGATTGAGCCTTCAAAATCTACCAAATATTTATCTAAATTTTCTGTAACCTTCCACCTAGTATATGCCGCTCTTTGTTTTGCAAGGTCCAAATTGGAAAATTCTTTTACTCTAACAACTCTGTTAGCCTCCATAAAATCAAGCATAGGAAGCACCCTTTGCCTGAAATCAATATCAGTCATTTTCTTTTCTGCTTCCTTTAAAAATATTTCGTGAGGTTCCATTTATGCTTTTTAAACTTATTAAAATGCAGCTAAGCCTTTAGTCCAAAATTAATCTTTTATTTATCAAACACAACATTGGTTCAAACAGTATTACAATAAAATATTATCTATTAACCTTGTATTTCCTAATTGTACGGCAACCAAAGCGATGGCATTTTCCTCAAAATTATCAATAGAATCAAAGGTTTTTGCATTACAAACGCTTAAGTACTCAAGTTTAAATGGGGCTTCATTCAAAATATGTTTTGCATTTTTTAAGGCAATTTCCCATTGCTGAGTTTGCCAATTATCTTTCAAATTTTTTAATTCTTTGTATATCTTATAGCTAATTTTCCTTTCTTCTGCACTTAACCTTATATTTCTACTACTCATGGCTAAACCATCTTCTTCCCTTAAAATTGGGCAAAGATTAAAAACAATATTTGGGAAATTTCTTTGAATGAGGGTTTCCACCACCAAACATTGCTGGTAATCCTTTTGCCCAAAAAATACTTCTTTGGGTTCACACAATTGAAATAATTTTTTTACGATGGTTATTACACCATCAAAATGACCCGGTCTGCTTGCTCCTTCCAGTAAGTGAATAAAACTCCCAAAATCCGAAGATGAATCTTTAACCAACCCATTTCCATATATTTCATCCACTTCTGGATGAAATAAAATATCGCACCCTTCATGAACCAATAATTGAATATCTTTCTCTATTGGTCTTGGATAATTAGTTAAATCACTGGCAACATTAAATTGGGTAGGATTAACAAAAATACTACAAACTACTATATCACATTTTTGCCTCGCAGACTTGATCAAAGATAAATGACCAGCATGCAAAGCTCCCATGGTTGGAACAAAGCCAATTTTGAGGTTTTTGGCTTTTTTCTCCTTGATTAGGGCATTAAAAGTTTGGGAATTTTTAATTAAAATCACTTTATGCTTTGGTTTTCAGGTGTATAGAATATTGTACCCGCTAATTGGGACGAATATTAAGAAATTTATTAACATTTTCCGTAACTTTGTGTACTTTTTTTAACCTAAGTGTGTATGACAAAAAAGAGAGTTCTGTACATTTCTTCGGAAATGACTCCTTTCCTAAAAGTAAGTAGTGTAGGTGAATTGGCAAGAATGTTGCCACAAGCTATTCAAGAGAAAGACAATGAGATAAGGGTATTAATGCCCAGGTTTGGATGTATCAATGAAAGACGTAATAGGTTACACGAAGTTGTGAGACTAAGTGGTATTAATATAACCATCGACGATAACGATAATCCTTTAACCATTAAGGTTGCCTCACTTCCTGAGGCCAAAATGCAGGTGTATTTTCTCGACAACGAGGATTATTTTCATAGGAAATTTGTTTATACCGACGAAAACAATGCTTTCTATGGCGACAATGACGAGAGAACCATTTTTTTCTGTAAAGGTGCAATTGAAACGGTAAAAAAACTTGGCTGGCAGCCAGATATTATTCATTGCCAGGGTTGGATGACCAGTTTAATTCCATTATATTTAAAAACAATATACAAGGATGAGCCCGTTTTTCGTTTAGCCAAAGTAGTTTACTCTGTCTTCGAAAATCAGTTTGATGAAAATATGGGTAAAGAATTTGGTCGCAAGGCAAGTTTGAACGCAATTGACAACAAACAAGTTTCATCATTAGCAAATGCTACCTGTTCAGATTTATACATGTCGGGCATAACCCATGCAGATGCATATGTTAAAGCCAGTTCAGAAATTGATCCTGAGGTAACAAAATTCATGAAAAAACAAAAGGGTAAGCCCACAATTGAACATTCTGAAAATGGTGATAATATTGATGCTTATATAGACCTGTATGATACCTTGCTCAATCGCCAGAACTAGAGTAATTGCTCTAATTCTTTTTGTTTTCATTTGTATTACTTCCTGTAAAAAAGATACAGAATCTGTTGGGGCTGCCTTTGTAAAAGGTCGGAATACATTCGACACTGAATTTGATACCACTATCCTGCTGAATACTTATTCGGTTAAGATGGATTCAATTATTAGCTCCAGGCTAACCTCGTATGCACTTGGTGCCATTAATGATCCATACCTTGGTATAAGTAAAGCCTCTATTATTACCCAATATGGCGTGCCTGGCAATGAATTTACATGGGGTGGTGCAACTAAAGTTGATTCATCATTTTTGCAATTTAGGTTCAGAAATGCCTTACAAAAAGATGGCACCTACTTACCAGATTATTTTGGCAACAAAGATGCTATCCATTCTGTGAAAGTTTATTTACTTACCGAAACTATTTCCAAAGATTCTTCCTATTATTCAACTAAAAAGTACACAACTGATGGCATAGAAATGGGATCATTCACAGGTAAATTTAACTTTACAGATTCGGTAACCGTTAATTTGGGTATGGAAAAAATGGTTATTCCGCCACATGTTAGAATTAAAATGAATAGCATCTTCAATACTTTTCTATTCAATGGAGAAGCTGATGGGTCGTTTTTAACCGATGCTAAATTTAAGGAAAAATACAAAGGTTTTGTGGTAGTAGATGAAACCAGCATTGCGCCTGGAGAAGGAGCAATTGTATATGTGAAACTCACCTCAGATGTTACTGCATTAACTGCATTCTATAAAGATTCATTAGCAGCAGATTTCCCAATTGTAGGAGGTACACGGGCTGTTGAGGCTTCTTATAATTATTATGAGCATAAAAATGTGCCCGCTGATATTTTGCAAACAGGCTTTAACCAACAACACAGAGATACTGGTTTTGTTCAACCATTAACAGGAGCCAAACTAAGAGTTGAATTGCCAAATTTGGCAACTTTCTTTTCCAATCCTAAAACGGTAATTAATGGTGCCGAAATAACCTTTACACCTATGTCAGGAAGTGTAAATAATTTCTTTACTTTACCTGCAAGTATGTCATTATTAGGTTCAGACTCCCTAGGCAAAAACGTGTTTCTCAAAGACCAATTTTATGAAAGCACAGCCTATTATGGCGGCCAACTGAGCAATAACCAATATAAATTCAATATTGTTCGTCACCTACAATACCTATTAGATGAAAAAAAGAAAGGTAGAGATTACAATTACGGTATGAACCTAATAATTAGGGCCGACGATCCGCTTACAGCTCAAAGGGCAGTTCTTGATACAAGAAAAAATAGTGGCACTTTGAAACTAAAATTAACATACACGGTTATTAAGTAAAGACATTGTGATAATTTTCTTTAAAACAAATACAAATAATACGCAAATTGCAGAGTTGCAATTGCACCTTAGTCAATTAGGTTTTGAATCTCAATTGGTTCAAAAACTAGGTATTTGCATTGCCCCAGCTCTATTAGATACAAATTTTTTAACGCGATTTGATTTTATAGAGCGGGCCCAAATTATTAGTAGCAATTTTCAACTTTCTTCTTTAGCCTATAAAAAAGAAACTTCGTTTGCTGTAAACGGTATTCAAATGGGAACCCATTTTGCCAATATTATTGCTGGCCCGTGCAGCGTAGAAAGTGAAAAACAGATTTTTGAAACAGCAGCGTTTTTAAGTAAGAATAACATAAAATTTATTCGTGGTGGTGCCTATAAGCCTAGAACCTCTCCCTATTCATTTAGGGGGCTAGGAAAAGATGGACTAAAATTATTAAGTGAGGCGGCTAAACAATATAATCTTAGCGTAGTTACAGAACTCATGGACTTAAGTTTATTAGACGAAGTTTTAAACTACGCAGACATTGTGCAAATTGGAAGTAGAAATATGGCCAATTTCTTTTTATTGGGAGAACTTGGGAAAATTGAAAAACCAGTTTTACTGAAAAGAGGTATGCAAGCCAAAGTAAACGAATGGTTACTTGCTGCTGATTACATCATAAGCGGAGGAAATGAAAAAATAATATTGTGTGAAAGAGGCATTAGAAGTTTTGATCCAGCCAGCAGAAATGTAATGGATGTAGCTGTAATTCCTTTGATACAATCTATGAGTCACCTCCCTATTATTGCTGATCCAAGTCATGGCACTGGCGACGCAAATCTAGTGCCAGCATTGGCCAAAGCCAGCATGGTGGCTGGGGCAAATGGCTTAATGATTGAGATTCATCCCAATCCTAGCAAGGCACTTTCAGATGCCAAACAGGCACTTAGTTTCAAGGCATTTGAAAGCCTTTTGGCCGATTTAGATAAACTAAAATCTACCATCCAAAAGCCAATTGACGCCAGAAACTCATTTGTTGTTTAATTTCAGATTTATTTCCCTAATTTTGCATTAATTATGTGTGGAATTGTAGCTTATATAGGTTATAGGGAAGCTTGCCCTATTATACTAAAAGGATTAAAACGACTCGAATATCGCGGATACGATAGCGCTGGAGTTGCCTTACTTGACGGAAACATGCAAATGAAAGTTTATAAAAAAACCGGAAAAGTTGCAGATCTTGAAAAGGAAATTGGTGATAGAGATACCAGTGCTTTTACTGGAATGGGTCATACACGCTGGGCCACTCATGGCGAGCCAAATGACAGAAACGCCCACCCTCATCTTTCGGGCGATGGAGAATTTGCTATTATTCATAATGGAATTATTGAAAATTACGCGGCCTTAAAAGAAATGCTTATAAGCCGTGGCCATCATTTTAAAAGTGAAACAGACACCGAAGTTCTTATTCATTTAATAGAAGAGGTATATAAAAATAATTCCCTGCAATTTGAGGAAGCTGTTCGCATGGCTTTAACCCAAGTAGTAGGTGCATATGCAATAGTTATCCTTTCTAAAAAATACCCTAATTACTTAATTGGTGCTAAAAAAGGTAGCCCTATGGTAATTGGCGTTGGTGAAAATGAATATTTTATTGCCAGTGATGCAACTCCTATTGTAGAATACACTAGAAATGTGGTTTACATCCAAGATGGCGAAATTGCCATTATAGAGGGTAATGAACTTACCATCAAAACTATTGACAATACTATTAAAACACCCTATATCCAAGAAATTGAATTCAACCTTGAAAACATTGAAAAAGGGGGATATGAGCATTTTATGCTGAAGGAAATTTTTGAACAGCCGAGAAGTATCATGGATTCTTTTAGAGGAAGAATCCACTTGCCTGAAGCTAGAATTACCATGGCTGGGATAGATATGTTTGAAGACAAAATCAAAAACCTCGACAGAATAATAATTATTGGTTGTGGTACTTCATGGCATGCTGGAATTGTTGGTGAATACCTTTTTGAAGACATTGCACGCATACCTTGTGAAGTTGAATATGCTTCAGAATTCCGTTACAGAAATCCTGTTATAAGGGAATCAGATTTTGTGATTGCCATTTCTCAATCTGGTGAAACGGCAGACACACTTGCAGCGCTAGAATTGGCTAAGAAAAAAGGAGCTACTATTTTTGGTATTTGTAATGTTGTAGGGGCTAGTATTCCAAGATTTACAGATGCTGGCGCATATACCCATGCGGGCCCTGAAATTGGCGTAGCATCAACTAAAGCCTTTACTGCCCAAGTAACTGCAATTATTTTAATGGCTCTCTCAATGGCCCAAAAAAGAGGTACTATTACAAGTACCCGCCTACATGAGTTTTTATCTGAAATTGAAACCATACCTGCCAAAATCGAAAAGGTACTCAAAACGGATGCACAAATTCAAATCATTGCTAAAGAGTTCATAGACTGCAGAAATGCGCTGTACCTAGGCCGTGGATATGGCTTCCCAATTGCACTTGAAGGCGCACTTAAGCTAAAAGAAATTTCATATATTCATGCTGAGGGGTACCCCGCTGCTGAAATGAAACATGGTCCAATTGCCTTAATCGATGAAGAAATGCCGGTAATTGTTATCGCAACCCAACATAGTAATTACGAAAAGGTAATTAGCAATATACAAGAAGTAAAAGCTAGAAAAGGAAGAGTTATTGCCATTGCAACTGAAGGCGATACCCATATTCAATCAATGGCAGATCATGTTATTTATATACCAAATTGTGAGGAAGCTTTATTGCCGTTAATAGCAACAATTCCTTTACAATTACTATCCTACCACATAGCCGTTTTACGTGGCTGTAATGTAGACCAACCAAGAAACTTGGCTAAATCGGTTACAGTTGAATAGCTAAAAATAATAAGCAAAAAAATGGCTGGTAGGTAATCCTATCAGCCATTTTTGTATTGAACCTTTTTATAAAAAATCTACACTATAGATAGCTAATAATGGAATCTTCATGCCATTTTTTAGAAATGCGAAGTTTTTATCTAACCCTATTACAATCGACTCTATTTTAAACAATTTATCACCTGCTTTTAAAATAATACAAGTAAAAGTTTTTTTACTTTTTCCTAAGGCTATTGCTTTATCAATATTGGTACCCCTAACCCTTATATCCTCTGGTCTATCCAACACATCACTATCGGAAAACTGTGCTGAGGTTAATTCTTCCTTGCTACTAATAGGAAGCATTCTAAAATTATTGAGCGTATATCCACTTGTCATAATACACGCAAATTATGCTATTAAGTCTTATAAAAAAAGAACATCAAACATTAGATTATTTATTAATCTAATTAGCTATTTTCCAACTAAACACGACAATTATATACCATACAAATTTTTAGGCAAACTTAGGAGTAGCAATTTGCTGATGATTTTGTTCCAAAATAAAACGTTTCAAGCTATTTGGGTCATTTTGAACTGACTAATAAATCAGACTTCCCAACATAAAACACTGAAATCATGTGTCTTATTAATTTGGGTCTTTATTCAATCCGTATTACGTTTATAGGTATATAATAAATATGTTTCAAGGATTATTATACAGGTTAAATGGAATGAAGATTGGCAGGAAAATCTCAATCAATTTCTTGGCTGTTATAATGCTTGTTCTGGCTTTTGCCATTGCCGCAATTTTATTACTTCAGTATGGCAAAAACATCGATAAAAAAATCGTAAGTAGCTTCAGTCCCTTAATCAGCGCTGTAAAAGATTACCAAAACCTAATTGAAGAGTCTGGAAGAATTAGTTTAGATCTCTCCTATCAGCCTAATCCTAGTAAGCGATTCCGACTTCAAAAAATTCATTCAAGTGATTATAACCAACAAAAAATAACTTTGATTGGCCTTTGTCAAGAAACTGAACTCAGTGATGTGAAAAAGCGAATAATTGGAGTAGATAAGCATTTCGAATCTGTGATGAATGCCCAAAAAGAATTACTGGGTTTATTGGATACCAGTAATGTTTATATGGATCCTATTAAAATGCAGCAAGGTCAGCAAATAAGGGAAATAATAGAAACTGAAATAAGTAAGCAAAAACTCATACTTAATGAAACTAGTATCCAAGCTACTAGTATTTTTAATGAGCTAGAGACTAAAAAAAATGTAATTTATCGTAATCTTTCATACCTATTGGTATTAATGATTGTTGCTATTGCAATTGTAGGTTTACTTTCCTTTTACATTACCAATATCACTGTTACCAAACCCATCAAAGAACTCTGTGCTATTCTGGATAAAGTTGGTGAAGGGAAAATCATTTCGTTTCAGCCTCAAATTACAAGAACCGCTGAAATTGGGGAAATGATGAACTCGGCACAAAAAGTGGTTCAAGGTTTTAAAGCAAAAGAACAAGTTGCAAACGCCATTGGAAAAGGTGATTACGATATAAAGGTTCCCATGCTCAGCGGCAAAGACCGCCTGGGGAAAGCACTTTCTGAAATGAGAGACAACCTGAAACATGCCAAAAACAAAGATCAGGAAAACATTAAATCTTTAGAAGCTTACACCAATAAACTTGAAAAGAAAAACAAAGAACTAGATCAATTCGCTTACATTACTTCGCACGATCTTAAAAGTCCATTGAATGAAATTAACAATTTAACGGAATGGATTGAGGAAGACATGGTAGGCTTATTCACCAATGATTCGGCCAAACATTTTACCATGTTAAAAGCCAGAGTTCATAGAATGGGTGCGATTATTAATTCATTGCTCAAATACGCTAAAGCTGGGAAAACCAAAGAAAATCAATCAAAAATTAGCTCAAAAGAGGTCGTTTATGAAGTTTTAGAAAACACAGAAATGCCTAATAATATTGCAGTTTTAGTAGATGAATCACTGCCTATTGTTACCGCCAATAATAAAGACCTATCAGATGTATTTCATGTATTTATTTCAAATGCAATAAGTCACAATACAAATAAAAAGCCTGTTTTAAATATTACCTACAAAGAAGTTGGGTCAAAAATTGAATTTTGTATTGCAGATAATGGACTAGGAATTGCTAAAGAGAACCATGGAAAGATTTTTACTATTTTTCAAACCATAGAAAGAAGTGATGAGGTTGAAAACACCGGAGCAGGTTTGGCTATTGGAAAAAAGATTATTGAAGATTATGGTGGTTCCATTTGGATAGAATCTAGCCAAGGAAAAGGCTCAAAATTCTATTTCAATTGGCCCTCTTAAGAAAGGTATTAAGTGCACGCCAAATTATTGTGCAACAAAATTAATATCATGAATACCTTGTGCTAATCTTCATTATTTTGTAACCTTGCTTTTATTAGTTTTGAAGCGGGCAAAAACGACTATGCAAACAAATCGATTAAACCCTAAGAACCATAGAATAAAATTGTTAAATACACACAAACATTAAATTAGAATGAGTTTCTTTTTTCAATCCGAACAAATTTCATTAGAGGCTATCAATGAAAGAAACAAAAACACCATGTGCGAATGGCTTGGGATTGATTTTTGTGAAATAGGGGAAGACTTCCTTGTTGCAAAAATGCCCGTTGATCATAGAACTGTTCAGCCACTTGGAATAGTAAATGGAGGTGCTTTTTGTGCTTTAGCCGAAACCGTTGGCAGCATGGCCGCTAATTTATGTTTGGATCGAACCAAATTTGTTGCATTAGGATTAGACATCAATGCAAATCATATAAAAGGTGCAAACCAAGGTTGGGTTTTTGGAACAGCAAAAGCATTTCACATTGGAAAAACTACCCACGTTTGGGAAATTAAAATAAGCAACCATTTACAACAACTTTGTTGTATTTGCAGATTAACCATGGCAGTAATTCCAATAGCTAATAATGTCAAATCATCTGCCTGATTCATTTGCTATTTTTCGTTTGCCAAACCAAACCCAAACTTATCAAGTTATTGGTAAATGTAGTTCTGAACCAACTTCAATTTCTCAAATAAAGGAAAATGCCTTTTTAATTTCCAATTTCAATCAAGGAAGTGAGGCCTATTTTATTCCATTTAACCACCTTGAAAACTACCAAGCTGGTAATCGTTTTTCTTGCCATTTTAATGCCAATGATTTCACTGATTTAGGCGAAGCGCATTATATGGAAATAGTAGAAAAAGCAATTGATCAAATGAAAAACAACCACTTTCAAAAAGTGGTTCTTGCCAATACTAAAACTATTCCATGTCTTCATTTTGATCCAAAAAAATTATTGGATAAAATTCAAGATGCCTATCCATCTGCTTTTATTTATTGGTATTCCACACCGCAAACAGGAACATGGATAGGCGCAACACCAGAACCACTGCTTACAAATGAGGGCTCAACTTATAAAACGGTAGCCTTGGCCGGAACTATGCTAAAATCTGTGGCAAAAAAATGGTCGCAAAAAGAAATGATGGAGCAGAAAATGGTGGAAGATTTTATTATCGAAAACCTAAATAAACACCAAATTTCTTTTAGCCAAAATGGCCCATTTGATTATACCTCAGGAAATCTACTCCATTTAAAAACAGAATTTAAATTCAACACCCAAAATAAACTTCAAAGTGCTATTGATTTTCTGTCGGCTATAAACCCTACTCCGGCCGTTGCTGGTTTACCTGTTAAAAATGCCCTTCAATTTATAAATAAAGAAGAAGGATTTACACGGTCTTGTTATGCTGGCTTTGTTGGATTTAAAATTGAAAACAAGCTGCAGCTTTTTGTTAATTTAAGATGCCTACAATGGCAGAAAGAAACCATAACCTTATTTGCTGGCGCAGGTATAACCGCCGATTCAAATGCAAAGCTAGAATGGCAAGAAACACAGAATAAAATGGATACGTTGGCTAAATTTTTATAGCACTATTTTACCACACACCTATTCAAAAAAACATTCAAAGGTTTCATTGCCTCAAACGACTTGGTAATTTTTTCCAAGAATGCTGTATCGTACAATTCAGTGGTTTTAAAATTTTGAACCCAAATAAACCCTTTGTGCTTCAAAAATGCTACAGCTGGGTTTTCTGCCTCATAACCCTTAGGTGGCCTAATCAATTTATCACCCTGCAAATCGCCAAATAATGTTTTCGCTTTTTTATTTGAAACAATTTCAGAGAATTCATCAAAATTATAATCAATTTCTTGTCTGATAGCTGCCAATAAATCTGGCATAGGTTGGTAAGCCCCACCCGCAATAAAAATTTCCTTGGGATCAATATGAAGGTAATACCCACAAAACATTTCCTTTTTCCCTCCAGGTGTAATTATGGCGCCAAAATTGGTTTTATAAGGAGATTTATCCTTGCTAAAACGTATATCCTTATTGATTCGAAAAATACATTTCTTTGGATCAAGCATGGATATAGCAGAATCAAAACCTTGAACAGCTTGTATCAAAGTCCCAACAAATACAACCCATTCTTTGCGCAACTCTTCATATTCTTTGCGATTTTGATCGAACCAATCCTTGTTGTTATTATCATTTAACGCAGTTAAGAACTTTATTAAGCCTTTAAAATTCATATTCAATAATTAAATTTTACCAAAGTTAATCATTTCCTTACTTTTGCACCTCAACTGCTAGGCCGCAGATTTAATTAAAATAAAATGTTCGATAGAGAAAGACCGAGTTTTGAAGATAGCAATAATGTAACTGTTAAGCGTTGCTTTTTCGCCTATGAATGGGCAATTAGTTTCTTAAAAGACAAGGTTACAGCCGATATTGGCTGTGCAGATGGCTACGGTACACAGTTTTTAGCTGATCATACTGCCTCAACAATTGGGGTAGATTATAGTGAAGCAACCATAGCTGAGGCACGCTCAAAACATGCGGCAAAAAAGAACTTATCATTTATAAGTGGCAAGGTTCCTCCTCTTCCTCTAGAAAGCGAAAGTAAAGAAGTTGTTACAGCTTTTCAATTTATTGAGCACATTGAGCCAAGAAAGGCTTTTATGCAAGATGTAATGCGTGTTTTAAAGCCAGGTGGCGTATTTCTATGCACAACACCAAATGCTAAAATGAGCATAGCTAGAAATCCTTTCCATGTGCACGAGTATACTTTTGATGAAATGCGTAAAGAAGCCTCGGAGGTTTTCGATACAATTGAAATTTGGGGAGTGCAAGGAAATGAGAAAGTGAATATCTACTATGAAGAAAATGCGCGTTGGGCAAAAAAAATACTTCGTTTTGATCCATTAGGGCTACATAAAATAATTCCAGCTTCCCTATTAGTTGCTCCTTACAATTTCATCACAAGTATCATGAGAAAGGATTTAAAAAATACCAACTCAGACACTTTAAATATACAAACCTCAGATTTTTACCTCACCCAAGATAAACTAGATTTTACTTGGGATATTGTGTTAATTGGCCGCAAAGCCTAATTAATTAAATTATTAACCAACTGCAACCAATGCATCATTAGGTTCAATAATATTCTTGCCATCCCTTTCAAATAGCATTTGCCAATGTTGCAGGTAATTCTTCTTGTTTAAAATTTATTATAGTTCCTTTCAAGTAATCAAGTAATTCAATTGTTACTTTACTTTAATGCTGGGCGGCTCAAGTATCTTAGGTAGCTGTCTCTAATTGGTAGAAAAAAGAAAGGGCAG
Organism: Bacteroidota bacterium; assembly: GCA_947485745.1. Classification (GTDB taxonomy): domain Bacteria; phylum Bacteroidota; class Bacteroidia; order UKL13-3; family UKL13-3; genus B1. The sequence goes on from CANKQY010000036.1 coordinate 17,514, forward strand.
CCATAAATGGCCGCCCTTTCTTTTAAAGAACTATTTACTACTAGTTTGTTTTAACAACCTTAGTAGTTTGTTTAACACCGTTAATGGTTACACTTACAAAGTATACGCCATTGCTAATATTTTCAACGCTTACCATTTGGTGGTAGAAATTACCAGCACTAACCTTCACTTTTTCAGTTGAGATAACTCTGCCTTGCATATCAGTAATTTCAACATTTGCAGTTTCGTTAGATGCTGAAACAAATTTCACACCTACAGTATTCACAAATGGGTTAGGATAAACTTCTACTGAGTTGTCAGAGAAATCATCTTCGCTAACCATAACTGTATTAGAATAATTTACGCTACCATCAAAGTCTTCCTGACGAAGTCTGTAGTACAATTGAGAAGAGGTAGCCAATTCAAATGCACGCTTATCAAGTATCGCATAATTTACATTTTTGTTGATGGTACCATTTCCTTTTACAAAACTAACTTCTGTAAAGTCAACTCCATTGATTGAGCGTTCAACACCAAATCCTTTGTTATTAATCTCATTTGCAGTTGCCCAATTTAATTGAACATTGCCATCTAAGTTTTTGGCGGCAAAGAATAACATGTTTACAGGTAATGGATTAGAGATAGTATCACCTCCCATTGCAAATTCACCATAAACAGTTAAACCTGACCTGCTCAATACTGGTAAAGCATTAGAACCTGTTGTAGTAACATGCGTTCCAGACAATGTCCATGAACTAACAGCATCTGATCTTCTAAGTAATAATAAACCAAGATAAGCATTTACTCCAGTAAAGGCGCCACCAGTATAGGTTGCAGTATAAGTACCACCAGTTACAGGGGTGTTCATAGTCCAATAACCGTTAATACCAGCTCTATTAGCAGTTATTGATGCAGATAAATCTGTTAAAGGTAAACCTGCATTACCAGGAGTAGCATTCACAAAACTTCCACTCAATAAACCAGAATTTGTTGGGAAAGTACTGTAGGCAATGGATGCAGTTCTATTGGCGTTTGTTGCATTAGTGAAAGGGAAATCAATACTTGTTAAAGTTGAATTGAAATAACGATTCAAATTACCATTGATTCTACCAGTTCCACTGATTAAACCAATGTTAGTGGTATCCCAACCTAGTTGAGCAATTAAAGTTCCAGTATTTAATCTACTGCCAGCACCCAAATTCATTGAATCTCTAACAGCAACTACATTACCAGCAGTACCAGCAAAAGTTACAACAGTTGAAGGAGTTAATTCAACAGCACTTAAACTAGTTGCAGGAACATTAGTGATTGAAATAGGAGTTGTGCTATTGAAAATTAATTTATCGTAAGGACTAGCCGTATTTCTGGCAGGAGTCCAGTTGCTAGGCACAGTTGCATTTGTAGAAACTGAACCATTCCAAACAAAGCTTCCACCAACTGCTGGCATAATGTTTACTAAATAATCTTCAGTTTCGCCATAACCATAAGTTCCGCATGAGCTAATTGGTGGCGTTCCACCTTCCCATAAAGTAACACGCATTCTTGTATTACCTAAAGTAGCAGTTGCAGGAACTGTAAAGCTACCTCCTACGTATATACCAACACCATATAAGAATGAAGTTGACATAAATACAGTTTCACCTAAATCGGTAAAGTCACCATCTTGGTTATAGTCGATCCAAGCACCAACAACACCATTGTATTGACCGCCACAAGTTGCAGCATGAACATTAATGGATGCTGGAGCTCCCATGTATAAATCTGCAGGTGCAACTGTAGTTGTAAAATTAGAGTATTGGCTTAATGTAGATCCAGAACCACCAGTTGTTGTACAAGATGAAGTATTGTTTAAGTTACCAGCAGTAACGTTAAATATTTCACCATCAAAATTTGTAGTAGCAGCAGATACGCAATAAGCCTGACGAATTCTACGGTTTCCTGCAGGTGCAGTAACCGTTGGTGTTTGAGATATACCTGCAATTACCATTCCTGTTACTTCAGCATCAACAGAATCAAGTATCATTGCACCCGCTTTTATATCATAAGTTAACCAGAAATAGTTGGTATCATTTCCTAAAGGCTGGCTACCATTGATTTGGTAAGCAGGCCAAGCTGCAGCCGTAGGAGCTGAAACTGTATAAGTAGTTCCAAACTGAGTTGTAGTTGCAAAGTTTGCACTGTTTCCAGTGTAGTAAACCTTAGCATTGGCAATATTCATGGTGTCATTTCCACCACCAGTAGTGTTCAATGAGAACTGAGTTAATGCTACCGGTGCACCAGTTGAACCTGTTCTAACCATAATTCTTAACATTCTGTTATTTGTTGAACTAGGTTGTACTGCAGATAAATCTGTATGTACAGAAGTAGAGCTAACATAAGTCATTGGAACAGAAATAACCCTGTTACCTGTAGGATTACCATTTACTGGTAAACGGAAAGTACCAAATGCTTCAACACTATCAAATCTTGCATCTAATAGGTTTGAGTTAGGTGCAGTTGCTGAAACATCGTAAGCTAACCAATAGTTATTAGTATCATTAACCGCAGTGTCTGCAATAATGAATTCCATTTGACCACTAGGAGCAAAAATGGTTCCTAATAAATTATTTGTGTTAAATGCTGAAGCGTTTCCAGTTTTATACAATTTTGCAGAAACAATGTTCGCAACAGCGGTGGTACCACTTGTGTTGAATCTTAAATTAGTGATTACTCCTGGGTTACAAGGTGAAGCAGTTACCTTAACTGGCACTCTTAATACTGGAACATCAGTTGCACCAGCAGAAGTACTACCTGTTATTTGCATAGCTGTAGTGCTAGTGAATGTAGCAGGACCATTTACAATGTTAATGGTATAGTCTTCAGTTTCACCCCAAGTATAAGTACCACATGAAGGTGGGGTTGAACCTGTTTCTACATATACTATACGCATTCTAGTTTCTCCACTTAATGCAGCACATGGTACAGTAATAGATCCTGTTTTAAGAACACCACCAGTGCTACTAGTATAAGCACCAGACGAGTATGCTAATTCACCAACATCAACAAAGTCTCCATCTTGGTTGTAGTCAATGTAAACTACCAAGAATGAACCGTAATTTCCACCACAAGAACCAGTATTAATAGATAACGGTGTGGCAATTCCAGCTGGAATATTTGGTGCAGCAACCGTAGCTGTATAATTTGAATACAAACTCAAAGTTGAACCAGGTCCGCCAGTTGTAGTACAAGTTGAAGTGTTGTTTATGCTACCAAAAGTTACGTTCCAAATTTCCTCATCTGCAGCGCTAGTTGCAGCAGAAATACAATAATCAGCTCTGATCCTTCTAAACCCAACTGGAGCTGTAACTGCAGGTGTTTGAGCAGTACCAGCAATAGTAATACTTGTTACTTCAGCGTCTATTGAATCACCTAAAACCGCACCAGCTTTCATATCGTAAGCTAACCAGAAGAAATTAGTATCATTCAATAATTGCTGACTTCCAGTTATTTGGTAAGATGGCCAAACTGCAGCTGTAGGACCAACTACAGAATAAGTACCAACCAAATTGGTAGTGGCAAAAGTTGCACTGTTGCCAGTGTAATACAATTTAGCTGTTGCAATATTTAAGGTATCACTACCTCCACCATTAGTGTTTAAGTTGAAAACGGTAGCAGCAATTGGCGAACCAACTGATGAATTAATTACTCTAATGCGCAAAATTTGAGCATTAGTTGCACCTGGTGTTACATAAGTAACAACTGGATGCGTTGCAGTTGAACCAATGTAGGTCATTGGCAATGCAACAGTTAAAGCACCTGTAGGATCATTATTTGTAGGAACTCTATAGCTTCCTAAAATATTGATACTATCTATACGAGCATCTAATAAGTTATTATTTGCAGCTGTAGCAGAAACGTCATAAGCTAACCAATAGTTAACGGTATCACCTAAATCTCTATTAACAGTATCAGAAACAACAAAGTTAAATGCACCTGAAGGTGAAGTAACTGTTCCTATTAATTTAGTAGTATTAAATGTAGCACCAATTCCTGTGCTATATAATTTTGCAGCTGAAATATTTGCTGGTGTGGTGGTTCCAATTGTATTGAATCTTAAATCTGTAGTATAACCAGTTCCACATCCTTGCATGGCAACACGAACTCTCATTACAGGAAAATCTATAGCACCGGGAGCAACCTGACTAATTACCTGAACTGCACTAGCTGATAAATAAGAAATTGGAGTGGTATTTTCATATGCACCAATTTTTGGTGGTACATTTCTTGTTACATTTAAAATGTCTTTTGGCGTAATTGAAGTTAAATCAACTCCATTGTAACAAGTTGTAACTGCTAGGTTTGTAGCACTTACAAATTTAGGATTGGCAAAGATAGATGAATCTCCACCTGCGGCTACTGTTTTAAAGTTAGAAGAGTTAAATGCAGATCCTCTGTAGATTGTTGCAGCACCTGCTGCATTCCAGTATATATTGTAATTAACACCATTTGATGCAGCCAAAGGAGCAGTATATAAATACAATGGCGTTTGAGAACCTGAAGTTGCTGTACAAGCAAAAATATTGTTTTTAACAATAGAGTTAGTTGGCAAATAAGCAACCATAGGGCCATATGTAGCACCAGCTTGCGCAAAATCTACAGTAAATGTATTGTGTAATACACGAACATTTGAACTAGAATTAGCATATAAATACATGCCGTAAGTATAGGCGTAATTAGATCTGCCCGTTACATTATTAAAGATATCAATAGCGCCTGTTCCTAAAGAATACCAATAAATACCGGCATAAGCACCACCTTCAACCTTATTACTGGCAATAAGAGTGGTTGAACCTGTTGGGTTATTGCAATAGAATGAATAAATTCCATATCCTTGAGTTGAAGGATTTGGGAATGTGATATTATTGTTTGAAATCTCAACTGAGTTATAAATATAATAAGCATAGATACCCATGTAATAAACATTATTGATAGCATTATTTCTAATTCTATAGTTTCTATTGTATAAGTTAGATGAGCCTCCGTAAGTAGATATTCCATAATAAGCATTGGTAATGGTATTACTATCAATGGTTATAGAGTCAACTCTGTTAGCAGTTTGGCCATAAGCACCAGCAGTTGCAGTTATATTAATACCATAGGATGTAGTTTGAATTGGATTCAATGTTAAATTACATTTAACAACCGAACAACCTGTTCCACTATTATCTGTATTGGTTCCAACTATACCCACAACTGTTGATCCATTGGCTGTATTGGCTATACTCAAATTTCTTATAGCTACATAGGTAGCCTTATTAATTAAGAAAGTTGCACTACTTGGTACACTTGCCGTTAAAGTCCTAGTTGCAGCAGTATCACCATCATAAGTAATTGTATTAACCGCAGAAGCTCCGGCAATTGGTCCATTTACTATTACCTGGCCAGTATAAGCACCTGGTAAAACTTTAAAGGTAACTGGTCCACTAACACCATTTGCCAAATCAGCAGTTGCCGCTTGGAAAGTTGGGTAGTTACCCCCTGTACCAATGGTAAATGTACCACTAATTGGGGTTTTTAAAGTAACCCTGATTGTGTCATTAGTAGCGTCTGCATCTGCAGATGAATTTGGTGAGTAAGAATAAACCTTAATTGCGTTACTTGTTCCTAAGGTAATTTGGTTGGTGCCTGTGAATACCATAACGGTATCTGTACAAGGCAACAAAGTGCCGCTGTAGGCCATTACCACTGGCGTTCCATTATTTAAAGAGTAAGCAACATTAAATGAAGTAACAGTATTTGCACCTACATTTTTTATTCTTACCGATAAATCTTGAGCACCTGTTGAAATTGGCATAGTAGGCGTAACCAATGCAACTGCCATTAAATTATCATTTACGCCAGCAACCTCATCAGCACCACAAAGTGGCTCAGTTGCGCTTCTAACTTGTCCATCTAAATCATTTGGAACGAATAAGCTTCCAATTGCTGAACCTCTTTTGTTACAAGCATCTATTAAATGACCATCAAATTCTGTTGTGGTAAAACTAGGAACACTAATAGAAGATGAATCTCCACCTGCTGTAGAGGTATTATAAGTTGAAGCATTATAAGCAATACCTCTATATATTTTGTTGGCAGCATTTACGCCCACTGAATGATAAACATTATTATTGATTGCTTGTCCGCCAGTAGGATTAGTAGGACTGGTTACAAAATATGCTGGGAAATAAGTTCCTGTCTGAGTGCATCCTAATGCGAAAATATTGTTCATCACACTGATATTGTTACCAGCATTGTTACCTGTCATGTACAAGCAGTAACCGTAAGTTGCATTTAATTGCTTTATGGTATTATGGTAAATGCGGAAATTTGCAGCGTAACTTGCACTAGAAGTAATATATAAACCATAATTATAAATCGCAGCCCTACCCACAACAACATTATTATAAATCTCAGTTGGGTTGGCAGCCAATGAATTTAAATTTGTCATATAAATTCCATAAGCACTGTTATAAACCTTGTTATTTATAATTCTGTGTGGGTTATTTCCAACATGGTGGTTATACATATTCAAAGAATAAATACCATAGAAAGCTGTTGCTGCCATGTTAATGGTATTGTTCAAAATTTGAATACCATTTTGCATGTATCCAAAATTGAAACCCATGTATTTTCCATCTAAAATGGTATTTCCTCTTACTTTAATGTCACGGGCATATAAGTTACCTATTGCGGTAGGTGCATATAAATGGATAGCATAATATCCACCAGTAACTATGTTACTATCTATAGAAATACTATCGGCTCTACATTGCCCGTTGGTTCCATATCCAGTGGCTGAAATAGTAGTTTGAATTCCACATGAAAGATAAGAGTTACTTGAAAAAGGTAAACTAACTTTACATGCTTTAATGTTACAACCGGTACCAGCATTCGAAGTGGAAGTGCCAATGATGCTGATACCTGTTCCATTAGCAGTAGAAACATTATTAATAATGGTAATATCTCTAACGGTTACATATTTACTTAAGTTCATTGAAATAATTGAACCAGAGATAGTACCCGTAAAAATAACTGAATCACGATTGGTAGATGTAAATACCAGAGGATTTGTAGCGTCAACACCAGTATAATTTCCAATCATAATGGAAGTTGTAACAGGATAAGTTCCTGGCAAAATAGTCATGGTAACCGGGCCACTAACACCGTTGGTGTTTAGATCGGCTAAAGCTGCCGCCATACTTCCATAAGTTCCACCTGAGCCAATGGTATAATTACCACTGAGTGGTTGTGCAATTAATTTCCCAAAGGAAAAAAAGAAAAGCACTAAGGCAAAAATCAGCGTTCTTTTGCTGATTGCACTTGTTTCTTTTGTAATCGTTTTCATCATATGATTTATTTATCTGTTGTATTATTTATTAATTATAATGTCGGCTTTTTTCGCTTCGAAATATAGTAAATAATACAATAAGATATAGCTTTTACACTATAAAATAGTGTTCTTTGCTATTAAATCATTGATAATCTAGTTTTTAAATATCTTCTGACAAAAAGTTATTTCGCCAAAATTAAGTTGAATTAAAAATATCCCGTGTTTAAAACTTCTCAAATCAATTTCAGTTTTGCCACTGATTTCAGTCTCAAAAACTATTTGACCTAAAACATCCCTTATAACAACTAAACCAGGTGAATTTAATTTTGTAGGATCAATAAAAAGTGTTTCTGATACAGGGTTTGGAAAAATGAGAATTTGTTCTGAAATCAACTCTTTCATGCCATTTACCCTATCTAATTTAAAATAGGCGGAAGTATCTGCAGCCATTGAATTTTTATCCTTTATGATAACAATGCCCGTTGGACGAGTATATACAAAACCACCAATAAAGTTGATAGAATCTTGATTTGCTGGATAAGTACCCAGCAGTAAAGTTGTAGTCAATGAATCATCACTAAAATAAACCATAATTGAATCTACATCTGCTGCAATCCAACTCACAACCGAAGCTTTCCCCTTCCCCCAAATATCGCTGCCAACTGGTTTAATCAGTTCAATAAAAGGCTTTTTAGGTATGGTGGTATCCATTGGAATATAACTCATATTGCTAAAATTAATCCTATCTGCCCATTCTGGATGATCAATAAATGGATTGCGGTTCTTTTGGGTAGCGGCTATGTATTCATTTTTAGCTATTTCTATGTCATCCACCGGGTCCATTTGATGCCATTGTCTTAACAAAGCTATGTTTTGTTGAACTGGTATCGACCAATTTTTACCATTAACACCGTTATAACAAACTGCCATATAAAATAGGCTTCGAGCCAAATCACCTTTTTGTTCTGGTTTTGGTTCATAAGCTGTTCTATTAGCGCTGTCTTTTCCTAACATACCAAAACCTGTAGGTGCTGTATAAGTTGGCGTAACAACCTCATCAAAAGGATTGTTACTTCTTCTTGCATTGGCATTTACTTGATGCGCTGGGTATAAATTAAATAAATCATTGTACTCTGGTAATTCTTTATTGGTACCTGCTGCATTAGGCCAATCTGGATTTCCAACGTTACTAGGCATCCAACTTTGAGCCCAAGTATGCTCGCGTGTTAGCACTGCGCCATTGCTACCATTTGCCCATTGAAAAGGCTCGTTGTAGATATACTGATGATTGGTATAAACACAGGTAACAACTTTTTGCCCATTGCTGGTATCTCTTGTGAGCCAAGGATTAATAAATTGCGGAATATTGTTACTATAATAAATGGTATCATGAGGATTAATTTTTGCACCCAGACTTGTAACAAAATTAGGCAACTTAGGGTCTATCCCATTATAATATGCGCCAAAACTTTTACCTGGTGTAGCAACATTACTTTGAAAAAAATTAGTGGTTTGATAGTTTTCAAAACCTGCCGGACCATTATAACTATAAATAGCATAATGGTAATTGGTATTGGCGTGGATATAAGTAGGACTTAATAACTCAATGCTGTCACAAATTTTCTCCACTTGTGAATTCCCAATATAATCTCCTTGTTTATAAGAAGCCCCATCTATTGGTTGATCTGTACTAGCAGTCCCCTTTTTTCTGATGACAATAAATTTTTCAGGTTTTGAACCTAAATATGTAAAGCTTCCTTTATAACTATATGATTTAACAGCAGAAAAAATCAAAACATTTACTGCTGTAGTTGGCTCAGTGGCAAAACTACCTCCAATTCCATATAAATTTAAGTTAAACGGACTTCTAATGCTATCATTACAATAAATTTTCATGTTTGCAAACCTACTGCCATTGGCTCCTGCAGCAAACAACACATTAACG
>CANKQY010000037.1 GCA_947485745.1 Bacteroidota bacterium
AGCGCTAGAAGTATCACCCAAGGCCAAAATCTCTTCCTCTAAAGTTCTAATCTGAGAAGTTATTTCAGTTTGTTTAGTCTTCAATTTTTCAATTTGTTCCTTCTTTTTTTCTACGGTATTTGAGCCTCCACAAGAAGCCAAAATACCAAAACTCAATACGAGTAATAAACCATTTACTAATCTTTTCATATTTATATGTATCATTATTATTTATTTAATTAAACCCAATGCTTTTTTCAACTCCAATTCAGCAGAAAAATATTCATAAATGGTGGTTAATAAATTGGTTCTCGAATTTTCCAAATCAGTTTGAACAGTAGTAAGTTCAAGGCTTGAACCAACTCCATTTTTATATTTTAAATTCATTCTATCATAAATGTTCTGAGCCAATTTTAGATTATCTCTTTGAATCTCTAATTGCTGACGAGATCTAAAAAAATTGGCTTTGGCCTGATAAACTTGTTGGTTAATTACATTTTCAAAGTTTTTGATATCATTTTCTGTTTTAGTAATCCCAATTTTTGCTTGTTGGGTTTGGGCATTTTTTCTTAACCCATCAAAAATTGGAAGTGTTGCACTTAAACCAATACTTGTGCCAGGATATAACTTATTGTATAAACCTCCTAGCTCGTCGCCAAAGGCATTTTCTTGGTGATTAGCAAATGCAAATAAAGAAGGGAAATAGCCTGCAATGTATCTTTTCTTATCTAAGTTGTTTAACGACAATTGTTGTTGGAGCATCTTATATTCAATGCGGTTTAAGTAGTTTATTTTATCCTCAATAGCAGAAATTTTAGAGGCCTCATATAATTTTTCTAACTCATCAATAAGCGCAATGCTATCTGTAACAGACATTCCCATTTGAAGCTTTAAAACCATCTTGGAAACTTCCTTTTGATCGTGGATTTTCTCCTTTTGCAAAGTAAGATTAGAAAGTTGAAGTGTTAAACGATCCACATCAATCTTTTCAGAAAATCCGTTCTTATAAAATTGGGTGATATCTGATTTTGTTTTCTTCAAACTTTCAATATTCTTTTGCATCATTTTTTCATTTGCCTCTAGCAGTAAAACCAAATAATATGCCTTCGATACATTAACCTCCGTTTCAATTTCATTTCTTGAAACGTTAAGCTGTGCCAAATTCACAAATTCTTTCGACGCTTTAATTCCTAGAATAAAAGTACCATCAAATAATAATTGATTTGCACTAATGGTCACATTACTTGTAAAAGGTCGGCCAAATTTTAATTCTAAGAACTGCGGTCCTTGACCAGTAAAATTTGGAATAACCTGAACAGGAATTTGCACATTACTAATGATATTACCGCTTGCATTGATTTGTGGCAAACCGCTCGCTAAAATTTCATTTACTTTCTTCTGACTAGAAGCTACCTCCAATTTATTGTTTTGAAGTGAATAGTTGTACTTCTTAGCAAAATCAATTGCTTCTCGCAATGAAAAGCTTTGTGTTTTAACCTGCTGTGCTTCACTACTGGCAAAAAACAAGTTAAACACGGTAAAAAAAACAATGTACTGAAATCTCATTTTTGTGATCTAATTAAATTTTCCTTGTATAAATTGCTTTGTTTCAATATCTCCATACCCTTTTCGGTGCAAATAGACCTCAAATGATAACGCATCATTTCCGAATGCACCGTTTTAAAATCAAAATTATCGGAGAGGTAATAATCAGGGTTCATCATAAAATCTACCAAATGAATGTAGAACTTTGCTGTTAATGTATCATCCAAATCTTGGTGATAATAACCCTTCAATTTGCCATTAATAATATTTTCTAATACTTGATTGTAAATAAACTCTATGCGAAAATGATTCAATTTTTCCCAAGTTGCTTTAAAGTACTTCTTTAAATCAAATAAAATACTTTGGTTAATTTGCTTCTTAAGGTCACTAAATGTATCAGTGATCAGGAGCATAAATTCAACAGGATTTTCTGTTTCTTGGCAAATTTTTAAACACTCTCTTTCCTCTTCACCTATATGCCTAACAACTGTTTGGTCAACCAAACTGGTTTTGTCCTCAAAAAATTGGTACAAGGTTTTCTTTGAAATTCCCAATTCTCGGGCAATATCATCCATTGTTATGCTCTTGAACCCGTATTTCAAAAATAAGCCCTCTGCGCCTTTGAGTATTTTATTTTTCATTTCTTCCGACATACTTCGAACTTTTTTATGACCACAAAAATAGAAACAAAATAAACATTGGAAACTTTTTTTATTTAAAAAGTTTCCAATGTTTACGAAAGGACTGATTATGAGTTTAATTATTTTCAGTAATGAATTTGGTTCGAGCCGAATGAAAGCCTAATTTTACAGACTAAATGGAAAACAGACCTTATTTAGTGGGGATTTCTGGAGGAAGTGCCAGTGGTAAAACGTCTTTTTTAAACGCTTTAAAGAAACGATTCCCTGAAAATCAATTATGTATTATCTCGCAAGACAATTATTATAAATTGGCCTTTGAGCACCAATTGGATGAAAATGGCCATATCAATTTTGATTTGCCAGAATGTTTAGATTTAGAAGCCTTTGCTGAAGATATTTCTAAACTGCATAGAGGAGAAAGCATACAAAGGCATGAGTACAGATTTCAGCATGAAGACCAAAAGGGAGATTTACTCACTTTTGACCCAACACCCATTATAGTATGCGAAGGCTTATTCATCTTTTATTATGAGAGAATATTTAAACAATTTGATTTAAAAATCTTCATCAGTGCAGAAGAAGAAATTGCTTTTCAGAGGAGGATAAAAAGAGATGTGGCAGAAAGAAATATCAGTGAAGATTTTGTTTTATACCAATGGAAAAACCATGTATTGCCCTCTTACAGAAAATATTTGCTACCTTTTGTGGCGCAGGCAGATATGATTATCAATAACAATACCCATTTTGATAATAGCTTAATGGTTATTGCCGATTACCTTAATAACAAACAACAATTAAACAGCACTAGCCGCTAATGGATTGAGTAGCCATTACTATTCTAATTTTAAGCTTGGTTCCTGTAGCCAAAACATCCACTAAATCTTGAATGGTTAAAGTGGCATCCATGCGCAATACAACGCTCAAATCAGGTTCGTTTTGAACCAAATTTTTGATAGCATTTTCTAAATCGGCTGGAACAATAAGTTTGTCGTTTAAATAATATTCTTTGTCTTTTGTTATAGTAAGGTTTACCTGCTTTTTAATTAAACCTTGTGATGGCACTGATTTAGGTAACAATACCTTTATCACACTTGGATTTGCTAGAGTGGAGATAATCAAGAAAAACAAGAGCAAAAAGAACATAATATCGTTTAAAGAAGATGTTGCCACCTCTGCCTCAAAACGCTTCTTTCTTCTAAAATTCATAGTTTTTTGTTTTGACTAACTCTCTAAAACATCAATAAAATCAACAGCTGTGGCCTGCATTTTATGGTTGAACCGATCTATGCGCGAATTTAATAAATGATACCCAGTATAAGCCAAAACCCCTACAATTAAACCAGCTCCAGAAGTAATCATTTTAACGTATAAACCGCCCGCAATAACATCAATAGATATATTATTACTTTGAGCGATGTCGTAAAATATTTTAATAATACCAGCAATGGTTCCAATAAAGCCCAACATAGGCGCGATACCTGCGGTTAAACCTAAAAAGCTTAAGTTCTTTTCTACCTTATCCATTTCTAATCCAGCTGCGCTTTCCATGGCACTTTCAATATCTTTAATAGGCTTACCAATTCTGGTTACACCTTTCTCAATAACTCTACTTATTGGTGTGTTTATTCTCTGGCAATAAGCCTTTGCAGCTTTAATATCTCCTTTACCTAGCAAGTCTTTTATGTTACTCATAAAATTACTTTCCAATTTAAAGGAAGCCTGAATATAAATAAATCGTTCAATAATAAAATAAATACTAAGGATAGAAAGAAGCACGATTGGAACCATAATAATTCCACCCTTTATAATTAAATCGAATAAACTTAAACCCTGATTTTCCATATTTACTACTTTATGAGCTAACGAAACTAGAATTCTAGCTGGTATTTCTTGTTTTCACTTACCCACAGATTGTATAAATGAGAGCCATAAATTCAAAAAAAATGGGCAAAAAATACTAAACAGCCTGATTATCAGTTAAATTTTTGTTTTTTGCTTTTAGAACTTACTCCCCTTATATTTGCCAGCCTTAGAAAATTTATTTTAGTTCGAACCAAATAGGTTCAAACAGTTAAATTTTTAAAGGAAATTAATCGAATTTTAAAATAGAATCAGAATATACAATGAAAAGTAAAGGAGCAGTTAAGTTTTTTGCTATCGCTTTGGTACTGGTAAGCATTTTCCAGTTATCATTCACTTGGAAAACCAACCAGATTGAAAACGATGCAAAAGAATTTGCCAATGGCAACGAACAATTAGAGCGTGGGTACCTCGATTCAATCTCAAGAATGCAGGTATACAATTTCTTAGGATTTAAGAAGTTTACCTACCTACAATGTAAAGAAAGAGAGTTAAATTTAGGACTCGATTTACAAGGTGGTATGAACGTAACCTTAGAGGTTTCGCTTTCAGATTTAGTAAGAGGATTGTCGAACAATAATCCAGACCCTAAATTCAATGAAGCAATAAACATCTCTGCAGAGCGATTAAAAACTAGTCAGAAAGACTACGTAACCCTATTTGCTGAGGCATTCAAGGAAGTAGCTCCAGAGGCAAAACTATCGGCCATATTTGTTAATCCAAGCAACAGAGAAAGAATCAAACTTTCTTCAACCAACGAAGAGGTGACTGCCTACATACGTGATGAGGCTAAACAAGCAATTGATCGTTCCTTCCAAATCTTACGTGCTCGTATTGATAAATTTGGTGTAACACAACCAAACATTCAAAAATTAGAAGGTAGTGGTCGCATCTTGGTTGAATTACCAGGTGTAGACAACCCTGCCCGTGTGCGTAAATTATTACAAGGATCTGCTAAATTGGAATTCTTTGAAACTTTTGATAACCCTGAAGCTTTCAAATATATTAGTGCGGCCAATGATATTTTGAAAAAATCTATGTTGTTGAACAAAAACATAGTTGTGGATTCAACTAAAGCTGATACCACTGCTGCAGCTGCCTCTAGCTCATTGGCTGGATTAGCTTCTACAACAACAAAACCAGATTCAACCAAAAAAGATACTGCTAAAACTGCAGAAAAATCTTTCGAAGATTTTGCCAAAGAAAATCCATTGTTTGCTTACCTACGTCCGTATGCAGATGACAAAGGAATGTTGGTGGCAAAGGGTTCTTCTTGCGGAACTGCCATGGTAAAAGACACCGCCAAAATCAATGCTTTGTTAAATCGCCCTGAAGTTAAAATGACATTACCTGGGAATATTAGATTTGCCTGGGAATACAAAGGAATTGGCGAAAACCAAGAAGGTGTTATTTTACATGCCTTAAAAACATCTAGAGATGGTTCTGCCTCTTTAACTGGTGATAAGGTTACTGACGCAAAAAGAGACATCTCTCAAACTGGCGAAGTAGAAGTATCCATGACCATGAATGGTGAGGGTGCTAAAATTTGGAAGAACTTAACCCGTAACAATATTGGTCACAGTGTTGCAATTGTATTAGATGATGTAGTTTATTCTGCACCAAATGTACAAAGCGAAATTCCTAATGGCCGTTCTAATATCACTGGTAGCTTTAGCAATGAGGAAGCTGGCGACTTAGCAAACATTTTAAAAAGTGGTAAATTACCTGCTCCAACTCGTATTGTAGAAGAAGCTGTAGTAGGACCAACTTTAGGAGCTGAAGCCATTCAAAATGGTTTATTAAGTATGATCATTGCTACAGTTGTTATCTTAATTTTCATGGTTGTTTATTATAACAACTCTGGATATGTAGCAGATTTCGCAGTATTGATCAACGTATTCTTTATTATTGGTGTTTTGGCCAGTTTAGGTGCAGCACTTACCCTTCCTGGTATTGCAGGTATTGTATTAACCATTGGTATGGCGGTAGATGCCAACGTACTAATCAACGAGCGTGTAAAAGATGAATTGGCTGGTGCTAGAAGTCTTAAAAATGCGGTGACCGATGGCTACCAACATGCAGCTTCTTCCATTATAGATTCAAACTTAACAACCCTACTCGCCGGTTTTGTATTGTACACATTTGGTACTGGTCCGGTTCAAGGTTTTGCAATTACCTTAATCATCGGTATTATCTCATCTATGTTTACTGCAGTATTACTTACCCGTGTAATTACAGAATGGCAATTAGATAAAGGAACTGTGGTTAAATATTCACGTGCATTTTCTGAAAAAGCTTTCCAAAACTTAAATTACGATTTTGTAAAAAACAGATTTAAATTCTATGCTTTCTCTGGAATTATCATCGGATTTGGTATTGTATCCATGTTCACCAAAGGATTTACCTTAGGGGTAGATTTTAAAGGTGGTTGGACATACACTGTTCAATTACAAAAGGACCAAAAATTAAACAATGATCAAGTTCGTGAAGGCTTGAGCAAAGCATTTGGAACAGCACCAGAAGTAAAAACTGTTGGTACCGACAATAAATTTAAAGTTACCACAACCTATTTAATAGATGATCAATCTGCTGAGGCTTCAGAAAAAGTGGAAAGTAAATTAAAAGAAGGTTTTGCCGGTATGAACCTAACTTATGAAGTGTTAAGTTCTAATAAAGTTGGACCAACCATTGCAAATGACATTAAGGTTTCTTCTATCTGGGCAGCCATCATTGCATTATTGGGTATTGGTTTATACGTTTTGATCCGATTCAAAAAATGGCAATATGCCTTGGGTGCAACCTTGGCATTGGCACACGACGTTTTAATGATGATGGGCTTCTATTCTATATTTGATGGCATCTTGCCATTCTCGATGGAAGTTGACCAAAACTTTATTGCGGCGGTTTTAACTATTATCGGTTTCTCAATCAATGATACGGTGGTTGTATTCGACCGTATTCGTGAGTTCTTAGGAACCCACCACCACGAAACCAACAAACCTAAAATTATTAACGACGCGTTAAATAACACCTTAAATAGAACCATCATTACCTCATTAACCGTATTTATGGTTGCATTGGTATTGTTTATTTTTGGTGGCGACGTAATCAAAGGATTTACATTTGCTTTATTGGTAGGTATTTTCTTTGGTACCTATTCATCTATCGCAATTGCAACGCCAATTGTAATCGACTTCGACAAGAAGAATAAAGAGAGTAAATAAGATTTTTCTAATATAAAAAGGCGCTATCTCATAAGAGGTAGCGCCTTTTTTGTGCGGAATTTTGAACAAAGCAATTTAGGTTGAGAATAACTACTGGTTTCAAAAATTGGTGATAAGCCATTTGCATTGCAACTTCGTGGAAATTCTGAAGACATGAAATTTAAACTATTGATTATAGCCTTGCTTGCAACAGTATACTTGCAAGCACAAGACCTTGAACCTAAGGGAAAGATTAAAACTCCTAAAACATTTGGAGAGAAAATGCACAACGCTTTATTATCAAAGCGAATGAAAGAGGCCACCCACCAAAGGGATTCAATACACCTATTAAACCTCGCATTTAATAAAGATACCACCGAAAGAGGCATTCGTTATAGGGAATTAGATTCTAGTTACAGAGCCTTGAACCAAAAGTACAATGATTTGGCCGAAAAGCACCGTGGCTTACAAAATAACTACAATGAAATGAACGATAAGTACACAGAACTTATTCGTTCTAGCTTAAACCGCACCGAACAACTTAATTTGGCCCTCAAAGAAAAAGGCGAACAATTATTGGCCCGTGAGAAAAGATTGGCCGAATTGGAGGTTTTAATTCGTCGCCAAGATTCAATTACCAATGCTCTGAACAATATCATCAAAAAAGCATTATTGAGCTTTAACAGCGATGAAATTACTGTGGAAATGAAGAATGGTAAGGTTTATGTTTCTATGACCGATAAATTATTATTCCGAAGTGGCAGTGCTGATGTTGAAGACAAAGGAAAAGATGCCATCAAGAAATTATCAGAGGTATTGAACAAAAATACCGATGTGAGCATTATGATTGAAGGACATACAGATAATATTCCCATTAAAACTGCGCAGTTTCAAGATAACTGGGATTTAAGCGTTGGTAGGGCAATCAATATTGTTCGCTTATTAGATGAAACCTATAAGGTAGATGCCAAACGCCTTACTGCTGCCGGTAGAGGAGAATATATGCCCAAAGCCAGCAATGATACTCCTGAAGGCAGGGCTAAAAATCGCCGCACTGAAATTATCTTAACACCTAAGTTAGACGAATTATATAAGTTGATTGAAAAACGCTAATTCCCGTGTGGTTCTCGGATTCCATCTCTAGGGGATTCTTAAATAGATTTTGATTTTTCTGGACTACAATTACAATTACTCCCTTCGCAAGCATGGCCTTTAGCACTCTTGCGAAGGGATTTGTATATAAAATAGATGGCTGCTATAAAAATTAATCCTACTGCTATATACTGCAAATCTATTTTCATTGTTTTATGCTTGTTCTTTCTTTCTATTTTGAATAAATAGCATTCCAAGAATTAAACCCAAACCACCATATAAAGCAATTGATGAAGCATAAGCTATGCTTTCACCTTTTGCAATTACACTTGGTTCGAACCTAAACTCAACCTCATGCTTGCCTGCAGGCAATTTAAGTGCACGCAAAACATAATCTACGCGGTAATGGGGAACCAGCGCGCCATCTATATAGGCGTTCCAACCCATTTCGTAATGTATTTCTGAGAACACTGCCAATTGGTCGGATTGCGCGTTGGCAGTATATACCAATTTGTTGGGTTGGTATTTAGTTAAGGTAATGCTAGCAGATGAATCAAAATTTGGTGTAAAGCCTTTTAGATCGGCCTCATAGCGTTTGTCTATAATGGCTGTTTCTTTGGATTTAAACCCAGTTAAAGCAACAATCTCCTCATCGGCATTTGCTACCCACTTAATCTCTTTAACAACCCAAGCATTGCCATTGTTAAACGGATTACGCTGAACAAATTTGTTTCCTGTAGAATCTTGAACGATAAAATATTTGGCGTTTAACATGTTGTAACATTCCATGTTTTGCTTGCCCAATTGCCATTCTATTAATTCTTGGTACCTGCGCATTTTAGCGCCATGGTAACCACCTAAACTCTTGTGGTAGTAGGCAGTAATGGCATCTTTGTCAAAATCTGTGGTATTGTTATAAACGCGGTAATGCAAATCTGTATCTGCCAAAATTTGTGCATCAACAGGTGTTTGGTCAACAGCCACCTCGCCCTTTTTCTTTTCAAAGTCTTTTTCGTTTAAGTAACGTTTGTCAACTCCCCATAAATCAACTAGGATCAAAACGCCAAGGATGCCCATGAGCAATTCCGATTTAAGTTTACCCAATTGGTAATACCAAATAGCTGCTGCTGCTGCTAAAATAAAAACCAATGAGCGCAAAGCATCCATCCGCAAAAGGCTTTCTCTATCAGCCATTAACGAATCTTTCAACCAATCAGGGAAATTCATACGTCCGTCTGATTCACTTGTAAAATCAAAAAACATGCCGGGTAATAAGGCAAAAATCAAACACAAACCGCCCACAATACCTAAGCTGTATTTCATGGCTTTGATAAAATCTGGTTTGCTAATTTTCTTTTCTAAAATTTCCTTCAAGGCTAAAATACCCAAGAATGGAAACATAGTTTGGGCAATACAAAGGATAAAGGTTACCGACCTAAACTTATTATAAAGCGGAAAATAGTTAAAGAAAATATCGGTTAAGAACATGAAATTTTTACCCATTGATAAAAATATTGCTAACATGGCAGCAGAAAAAATCCACCATTTCTCATTCCCCTTGATAACAAACATGCCCAATACAAACAAGAAAATAATGATGGCACCATAGTAGATTGGTCCTGCTGTAAAAGGCTGATCACCCCAATAAATTGGCATTTGCTTTACCACATCTTTGGCATTGGGATAACCCTGTTTTTGAAGCGCAGCATAGGTATCGCTACCTGTACCCAAATCGCCACTGCTACCTCCGCCATAAAAGTTGGGAATTAAAAGAGTGAATGGTTCTGCCACACCATTGCTCCATGATAATGCATAATCCTTATCTAATCCTGAAGAAGTATTGGCAAAATTGCTCTGTCCATCAGGCGTTTTAGTGAGTTCAGATTTACCACGAATACTGTATTTGCCATATTCTTCGGTGGCCAATAATCCTGTTATGTTTGTACCTATACCCATTATGGCTGCCAAGGCCATGAAAATACCAGCAGTAATGAATTTGGGCAGTGTTTTGTTTTTGATGGCCGAAACCAATTCTACAATCATCCAAGCCAAAATAATAAAAATGAGGTAATAGGTTATTTGAACGTGGCCCGCAGCCAATTCCATAGATACGGCAATACCGGTAAGAATGGCACCCAACCATTTATTTTTATGTAAAGTAATTTGCATCCCCGCCAAAACAAGCGGGATAAAGGCTATGGCATTTCCTTTGGTAACGTGCCCTGCATCAATATTGATGAAGTTGAAGGAGGATAAGGCAAAGGCTAATGAACCAATGATGGCAAGCCATGGCGAAACCTCAAAGGCCAATAACAAAATATAAAAACAAGCAAATAAAAGAAAAATAGTATCAGCAGGGTGCTTGAACAATATGGAAAAATAGTACAATAAATTGCTGCTAATATTGCCTTGATAAGAAGCTCCAATTAAATAACTGGGCATACCACCAAAGATGCTGTTGGTCCAAAAGGTGCGCTCACCAGAGGCTTTTTCGAACTGGGCAATTTCTTGGTAAGTAGATTTCCATTGCAATACATCGTATTGTTTGAGCACTTTACCATTGAATAAAGGCGTAAAGTAGGCAAACATAACAATCATAATTACAGCAAAGGCAATTAAATGTGGCAGTGCTTTTTTGAAAAAGGATTGGTTCATACAGTGAATTTTAAGGGCACAATATACTACAAAAAAAAAGCCCCCACCAAATGGCAGGGGCTATATAAAAAAGATTTTTGTTAATTTTTGGTAAATGTGAATGAGGTAGTGTAATTAACACCAGAAACAGGATCTAACTCAGTTATAGAACCTCTCATCGTATTTGCCGATAACTCCTGAATATTATAAAGTGAGGTATCACCATTTATAAGGCGCAATTGAGTATCGTTGTTTAACAAAGCCCAAGTTCCACCATTTTGTGAATCTGGTTCAGCTGGATCACATTTAGTTGCACCTGCTTTATCCGTTACAGATCCATTTGCTAAGTATTCAATTAAATCATCTTTGTCACAAGCATCCATTTGCGCATAAAGATCTGTAGCTGGCTGACCTGGTATGGATATAGTTAATCCAATTAATCTCCAATCTTTGCCAACAATAATTGAGCTTCCTGTAGGTTTAGGATCTGATTTTGTTTCTTCTTTTTTACAGGCACTAAACATCAATGATGAAGCAGCTATACCAATAGCTATAAATTTAAGTGTTTTCATATTTTTAAATTTTAGAATTACGAATTTAATAGAAATTTTTAAATAAAGAATTTTTATAGTTTAAATCCTGGCTTTCAGCTTATTTTCCTCAACCTTCTTTGCAACCAATATACTTATTTCATATAAACCATAAAGCGGCAAAGCCATCATTATTTGGCTAGCCATATCTGGGGACGGGGTTAAAATACCGGCCAAAATTAAAATGACAATCAACGCATAACGCCTGTATTTACTCATAAGGGCGCTGCCCAATATACCTATTTTTGCTAAAAAATAAACCAACATGGGCATTTCAAAAATGAGTCCGCAAGCAAAAGTTAAGGTGGTTAAAAAAGAAATATACGACTCTAAATTAATTTCATTGCTTACCAACTCACTTACTTTATACGAACCTAAAAAGTTAATAGAAAGTGGTGCTAAGAGGAAATAACCAAACAATATTCCTATAAAAAACAACATAGAACTAAAAAACACAAAACCTCTAGCGTAGGCTATTTCCATGCCACTTAGAGCAGGTTTAATAAAGGCCCAAAACTGCCACAATACAAAAGGAAAGGAGATTACGAAGCCTGCTACAAAAGAAATAAATAGGTGTTGTGTAAACTGGCCAGTCATATCAATATTGGATAATACAAAGCCCATCGCCTTCACGCAATACTCATCGGTTCCAGTAAGGTAATAAGACAAGTCGCACATTTGGCGATAGGTCCAAAAGTCAATATTCATAGGACCAAAAAGTATGGTATCGAACAACAGACTTTTATTAAAAAAAACAACCACAGCACAAACAAGAATAGCCACTACAGAGCGTATAATATGCTTCCTCAACTCATCAATATGGTCGAAAAAGCCCATTTCCTTGCCCCCTACGAGGGTATCCTCTATTTGATCTAATGCCATTATTTATTTTAACCTTTATCTTAACTTAATTTTTCTTCAAGTGAATTCTCAAAAATGTTTTTATACGAATCGAGGCTACCAAAAGAATGCTGATTTACCAGAATATCTCCTTTGGTAACTTTTCCTAATTTTTCATAAGGTATGGTTTGAACCAATGCTTCAAATGCTGCCTCATTTTGTGGCGCAACACTCACCACAATTCTGCCCTGAGCTTCACCGAAAAGAAAGGCATCTGTTCTCAAAGATTGTGCGTTGATAGAGTCAACAACAAAAGCAAAGTTATTTGGCATGGCGCTCTCTAATATACAAGTCAGCAAGCCACCTTCACTCACATCATGGGCACTTTGGATCAAACCGGCATTGATTGCTTTTAATACTGCTTTGTGTAATTGATACTCTTCCTCTAGATTGAAATAAGGAGCAGGTGATTGCGCCACTTTCTTAAAATGCGACAAATAATGTGAGCATCCTAAATCGTTTTTACTATCTCCTAAAAGATAAATGCCATCTCCTACCTGCTTAAAATCCATGGTCATGTGTTTTTTACCACCGGTAATTAAACCAACCATGCCAATTGTTGGCGTAGGAAACACTGCATTGTCGTCGCTGCTTTGGTTGTAAAAGCTCACATTACCGCCAGTTACAGGCGTATCAAACTTTTTACAAGCTTCGCCCAAACCTTTAATGGCATGTACAAATTGATAGTACACTTCGGGGTTGTATGGGTTACCAAAATTGAGGCAATTGGTAATTGCAGCAGGCTCAGCACCTGAGCAAACTAGGTTTCTTGCAGCCTCTGAAACCGCAATCATGCCACCAACAAATGGGTTGGCATAAACATACCTACTATTGCAATCAACCGTCATGGCAATAGACTTATCTGTACCTTTAACTTTTACAACCGCTGCATCACTTGGCGCATTGGTGGTTTGGTTAATGGTTCCCACCATACTATCATATTGGTTATATACCCAACGTTTGCTGGCAATATTTGGGTGGCCCATTAAATATTTTGCTACAGCAGGTGCTTCATCAACAGTAATATCTGGCACTTGGTTCAAATCGAATTTAGCAATTTCTTGGAAATATTTAGGTTCAGTATATTCTCTGTGGTAAACAGGAGCACCGCCACCTAAAACCAAACTTTCGCCTGGGATATCGGCCCTGAGCTCGCCATTCATGTAGTATTGAACGCGCTCTGTATCTGTAACCTCACCAATAATGGCATAAGTTAAATCCCATTTTTTAAATATGCGCTCAACCGCTGCTTCTTTTCCTTTGTGCACAATAACGAGCATGCGTTCTTGGCTTTCCGACAATAAGATTTCCCAATCTTTCATGCCTGCTTGGCGCATAGGAACTTTATCTAGCCAAACCTTCATACCTGTTTTACTTTTGGCACTCATTTCACTGGTAGAGCAAGTAATTCCTGCAGCACCCATGTCTTGCATACCTACCACTGCATCTGTTTGCTCAAGCAATTCCATGCTCGCTTCCAAAATTAATTTCTCCCAGAAAGGATCGCCCACTTGCACTGATGGCAGGTCTTTTGCAGAATCTTCGGTAATATCTTTTGAGGCAAAAGCTGCACCATGTATGCCATCTTTTCCTGTGGCTGAACCAAAAATATACACCGGATTTCCTAAACCTTCAGAGATGGCAGAAACTGTTTTTCCTACTTTGGCAATACCAACGCTCATGGCATTTACCAGAGGATTTATTTGGTAACAATCATCAAAGTATACCTCACCACCTACGGTAGGAATTCCAAATGCATTGCCATAGTTTCCAATTCCTTTTACCACACCACGCACCAACCATTTGGTGCGTTCGTTCTCTATGTTTCCAAAACGAAGGGAGTTCAATTGTGCAATTGGACGAGCGCCCATCGAAAAAATATCACGGTTAATGCCGCCCACACCAGTTGCAGCACCTTGGTAGGGCTCAATGGCACTTGGGTGGTTATGACTTTCAATTTTAAAGCAGCAAGCCAATCCATCGCCTATATCAATTAATCCTGCGTTTTCTTCGCCTGCTTTGGCCAACATTTTTTCGCCCTCTTTAGGCAATGTTTTTAACCAAACGATTGAGTTTTTATAAGAGCAATGCTCGCTCCACATCACGCTATATATGCTTAATTCAGTAAAGTTTGGGGTACGACCCAAAATCTCCTTTATTTTCTCAAACTCTTCCTCGCGTAAACCTAATTGTTTTGCTTGTTCTAAAGTGGCTAATGTGCCAATGGGTTGTGTCTCACTCATTGTAATAATACGAAAGCGCAAATTTGCGCAATTGTTGGGGGAAAGCCAAAATTTGGGGAGAAATAAATGGCTTAAAATGTTTGAACCAAATTGCAGGCTACAATTTCCTACTTAAACAATTGCCAGTAAGGCTTTAAACCCAGCAATTTTAAATGAGCATTGGCCTCTTGACCATCCTTTTGTTGATAAGCCTCTCCAATTTTGGCTACCACTGCTGGTTTCAGCTTTTCAAAAACACCCATTGCATCCATAGTAGTCAGCAATCGGTTCAAAAAGGAATTTTTAGCTACTTTGCTTTGCGTAATCTTTTGATATTTTTTGGTAGCGGCAATAAGTGCTAAATTTCTATTTCCATTAAAATTCTTAGCCACGTGTGTACTAATTTTATCCGAAATAGGAAGCAAGGAATAGTGGGTAGCTTTGTTAGTTGAGGGCGCCCAATAAATTTCAGCATCGGCAAGCTTTATAAGCACTTTTGCTGGCGAACGGTAGCCTTTTTCATTACTCATTCTGAGCATTTCAAATTTTGCTAAATCTGCTAAATCTTGCTGCATAGGCCTAAAGCCAAGTTTATAGTAAAACCAAAATGCGCCAGATTGAATGCCATCCGAATTACCCTTGCCAATTTGGTAAGGATCAACTGTAAATTGTTGCACTCCAAATCGGAAATGGTATAAACGCAATAATTGGGCTACCACATTGCTAGATTCTCCTCCCCTATATGGCGGCAAAACATTTACGCCAAAAGCAGCTTGTTGGGCAAACAACCAACAACCACCATATGCCATTGGCAAGCCATTTTTATACAACAAATATCCAATATAAGATTGCAAGGCAAATTTTTGTTCAGGTATCATAAAATACAAGCCAATAGAAATGCCATTGCCCATGTCGTGCAATTCGGTTTCATGTTCTTGGGCATAGGAGAAAGTATCGGTTTCGCGCAACAAAGAAGCCATGGAGCCCTTGGCCAAACGCACTAAATGAGCTTGTTGATTGGGTAACAATTTTATTTGTTTGGGTTTGCCTTGTAAAAACACCTCCTCAATGGTACATTTTTTTTGAATGCCATTGCTATGAATGTGGTTTGAATCAATACCTAAACGACCATTACTTAAGCCCAATAATTTGGCATCTAAACTGAACTCCGTAAACAATTGAAAGCTTGAAAAAATATTTTCTTTATAGGAAATGGAACCTTGCATTTGCATACAAGCATGGATATAATAATCCAATAAATTTTTGCTGTTTTTAATGCCAGGCAAATAACGCTTTTGCCATTTATTAAAATAGCCAGCTTCATCGGGCATCAATTCTTGCTCAACAGCATCTAATGTAAATGTAAGCTTGCCCACCAGTTCTGAATTATGCCCATCTATACCTGATAATTCAAGGGTTTGCAGCTTTTCTGCTAACAAATATTGGTTCAGCAATAGGCCAAATTGCGCGCAAACCAAGGAACCCGTTATGCCAGAATTGTAATAGGCACTTCTATTTCTGCTAACTGTTTTACTTACGGTTTGAACCAACAAGTCCATCAAAGAATTGCATTGTTGTAAAATTGCCGTTGAACCTGGGTAAGCAATTGAAAAAAGCAATGCTTCATGAAGCTTAATGACACTTGCCTCTGTTGCAGGGAAATCTGTCTGTAAACTCTTTAATGCCTCACTTGTTTTGTGAAGTGATTCCACCTCAAAATTGCGTTGGTTTTCTTGTAATAAATTTAGTGCATTAACTTTGCCAACAGTATTCATCTTTTTCATGGTTGATCCATTAAGTGAGTCAGCAGCAAGTTATATATTTCTTAATTAATCGATATAAGTTTCTTTTAGAATTTTGTTTAATTTTTAAATTTCAATAGGAGATATCACTGTATACTATTATCAAATAAAAAAATTAAATTATTGGTAAGTGTTACAAAAGAATAAATTTAACAGCTAGAAATTTTAGGTGAAAATTACTCAAGGTTTACCAGAGAGTTTGTATAACTTGATCTTTAGTAATATTAAAATGATTAGCGATATCAGCAATTATTGCAGATAAAGTGCCTATTTTAATTGGGTCATGATTTGGAATTGTTATATGATGTTGGCCATTTTGTTCAGTTGTTAGTCTTATATGACTTCCAACTTGTCTAGTCACTTCATATCCCAACTTTTTACTTGCTTTTACAAGGTCCTGAGCAGAGATATCTCTCGGTAATTTCATGCTGCAAATACTTCTTCTTTAACCATGTGAAGCCTAACCAACTTTGGACGATTATCCTCAAAATGACAATATATTGCCTCCTTGACAGCCACTTTTAATGCATCCATCGTTTCGGCTTCAGTATAAATAGATACACCCAAACCTTTGGCAATAAAACCTCCTTCATCACTTTCTTCGACTATAAATATAATCTCTTCCATTTTTCATTAATTTATTACGAATTTAAGTCTTTTGCTGCAAATATTCATTAATCAAAGCTAGATTTTTAATGACGAATAATTAAGAAAAAAGAAGCTCTTTCAATTTAGCAACAACCTTATCCGTATTAGGCAAAATTTCTACTTCGAGGCCCATGTTCATTGGAACTGCAGGCACATTTTTTGAACCCAAAGTTGCTACAGGTGCATCTAAACTGGTGAAACATTGTTGCATAATTCTTGCTGCCAATGATTCTGCGAAGGAGTTGTTCAATGCCTCTTCTGTTAATACCAAACATTTGCCATGCTTGCGCACTGCAGCCATTATAGCTTCTTCATCCAATGGTAGTAAACTTCTTAAATCTAATACTTCCACTTGACCAGGGAATTCTTTTGCGGCAGCCAATGCCCAATATACGCCCATGCCATAAGTTACCACCACACAAGATTCGCCATTATCTAAGGCATCATCGGTTGCGGCTAATACGGTATTGGCTTTACCAAATGGCAATACATAATCTTCATCTGGCTCCACGCAACGCGCCAATTCTGTGCCTGGATTCTTGCTCCAATACAGGCCTTTGTGCTCTAACATGATGCAAGGATTGCCATCATAATAGGCGGCTTTCATCAAGCCTTTCATGTCTGCCGCATTACTTGGATAGGCAATCTTTATTCCTTTTAAAGTGAGCAAAGTAGATTCTATGCTTCCACTGTGGTAAGGACCACCTCCGCCGTAAGCACCAATAGGAATACGGATTACAGCACTCACCGGATATTTACCCATGGTGAGGTAACATGATTTGGTGATTTCACAAACCAATTGGTTCATGCCTGACCACACATAATCTGCAAACTGAATTTCAACAATAGGCTTCACTCCCACTGCACTCATGCCAGCGGTTGAACCTACTATATATGCTTCTTGAATGGGTGTATTGAAAACCCTGTCCTCCCCATATTTTATAGCCAAAGTAGCGGCTTCTCTGAATACGCCACCTAATCTTGCGCCTACATCCTGCCCATAAAACATGCACTCAGGATGTTTGGCCAATAATTCATCTACCGCATGTAATGCAGCATCTACCATTACTACGGGTTCTTTTCCCTCAGGCTTTCTTATACCCACTTCGTGTGCTGCTCCACTTGGCGCATATATATGGTCTTCGGCAGTTGAAGGATCCGGGTCTGGAGAGGAAACAGCTAATTTAAACTGTTGTGCTACCCTATCAATTTCAATTTCATTGATTTCTTTTAACTCAGCCTCGCTAAAGCCAATGCTTAACAAATGTGCATGTAATTTTGGAAGAGGTTCATCTTTTAAATGCTTGGCCATATCCTCATCGGTGCGGTACCACTCTTTGCGCACACCAGAAGTATGGTGACCCAACAATGGCACCTTAGCATGTAATAAAATTGGCATACGGGTTTCTCTTACATAATCTATGGATTGCAAAACAGCATTCCATGATTTCAAGAAATCACTGCCATCTACACGCAAGCGTTGCATTCCCTTGAAACCTCCCGCATATTCATAAGCATCCATGGCACGCATTTCTGCACCGTTGGCGCTTATACCCCAATCGTTGTCTTGGATCAAATAGATAATAGGCAGCTTTTTTAATACTGCCATTTGCCAGGCTTCTGCTACCTCACCTTCGGTTACTGAGCCATCTCCTAAACTGCAAACAACCACAGAATTTTCATTTGCATCTAGAAGGCCCTGACTTTCTAAATAAGCCACACCATGCGCCATACCTGTTGCAGGAATAGCCTGCATACCTGTAGCACTGCTAGAATGCAGCATTTTAACAAAACCTTCTCGCTTTAAATTTGGATGTCCGTAATAAGTTCTACCACCCGAAAATGGATCTTCTGCCTTGGCCAATAATTGCAACATCAATTCGTACGGACTCATGCCCATGCCCAACAGCATGCTTTCATCGCGGTAATAAGGAGCAGCGTAATCTGAATCTGTTAATTGCATACCCATTGCCAATTGAATGGCTTCATGTCCGCGACTGGTAGAGTGCACGTACTTGGTTATTGGGCGATTTGCATCGTATATTTCGGCCATGGCCCTAGCAGCACACATGTGTGCATAGGCCTCTAATAGAATTTCTTTATCCATAACAAGGTTTGCAAGTTTACTGATAAAAGTGTAAGATTTATGCAGAATCATCCCACAATTACAATATTAATTGCTAACAACTAATGGGTTCAAACCAAAAAAAACGATCTCAAAGGGGCCGAATAAAAATTTGCAAATCAAACAAGCTGCTTTGTTGAATATTTGATAATCCAAAACAAATTTAGCAAACTCTCTGCTTTTAGCTATTTTCGCCCTATGAGCAATAAAGAGCTAACCTTTCAAAAGATTGCTATAGCAATTGCCTTTTCACCTAGGTGCGAAGCCATGGTTGCTGAAGCAAAACTGCTGCAACAAACTTTTAATTCGCAACTGGTATTTGCGCATGTTGGGAAAAAAAGTTTGCAGGAAGAGCAATATTTAAAACACTTAATTCATAGGTTCAATCTCGAAGGAAATGCTACAAGTATTATATGGGAAGAAGGAGATCCAGTAGAGAAAATTTTACAAATCTGTCAGGAACATAAAATTGATTTATTGGTAGCTGGTGCTTTGGAAAAGGAGGGAATTATTAAACATTTCTTTGGAGGCATTTCAAGGCAATTGAGTAGAAAAGCAAAGTGTAGTATGTTGATGTTAACTGAACCCAAAATTCATCCAACAGGTTTCAAACATTTGGTAGTAGAAGGCACAGACCATCCAAAAACGGAATACACCATTGCCAAAGCAGTAGAAATAGCCCGGGCGTTTAGGTCAATAAGTATTGATATTATTCAGGAAAGTGATGAAAGCAAACTTGCTTTGATCAGAAGTGAAGAATTTAAAGAAAAAGAGGCCGACGACCACAAAGAGGCTTTACATAAAGAGGAAGACGAAAAATTAGAAGAAATATTGAGGTGCACGGATTGTGGTGAGTTGATTATAAATACAGAAAGAATTGAAGGTAAACCTGGCTATGTAATCAGTAAATTTTCGAGAGATAAAGAAGCGGATTTATTGATTTTGAATTCACCTGACAAGCCAATGAATTTATTAGACAGGGTTTTTCCGCATGATATAGAATATGCCCTATCTGATTTACCGTGTAACTTATTAATCATTCATACAAAAGATAGCGATTAAATTAAATGAGTGTATTAAGCCATAGTGAAAACATCAGTGTTATCCTTAGCATAGGACTAATGCTTATTGCTGCCCGGTTGTTTGGTGAATTTTTTAGGAAATTAAAGATGCCTTTAGTTGTAGGCGAGTTAATTGCTGGTGTGGTGCTTGGGCCATCTTTACTTGGGTATTTTTACCCAAATATATCCACCATTATTTTTACCCAAAACGACCATGCTGCCATTGCATTAAGCGGTATTATAAATATTTCTATCATCATGCTTTTGTTTGTTGCGGGAATGGAACTTAATTTATCACTCATAAGGCAACAAGGCAAGGCGGCATTTTCAACCAGTGTTTTTGGCTTAATTATTCCGCTTGCAATGGGTTTTGCAATTGGCTATTTTGGGTATAATCTCTTTGGGGAAAATAGCACAGATAAAATAGCATTTGCCCTATTTATAGGAACTTCTATGGCCATTTCTGCGCTGCCTGTTATAGCTAGAACCTTACTAGATTTAAATTTGTTTAGAACTAAAGTTGGCTCAATCATTATAACAGCAGCGATGTTCAACGACCTCATCGGTTGGATTTTATTCTCTGTAATTATTGGCATGCTTAAAGGCAGTGCGCACCATAGTTTGTTGTTTACCTTGTTTTATACCATAGGATATGCATTGATTATGCTAACTGTTGGTAGGTTTTTTATTGATAAATCAATGCCTTGGGCAGAAAAGAATTTTAGCTGGCCAGGTGGCTTTTTGAGCCTATCACTTGGCTTAGCATTTTTGGGAGCAGCCTTTACAGAATATATAGGCTTACACGCCATATTTGGAGCTTTTATTATTGGCATTGCCATTGGAGATTCTGTTCATGTAACAGAAAAAATGAAAGACAATGTGAGTCAGTTTGTGACCAATATTTTTGCACCGCTCTTTTTTGTTTCTATTGGTTTCAAAGTAAATTTTGTGAACCATTTCGACCTTCAAATAACCCTGTTGGTATTGATTTTGGCCATAGTTGGGAAAATATCAGGAGCCTATTTAGGTGCCAAATTGGGAGGCTTAAGTAACAAAGAATCCTTGGCAATAGGATTTGGCCTTAATGCCAGGGGAGCAATGGAAATTATATTGGCCATTTTAGCGTTGCAAGCCAAACTTATTGGAGAGGACCTATTTGTGGCTATAGTTATCATGGCAGTTGTAACAAGCGTATTAGCTGGCCCTATGCTCAATTGGTTATTAAAGCCAAAAGCAAATAGCATCGAAACAAATTAAAAAACTTTTTTACTTTTGCGCTCAATGGCAAAAGATAAGATACGCAGGTTTGCAGAATTTAAAACCTTTCCCAATTGTTTTGAGTACCCATTTCACTTAAAAGGTAAATGGCATAAAGAGTACTTTAAAAATGACCATCCAATAGTATTGGAATTGGCTTGTGGTAAAGGTGAATACACAGTTGCGCTGGCCGAGGCTTTTCCAGAAAAGAATTTTATTGGCATTGATATCAAATCAAACCGCATGTGGGTTGGTGCTAGAATGGCTCAAGAAAAGGGCATTAAAAATGCTGGGTTTATTCGTATGATTATTGAAAAATTAGCGGAGCATTTTGAAAAAAATGAAGTGAGTGAAATTTGGATAACCTTTCCCGATCCTTTCCCAAAAGACAGACACGAAAAGCACAGGCTCACACACCCGCGCTTCTTAAAAATTTACAAAGAAGTAATTCAAGACAAAGGCATCATGAACTTTAAAACAGACGATGATGGCCTATTTAACTATACCGAAGAGCTGTTTACCCAAATAGGCATTGAACCTATTCAGCTAGTGAGAGATGTGCACGAAACAGAAGAAGCAGATGAATACGTGCGGAACATTACTACACACTACGAGAAACTTTTCCGTGGCAGAGGCAGAACCATCAAATTCATGAAATTTCACTTACCTGCTCAATTACCTGAATTTAGTAAAGCTTGATTTTCATTTAATTTTTTGAGTGCTAATAGAATGGCTTTATCGTCTTTTTGGATAACTGAATAATAGCCTTGATCTCTCCAAATTTGGCGAGCAATAAGTGCTTTCAACTGCAATTTAATAAACTCTTTTGAGCGTTTTACTTCATCATTTGATGGTGCTTCTATGCCATTCTTTTTTGTAAACAACAAAAATTGGTCAAATGCGGCATCATTGATTTGATAAGCATCTACATATATTTTTAAACTAAGAATAGCTGTTATCGCCTTTCTGTTTTGATCCAAATATTCGTAAGCAAATTTACCAATGAGTGCATTTGAAACTACTTCAGTTAAAAACATAGAACTGAAGGATGTATCAATGGCAACAAAGTAATCTGGGTTAATGCCACCACCTGCATATACCGTTCTTTTTAACCGCATGGTATAATAAGGCGTTGAATCATGAATAGAAGATTTAAGGTCGTTGAGCAATTCTCCTTTTTCATACCTATCCATGATATCGTAGTCGTACTTTTCTTTATCTGTATAATCCCTTTGAATGCACCTGCCACTTGGTGTATAATACCTAGAGACCGTTAATCTTAAAGCCGAGCCATCACTTAACTCATAAGGTTCTTGAACCAAACCTTTGCCAAAACTTCTTCTACCAATAACCATTCCTCTGTCCCAATCTTGCACCGCACCACTTACAATTTCACTAGCAGAAGCTGAACCTTCATCTATTAACACAATGAGTTTACCTTTTTCAAAAACACCTGGTCTTTCTGCTTTGTATTCTGCCCTTGGCTTACTTCTTCCTTGGGTATAAACAATCAATTTTCTATCATCTAAAAACTCATCTACCAATTGAATGGCAGTGCTCAAATAGCCCCCTGGATTGCCGCGTAAGTCTATGATCAAGTTTTTAAGCTTATCTTTTTTCAATTCATCAAATGCTTTTAAGAATTCCTCATGTGTATTTTCTGCAAACCTGCTAATTTTTATATAGCCTGTTTCCTTGTTAATCATGCGCCATGCATCTACACTAAAAATTGGAATAGTTCCTCTTGTGATATTATAAACAATTGGTTCTTTAGAACCCACTCTAGCTATGGTAACAGCTACTTTTGTTCCTCCTGTTCCTCGCAACAGTTTAAAAACCTTTTCACTGGTAATACCAACTCCTGCAACGGGTAAGGTATCTACTTTAACAATTCTATCACCAGGTAAAATACCTAATTCTTGGGCTGGTCCGCCATTGATTGCAGAAACAACCATGATGGTATCTGAAATAATATTGAATTCAACCCCAATGCCCTCAAAATTTCCTTCCAATTGTTCGTTAGCTATTTGCAAATCAGATGCAGGAATATAAACAGAATGCGGATCCAATCCTTTTAACAAATCATTGATGGCAATTTCTTCTAATTGTTCTAAATTTACAGTGTCAACATAAGATTGATTGATGATATTGAGTAACTCGGAGAATTTGTTGTTTCCACGCATAAATGTTTGCATAGAAGCGGCGGGTCTGAGAAAAATTCCTAGCAACAATCCAATAGATAAAATGAGCCCATAAATAAATGGCTGCCACTTATTAAAATTATTTGACATATTTGTGAAATCCTAAAAGGCAAATATAAGCTCCTTGAGGTTTATTTGAATGTGCTATGACAAAGAAAAATATTATTAGAACCACAGAGGCCGATTCTAATCACCAAAATTTGGATAAAATGAGTACCAAGCAGCTATTGGTGAGTATGAACCAAGAAGACAAAACCGTTCCTTTGGCCATAGAAATAGCCTTGCCCAAAATTGAAAAATTGGTGAATGCTGCCTTTAAAAAAATGCAAAATGGAGGCCGACTATTTTATATGGGCGCCGGAACCAGCGGCAGGTTGGGGGTTGTAGATGCAAGTGAATGTCCGCCTACATACGGCGTACCCTTTGGCTTGGTGGTTGGCATTATTGCAGGTGGAGATAAGGCTATCAGAAAGGCTGTTGAATTTGCCGAGGACGATAGAGAGCAAGGATGGAAAGACCTACAAAAATATAAAATTACTGCCAACGACTTTGTAATTGGCATAGCTGCAAGTGGCACTACACCGTATGTCATCGGCGCTTTGGATCAGGCCAACAAAAACGGAATTGAAACGGGCTGCATTACTTGCAACAAAAACTCGCCATTGGCAGCTACCGCCAAATTTGCCATTGAGGTGGTAGTAGGACCAGAATTTGTGACAGGCAGTACCCGGATGAAAGCAGGCACCGCTCAGAAATTAGTGCTTAATATGATTAGTACCTCTTTGATGATTAAACTTGGCAATGTTAAAGGCAACAAGATGGTAGACATGCGCATGAGCAATAACAAGCTTGTGAAGAGAGGAATTGAGATGGTGATGAAAGAATTAAACGTGACAGAAAAAAAAGCGGCAAAATTATTGCAGGAAAATGGCAGCGTAAGAAAAGCAGTTCTTGCTTTCCAAAAATAAAAAATGGAAGTACTATTAAAAATGCTCACCGTAATTCTATGGAGTGCGGTAAAATATATTGTAGGTATCAGTTTTGCTATTGGCTTTGGGTTTAATCAAATAGAAATACTTGCTTTAACGGTTGGTGGTGGTATGCTTGGGGTTGTGGTGTATTTGTACTTGTGGACATTTATTCTTGGCATTTACCATCGTTATTTTCCAAAAAAAGTAAAGCCAGTAAAGTTTAGTAAAAATAAACGCAGGTTGGTAAGCATTATTAAGAAATATGAAGTATGGGGCATTGCATTTTTAACGCCAATGATATTAACCCCTCCAATTGGGACGATATTAGCATCGACCATTGAGCCCAATAAATGGAGAATTAAACTAATTATGTTTGCTTCCTTTTGCTTTTGGACACTGGTGGTATTGGGGGCAAAACTGCTTTTTCAATATGATTTTTAAAAATTGCTGAACCTATAATTTTCTGGCAATTAAAGCTGAACTACTTTTTTAGGTTCATCAACTTTTGGGTTTCATTGTCTTTTACCTTCACCTTGGGCTCATCCTCTTCAAGCGGTTTATACTGCACATAATGGCGCCATTTTTCTAACACACTGGTAAAATCGGAAGGAAGTTCACTGTCGAAGTTGATTTTTTTCTTAGTTGTAGGATGAATGAACCCAAGCGATTTGGCATGCAAACCTTGTCTTGGCATGAGGGCAAAGCAATTGTCGACAAACTGCTTGTAGCGGGTAAAAGTAGTGCCTTTCACTGCATAATCTCCACCGTAGGTACTATCCGAAAAAATGGGGTGACCAATGCTTTTGAGGTGAACCCTAATTTGGTGGGTACGGCCAGTTTCGAGTCTACATTCAATTAAGGTAACATAGCCAATTCTTTCTAAAACCTTGTAATGGGTTACGCTCCATTTGCCTTTCTCGGCATCATCAAATAATTGAAAAACTTTTCTATCTCTGGCACTGCGGCCAATATAACCAGTTATGGTGCCTTCATCTTCAGCTAAATCGCCCCAAACTAAGGCTTGGTAAGTGCGTTCAATGCTGTGATCAAAAAACTGTTTGGCTAGGTGAGTCATGGCCACATCCTTTTTGGCAATGACCAAAATGCCAGAAGTATTTTTATCAATGCGGTGAACCAATCCTGGGCGGATATTGTTTTCCTCCATGAACTCGTTGCCTTTTAAGTGCCAAGCGAGGGCATTCACCAAAGTTCCAGTTACATTGTTGTAACCCGGGTGAACAACCATTCCAGGCACTTTATTGACTAAAAGCACATCATCATCTTCGTAGATGATATTGAGCGGAATATCTTCTGGTACAATTTGGGTATTTTTAGGAGGATTGGGTAAAACGATAGAAATAACATCTAAGGGCTTTACTTTATAGCTAGATTTAACCGGTTTGGTATTAACTAAAATGGAACCAGCATCGGCAGCAGCCTGTATTTTGGTACGTGTGGCATTCTCAATGCGGTTTACCAGAAACTTGTCAATGCGCAGCATTCCCTGCCCTTTGTCAACTACCAAATGGAAATGTTCAAACAGTTCCTGCTCTTCACCAGTATCTATATCCTCGTCAAATTCTTCTTGCATTGCGGCAAAGATAG
>CANKQY010000038.1 GCA_947485745.1 Bacteroidota bacterium
CCATCTTCAGTTATCACTTCTACTTCTACAGTTGGATTGCCGCGAGAATCCAAAATTTGACGGGCATGGATGTTAATAATTGCGCTCATTTTAATTGGTAGTTTACTGTTGTTATGTATTCAATTATTTTGTGATTCTTGGTTCAAACCAACAAAATATGCTATTGGTTCATTATTAATTATTGGTTCATTAAAGCCATAAAATCATCGAACAAATAACGGCTATCTTCTGGTCCTGGTGCGGCCTCTGGATGGTATTGTACCGAAAATGCCTTTTTATTCTTGATCCTAATTCCCTCAACTGTATTGTCGTTTAAGTTGATATGCGTTAATTCTACGGTAGGGTGATCCAAAGTTTCATCCATTTTAACCCCAAAACCGTGGTTTTGAGAGGTAATTTCGCATTTACCTGTGATGAGATTTTTAACTGGGTGGTTTAAACCTCTGTGTCCGTTGAACATTTTGTATGTTTTTAAACCTTGCGATTCGGCCAACATTTGGTGACCCAAGCAAATGCCAAATAAAGGAATATTGGCATCTACAATTTTCTTTACCGTATCAACCGCATAAGGCATAACGGCTGGGTCGCCCGGACCATTGCTGATCATAAAGCCAGTTGGTTTAAAGGCCATCATTTCATCAAAAGTGGCGTTACAATTATATATAGCAAGGTAGGCACCTCTTTCTTCAATGCACCTTAAGATGTTTTGTTTGACTCCTAAATCTAAAACGGCTACTCTTTTTTCAGCGCTTGGATCGCCCATAAAATAAGTATCTT
Organism: Bacteroidota bacterium; assembly: GCA_947485745.1. Classification (GTDB taxonomy): domain Bacteria; phylum Bacteroidota; class Bacteroidia; order UKL13-3; family UKL13-3; genus B1. Next base: position 778 of record CANKQY010000038.1, read on the forward strand.
TTGTAGAAACCGTGCTTGATAATTCTAGACCTTCCATGCTTGGCACAGCGGCCAATTGGGCTACTAATTCCTCAATGCTTTTACCTTCTGAGGAAATGATAGCGTTCATGGCACCTTTGCTGCGCACATGGCGAACAATTTCGCGGGTATCCACATCTGTGATGCCAACAATATTGTTTAAAGCAAAGTATTCTTGAACCGATTGATCGGCTTGCTTACGCGAATAGGGCACATTGAAGTTTTTGCAAACCAAGCCTGCAATTTTGATGGTACTTGATTCTTGCTCTAGGTTGTTCACACCATAATTACCAATATGCACATTGGTTTGTAGCAAAATTTGGCCAGTATAACTAGGATCAGTAAAGATTTCTTGGTAGCCTGTCATGCCAGTATTAAAACAAATTTCTCCTGTGGTGGAACCAATTTTTCCGATGGAAGTTCCGTGAAATACCGTGCCATCTGCAAGCAACAAAGTGGCCGGAAACTTATTGACTGATCGATTCAAAGTAGTTTAGATTTGTACAAAAGTAGTAAAACGAAACCTACCTCGCAAATCAAACTATTCACATATTTTGTTGACGAATGAACAATGGGTCCTTGAAAAGTCATTTAATTGATATTTTGGTTATTCCTCAATTTCTAAATCAGAATTAGGCAATTCGAGCGCTTTAATATCTCCAATGGCATTCCCTGCAATACCTTTGATAGAGCCGTACATATCAATGGTGTTTGTGATTACTTTTTCAATTTGTTTTTCGCGCGATTTCCAGATTCGCTGCATGGCTCTGCGCTCGCTATCAAGGTCGGATTGCATTTGGCTAAAGCCTTCTACAATGGCCTCAATTTGCATTTTAAAAGTATTGGTAGTTAGGAAATCGTATAAAAGACTCATTTTATCTCCCTTGTTTTCCTGCGTTGCGAGCGCGCTATCCAATTGAATGATACTTTCTCGGAGGACTTTACAAAGGCCTTTAAATTCTTCGTAGGTGCAAATCCAAATTCCTTCGCGCATCCCCATTCTTTCCATATTGGACGGCAAAACATCGGTTACCAAAACGCCAATATGGGCACCTTTTGTGCGTATATCTGCTTTAAATTTTTCTATCCAAGCAGCTTGAAAATCTTTGGTGCGTTTGCTTTCATAATAAATGGTACCACAATTTTGTTTGGTACGTGTATTTACGATTTGAACACAATCGCCTCCCCTAGCTCCTTTTTTAATTTCGGCAATTATATCAAGTGGAAATTCACTCATGAGCCACTCTTCAATGGCCAATTCTTGCACTTCTCCTTGTAACTGCATGGAGCCTTGCTCCTGCTTTCTCTTCATTTCTTCGGTGAGGCGCTTTTGGTCTTCGAGTTGCTTATGAAGTTCTTTAATGGTTAGTTCCGTTTTATCTTGTTCAAGCTTTTTAATCTTGTCGCGTTCTTCATTAAGCCTTAAGCTTAGAGACTTTTCAGCTTCTAACAAGGTTTGTTCTTTTACCAAATCCTTTTCTCTTTTTAGTTGTTCAATTTCTGCTTTGGTTCTATTTAATTCTTTGAGTTGTTCTTGTTTTTGGTTCAACTCATTTTCTAACAATTTAAATCTTTCCGATTGTTCTTCTTCTAATTTCAATTTCAATGAAGCACTTAGGATTAGTTTTTCTTCCTTTATTTTTTGCTGCAATTTTTCCTGAAAAAGCTCATTTTCATTTTTCTTTTTCTCCTCAAATTCTTCCTGTTGTTTCTGAAGTATTTCAAGTTCTTTATTCAATTTAATGCGTTCTTGGGCTTGTTTGGCATTAAATTCCTTCTTCAACTCTGCTTCCATTTGGTGGTAAACCAAATCATTCACATCTATAGCAGAACCACAATTGGGGCAATTAATATTGTTTTCCTTTTCCATGATTCAAAGAAAGGGAAAAATCTGTTCTTTTCTTTTCCTCCTTAATTTGAAGTCGCATTTTGCGACTTCAAATTATTAAAATCTTATTAAGTAAATTTAAACAAAAAATATTCTCGAAAGGTTGCTGCATTTAGCTTAACATTTCATTTAAAGTTAATGGTTGATTTTTTCTATAGTAATACCTTGATTTTTCTTAAAACGGTAATAGACTCTTTATCAATTTTTGAAAAGGCAAACCATTTTTTACCAAGGTCCTTAAGGGAGGCGCCCATATGATACACTTCTTCCTCATCTATTATAATAAACCGGTCGTGACAATCCCTTAACTCTCTATATTGAATGAATGAAAATTGGTCATTGGCTTTTTTAATGTCAAGTTCCATTTGCTTTGAAATACTTTTTGCCAATATAAAAACTTCCACATTATTTTTCTTTTTTCCTAGCTGAATCAATACCGATTCATCTAAATAATTATCAATAATCCAAATTGAGGTATTTGCTTTTTGAATGATTTTTGAAACAAGAACATGCGCATCAAAAACCTGTCCATCAAAGAATATGCCTTGCTTTGGTATTTCATAGGTTGCTTCAAGTGCTTTAAATATTTTTTCAAATTTCTGATCGGCCTGAAATTGCTTATTCTCCAAACTTTCAATTCTTTGAATAAGACCTTGACTTTGTGAAATTTGTTTCCTCATTGCCACAAACGCATTCATAATTTGGATACTAACATTAATTGCAATATTGCTCTTTAATACTGCTGAAAGCATAGCTACACCTTGCTCGGTAAAGGCAAAGGGGTTCAAAGAACTATGCTTTAGACTATTAAACCGGTCGCAATTTGCGACCAGTTCTTTTTTTTCGGCATCACTCAACTGAAAACGAAAAGATTCAGGAAATCTTCCTATATTTCTTTTTACCTGTTCATTTAGTCTTTTTACTTCAACTCTATACAGATCGGCCAAATCCCGATCAATCATGACTTGAAATCCACGAATTAAAAAAATGCGATTTTCAATTATTGGGGTCTTTTCAATTGTATTGTTTGTTTCTGGCAAAGCTTAAATTATTATTGTTTAACTTGAAACTGCAAAATAGTGAAGTCAATAATTAATCAATTTAAATCCTGCTTAAATTTAGACATTTTATCCAATATACTGGATTTTTGGAAGTAAAAATAATGGAGAAACAAAAAATGATTATTGCCTTTATTACTGGTATTAGCATATAGGACATAATTAAAACACACAACTATTTTAAATGAAAACTTTCATTTGAATAACCGAAATTATCATACCTTTCTTTTCAATTGAAGTGGAACCTATAACCATTAGAAAAAAGGTGTGAAATGGACAATGGCTCGGGTAATTAAATAACCTATTGTATGACTATTTTTTGAGTATAGCATTGATCACCTTTGTGGAGGTTGATGAAATAGATTCCGGGGTGCCATTCGTTAGAATTGATTTCAGCGTTGTTTTTACCAGCAATTTCTATAATCAAGCTGCCTTTTGTATCGTAAACCTTTAGTGTAAAATCGCCTTCAAATTCAATTTTAAATGATTCGTGCGTTGGATTTGGATATATCTTTATACTTGCCTGATTTCCTATTTCATTGGTTCCTGTTGGTGGTGCCGTTTCGAACCAACGCACGGTTGACCATGCTCCTACTATTTCATTAATCCTACCTCTTACACGCCAGTAATATCTTGTTTTTGCCTGAGTACCTGAAAACAAAATGGTGTTGTTGATGGTATTTCCTTTGGCTGCAATACTCGTAAAAAGTTGGTCGGTTGCCACTTCAATATCATAGGTTAATGCGTTCGGTAAAAAGTTCCATGATAAGGTAACAGTGGCCACTGGCACATTTACTGTAGCATTTGCTGGGGAGATTAAAACTGGCGTTCCAATTGATGGCGGATTGATGGTTTTAAAAGTATAAAAAGCAGACCATCCGCTGGTATCCTTGGTGTGAAAAGCTCGTGCACGCCAATAATATTGCGTTCCATACATACAAGTAACTATGGCATTTGGAGAGGTGTTAACTGGTAAGGTTACAATGGTAGTAATTGTAAATTTTGAGTCTGTACCCAATTGGTATTGAAACCTTAACTCCGAAACACTGCCTTGAATCCCCCACTCTAACTTGGGATTTATGGCTACATTGGTGCTATTGTTTGTTGGACTAGTTAACCAAACATCTTGGGTGGTTAAAAAATTAAATGGATTACTCCAACTACTTGTATCAATTGGATTGATGCACCTTGTTCTCCAGAAATACTTGGTTTTAAAACGCAAGTCGGATGGAAAATTAACAGCTACGTATTGCGGGGTAAAATCATCAGGAATATGTAAATCTTGGCCGCTTAATTTAATGGGACTAGCAAATGTAATACTTGAATCTAGCTCCCATTGAATATACTGTGAGCCGGAAATTCCAGTAACCAAACCATTTGTAGATGGACCAGTGCCAATGTAATTATTGGGTGGAAAATAATTCAATGGCCTAATTGCAGTTGTAAAATTACTTACCGTAGCTTGCGCAGTATCAAATCCTTTGATAGCATAAACACGCCATACATATTTTCGATTGTAAGCAATTGAAGTATCTAAGTAATGGTAAAACGAGCCATCGTATTTGAAGCTATCTATTCTAATAAAATATGAAGAGGGTGTTGTTCCAAAAGCACTTCCTGTATCAATCTCCATTACATGATTTGTTGTCCAAGTTTGCTTTCTAAAATTAAATCTTGGTCGAACCGCCACATTTGTTGCGTTGAAACTAGGCGTACCTAAATTAACTTGCCCGGAGTAAATTTTAAAATTTGCTTGCAACCAAGCAGCAGTATCTAATGCATGTAAATACCTGATTCTATAGTTATACCATTTGTTTAATTTTAATTCGTTTTTGTAGTTATAAGAAAATAGATTGGTGATTGTATCTTTCAATACAATTGTTCTAGCCGAATCTTCAAATAACTGTAACTGGCATTGCGTTCCATTTAATATTCGCCAACTAAAACTAGGCGTTAATGCACCAACTGTTGATCCATTGGTTGGAGAAGTAATATTTCCATTGGCATAAATCCTTATTGGGGCATTGAATGACCAAGCAGAAACTTTGCCTTTGTAAACAGCCCTGATTCTATAAAAATAATCTTTCCCAAAAAATAGATTTTTGAGCGTATCTTGAATTGCACCAGGTGGAAGAAAATGCTCAATTAATTTTGGCGTATTAAAGTTCTGGTTGGTATCTAATTGCAAATGAATAGAAGATAATCCAGCATTTGTCCAATTGGGTAAAATTCTTGGATCAACCGTAACAAAACCTGTATTTGCATTTAAGGCTGGCACTTGGTGAATAGTGTATTTCCAGATAGGCGACCAACCGAATGTATCGCCAAAGGAATTGTACGTTTTGGCTCGCCAATAAACGGTTCGGCCAAAAGAAAACAATACAGAATCTGCGAAAATAGCTTTTAATTGTGTGCGAACTATTTTATTAATGGAACTTAAATTAGCGGCGGTATCGGCTTCAAAAATATATTGAATATTTGGCAAATAGCCCGCCTGATTACAATTTAAACTAGCAATGGGTCCCGTTGAATTATTACTGGGTGAATTAAGGGCGGTATTACCATATATGACACTAAAACTCCAAGTAGCAGACCAGGGAGAAGTATCGGCCAAATCATAACAGCGCACACGCCAAAAATAGGTTTTACCAACTCTAAGTTCAGGAGTGTAAACATAATAATAGGTACTTGTATCTTTTCTCATCCAAGGACTAATAAAATTTGATACACTGTCGAATTGAAATTGATAACCTTTTGCCCCAGTTACAATACTTGAACTCACAAAATTATCAAATCTACTGAAGGAAGCGCCATTAGATGGACTGGTAGGCGTTGGCGCATTGATAGCAGAAAGATTGAAACTAATGGCTAATATATGGAAGATAAGGAATTTAGATTTCATTTTAAGCATTTGAACGTCAAAGGTAAAACAAAATTTGGATGCAATTACTAAAATAATCTTAAAATGAAAGTCGATTAATATTGACCAAATTTTGCTTTTATTTGAGACAAAATACAAATACTATAATTTATGAATAACTATCATTCAACTGTTGCAGAACGTTTAATGCGCTATGTACAGATAGATACAACCGCTGACCCAAATTCAGAAACACAACCAAGCTCCATGAAGCAAAAAGACTTGAGCAATTTATTGGTTCAGGAATTATTAGGCATGGGAGTTATAGATGCAGAGTTAGATGAGTTTGGTTATGTGTATGCAACTATACCAGCAACAACAGATAAAAAATTACCCACTATTTGCTTTTGCTCTCATGTTGATACGGCACCAGATTGCAGTGGAACCAATGTAAAACCAATATTGCATAAAAATTGGCAGGGGACGGATATAGTTTTGCCAGATGATGAATCAATTATAATTTCCACTAAAAATCACCCCTACTTACTTCAAAGAATTGGCGATGATATTATAACAGCTTCTGGTTTAACCCTACTTGGAGCTGATGACAAGGCAGGTCTGGCAATCATTATGGACCTTGCCAAATACTTGATGGAAAATCTAAGTATTGCGCATGGAAAAGTTAGGATTTTGTTTACGCCTGATGAGGAAATTGGAAGAGGTGTTGCTAAAGTTGATATGGCAAAATTGGGCGCAGATTTCGGTTACACATTGGATGGCGGAGATCGCGGTCACCTCGAAGGAGAGTCGTTCTCGGCAGATGCTTGTACTATTATATTTCAAGGCATTAGTGCACATCCAGGTTATGCAAAAAATAAGATGGTGAATGCACAAAAAGTAGCAGCCTATTTTATGACCCTATTACCTTCAGATACTTGGTGTCCGGAGCAAACTGAAGGCTACGAAGGTTTTGTGCATCCTGTGCACATGGAAGGCGAATTAGAAGAAGCCAAGGTGCAATTTATTGTACGCGATTTTGAAACTGCAAAGTTGACTGAATACAAATCAAAGTTGGGGGATTTGGCCAAACAGGCTATTTCAAAATTCCCAGGAGCTACATATACACTTTCGGTTCAAGAACAATATCGCAATATGCGTGAAATTTTAGAACAGCATCCTCATGTGATGGCTATTGCAAAAGAGGCATATATTAAAAGCGGTTTGAACCCAGAAATAAAAAATATTAGAGGAGGAACGGACGGTTCGAGGCTTTCATTTATGGGATTGCCTTGTCCGAATATTTTCACCGGAGAAATGGGTATTCATAGCAAACAAGAATACGTGAGTGTGCAGGATATGGAGAAGGCGGTGGAGGTTTGTGTGAATGTGGTTCGACAGGCTCACCATGACGCTGTGGCTTAAGGCTCTTCAGCAGGCTTATTATGATTTTAAGGCAACGTCATAGTGAGCCTGTCGAACTATGATGTTAAGGCAACGTCATAGTGAGCCTGTCGAACTATGATTTTAAGGCAACGTCATAGTGAGCTTGTCGAACTATGATATTGCTTCGATGATGTCTTGGCGGGTGATGATATGCATATCTCCCATGAGGTCTCTGACCATTACGGCTGTATTGTCTTTGGTAATCATTCGACTTACCTCTTCCAAGGATGCATCTGTTTTAACAAATGGAAATGGAGCTACCATCACTTCTTTAACTAATTTCGACTTTAGGTCGTGGTTTTCGAGTAACATATTAAACAACAGAGCGTCGTTTAATGATCCAGTATATTCGCCTATGGTATTGGTAACAGGCAATTGCGATATAAAGAATTTTCGCATTAGTTTTAAGGTAGATTCAATGGTTTGATCTTCGTTGGCGGTTACCAATTTAAGGTGTTTATGACTTTCAATTAAATTTATGGCGCGGGTTTGATCATTCATTAAAAACCCCCTATCACGCATCCAATCTTCATTGAACATTTTACCTAAGTAACGTGTGCCGTGGTCGTGGAAAATAACTACAACCACATCGGTTGGTTTAAACATATGCTTCATTTGCATTAGTCCTGCCATGGCCGAACCAGCGGAATTACCTGAAAAAATGCCCTCTTCTCTTGGAATTCTGCGTGTCATGATAGCAGCATCTCTGTCTGTTACTTTTTCAAAATGATCAATTACAGTAAAATCAACATTGGCAGGTAAAAAATCTTCACCAATACCTTCTGTGATATATGGATAAATCTCATTTTTATCGAAAATTCCTGTTTCTTTATATTTTTTAAATACCGAACCGTAAGTATCAATTCCTAAAACCTTGATATTTGGATTTTTCTCTTTTAAGTATTTTCCAGTTCCGCTAATAGTGCCTCCAGTTCCAACTCCAACAACCAAATGCGTAATTTTTCCTTCTGTTTGATCCCAAATTTCGGGGCCAGTGGATTCGTAATGGGCAGAAGAATTGGATAAATTATCGTATTGGTTTGGTTTCCATGAATTAGAAATTTCTTTGATTAAGCGACTAGAAACAGAATAATACGAGCGAGGATCTTCTGGCTCAACATCGGTTGGACAAACAATTACCTCTGCGCCAAAAGCTTTGAGCGCGTCAAATTTTTCCTTACTTTGTTTGTCGGTTGTGGTAAAAATACACTTATAGCCTTTAATAACTGCTGCAATTGCTAAACCCATTCCCGTATTTCCGCTAGTACCTTCTATAATGGTGTAACCTGGCTTAAGGATACCTGCTTTTTCTGCATCTTCAATCATTTTAACCGCCATGCGATCTTTTATTGAGTTTCCTGGATTTGTGGTTTCAATTTTGGCTAAAACAGTACAGGGTAAATCCTTGGTTATCTTATTTATTTGAACCAAGGGCGTGTTACCAATGGTTTCTAATATGTTTTTCTTCCACATGGGGTCAAAATTAGTGATAAAACTCCAAAATTTAGACACAAAATATTTTTACCAATTACGCTCTAAATATTGCATCTTTGTCTTTATATTATACTAAACCAAAAGGAACTTGGTCATTCTTAGTAAGAAATTCGAACTCAACAAATACAATAGTCTCCAAATATATCAGTTTCTGAGATTTGGGTCGTTTTTTTTGGTTTCTATTCTTTTGGCCAAGATTACCTTTGCAAGGTTTACCTCTGGTTTTGGAACCCTGTTGCTAAGTAAACATGAGATGCTCATGTTGTTGAGCTCTAGTTTAACCTTCTTTTGGGTTTCGAGCATCACCAATACACTCATTCCATTCTACCATGCCTCTGATGAAACTAAGCAAAAGAGATTGTTGTTTAATACATTTGCTTTACTAACCATATTTAGCTTAATAGCTGGAGTTATTACAGCAATTGTTGGCTATTACAAATATCCCAAGGATGCTGATTTGTTTCAGATGTTTGCCTTAGTGGTTTTCTTGAATACGCCTACCTACATAGCAGATTATATTTTTTACCTCAAAGGAAAATACAAATCGTTGATGATATGGGGCGGACTAACTTTTAGCGCCCATATAATTTTATTATGCTTACCAATATACATGAGGCAAACCTTAAATTTAGCCATCAATCTATTGGTTATTTTAAGTTTGATTAAATTTAATTATACCCTCATATTATTGATGAAGTATTCTATCATTTCATTTCATACTCGTTTGATTTTGGAATTTATGAAAAAGGTTTTGCCTTTTTTATTCTCCATATTGTTAGCAGGTAGTATGGATTATATCAATAGTTATATTGTAGAATATTATTTTTCACCAGTTGATTTTGCTGTTTTCAGGTATGGTGCTAAAGAGCTACCTATTTTTTTGATATTGGCCAATTCTCTGAGTAACATCTATAGTGGAGAGATTGCCAATTATAATAAAAATGGCAATTTAGCTGAAGGATTGGCAAAATTAAAGGCTAGTTCAACCAAACTCATGAGGTGGTTGTTTCCAACTACTATCCTATTCATTTTAATTAGTAAGTACTTTTTCCAAATTGCTTATAACCAAGATTTGGTTCAGGGCTACAAAATTTTCAATATTTATTTATTGCTCATTATAAGTAGGATGTTATTTCCACAAACAGTTGTTATGGGATTAATGAAAAACAGAATATTCTACTTAGTGAGTACAAATTATCTTATTTTAAATTGCATTCTTTCCTTTTGGTTTATTGGTATTTGGGGTATAGAGGGCATTGCTTATGCAACAGTTATTTCATTCATGGTAGAAAAAATTCTATTAGCTGTTTATTGTAAAATGGAGGGAGTTGATCTTCGTAAATATACCTCAATAGGTGAATATGTTGTTTATTCAACCATAACATTAATTGCCTTTTTCTTAAATTTAAATGGTACATTCTCTTTGTAATCTTTCCGATTAATAAAGTTTGTCAATTGAGATTCAAATCAATCGAAAATAAATTTCAATGAAGAATCCTAATTATCAGACAAAGGACAATTTCAGGCTTTGTTTGAATCTATAGAAGCAGAAAAAGCTAGAAGAGAAACTTTATATGAAAGAATTTAGCTGTTTGGCTATTCTTAAACAGCTACATCATATTCTCTCAAAGCATTATTGAGGGAGGTTTTTAAATCTGTGCTTGCTTTGCGTTGACCAATTATTAAGGCACAAGGAACTTGGAATGAGCCAGCAGCAAATTGCTTGGTATAAGATCCTGGGATTACCACTGAACGAGCAGGAACACGTCCCTTGTATTCGATAGGTTCTTGACCAGTTACATCTATTATTTTTGTGCTCATGGTTAATGTTACACCTGCACCTAAAACAGCTTCACTTTCAATGTGCACACCCTCTACCACAATACACCTTGAACCAATAAAACAATTGTCCTCAATAATAACTGGAGCTGCTTGCACTGGCTCTAAAACTCCACCAATACCAACACCACCGCTTAGGTGAACATGTTTGCCAATTTGGGCACAGCTACCAACGGTGGCCCATGTATCCACCATGGTTCCTTCATCAACATAGGCACCTATATTTACATAACTAGGCATTAATATTGTTCCTTTACTGAGGTAAGCACCATAACGAGCAATTGCTCCTGGAACAATTCTTACCCCTAATGCAGCGTAATCTTTTTTCAGAGCCATTTTATCATGGTATTCAAATGGTCCTAACTCTATAGTTTCCATTTTGCGAATAGGGAAATACAGTATCACGGCCTTTTTAATCCAATCGTTTACTTTCCATCCATTTTGGGTTGGTTCAGCCACACGCAATATGCCTTTGTCTAACTTTTCTATTACTTCATAAATAACTATTTGGGTATTTTGGTCTTGCAATAGAGATCTGTTATCCCATGCTTTTTCAATTACTTCTTGGTGATTCATTTGGCAAAAGTGTAATGCTACGAGCATAAAAGCAAATTAAAAATAAATTGATTTGAATTCGCTAAATTGCTAGTTCAAATGATTGATGCAAACACAGCAGTAAGTTGGAAGCCAATATTAAATGAATTCTTTGAACAAGAGAGGTTTAATGAATTAATGGCTTTTTTGGACCAAGAAAATTTGGCAAACAGGCCATTTTATCCGGCACAATCAGAAATTTATGAGGCCTTTAATAGAACGCCATTTGATCGAGTTAAAGTAATTTTACTTGGGCAGGATCCATATCACGGCATTGGACAGGCGCACGGATTAAGTTTTTCTGTGAATGATGGCATACCCATTCCACCTTCTTTGAGGAATATTTTTAAGGGGTTAAAAGTTGATTTTCCAAATTATACAGCTCCTTTGAGTGGTAATCTAAGTAAATGGGCAGAACAAGGTGTATTATTGTTAAATGCTACCTTAACAGTTAGGGCTGGTGAAGCGGGTAGTCACCAAAAAAAAGGATGGGAAGAATTTACAGATTCTGTGATTAAGCAGTTAAGTGCCAAAAGAGAAAATTTGGTATTTTTACTTTGGGGTAATTTTGCACAAGGCAAAGTTTCGATGATTGATCAAGGAAAGCACTTAATTCTTCAGGCTCCACATCCATCGCCACTTTCGGCCTACAAAGGATTTTTTAATTGTAGACATTTTAGAAAGACAAATACCTATTTGGTTCAACATGGAATTGACCCCATTGATTGGCAATTGTGAACTGGTTTATGATGAATAAGGATATGGCGAAAGTCAACCTACTATTCATCATAAAATTCATACAATTCGGCCATGTAGTTGTTGGTCCAGCCAGCTACAATTTCATCAAATTCTTCATCCGGAATATTTGTTTGGCTAACTTCGAGGGAAGTACCTTGGTTGTGAATATGAAACTTAATGGTAACAATGCTTGGATTGTCTGTAGCTTCTTCTCCAAAAAACCACTCTTGCACAATTTTTTTATTTGGCTCAAGGGTTATGTTTTTGCCAACAATACTGCCGTCCCACATAGAGAATTCGGCACCAACCTCTGCCTTAAAAGTAGCTTGATCGCCTGTCCAGAGCATCATAGTTGCTTCATTGGTTAGCGCCAAATATACATCTTCTGGGGGAGCCGGAATTACATAGTATTTCTTAAAATCTTTCACGGGGCAAAGATAAGCAATCTTGAAAAAAAAACTTATTGTGGTAGATTATTTAATGAGTTATAATAATTCTTTTGCGAAAGTCTCATTTGAATAAAATCTATTAAATTACTCTCAAAAGTTTAGATTATTTAATGCAAATTGACCAAAATCATTCTTTTGAATTAAATGAGAAATGTAGGTCTTTGGTAAAATGAATTATAATGGTTTCTTTTGCTTTATATATGAGTATGATAGCAAGCATTAAGCAGGAAGCGCTAGCACTTTCGCCAAAATTAATTACTATAAGAAGACATTTACATCAAAACCCTGAATTGTCATTTCAGGAGTTCAACACTGTTGCATTTGTAAAAGAGCAATTATTGGCAATGGGAATAAGTAACATTAAACCCATGGCAACAACTGGCTTGGCAGTAATTATTGAAGGTAAAAACCCAAGTAAAAAAACCATTGCCTTGCGGGCAGATATGGATGCATTGCCAATTATTGAAGCGAATGAAATTAGCTATAAATCTGCAAATGTTGGGGTAATGCATGCATGCGGCCACGATGTGCATACTACTTGTTTATTGGGAGCAGCAAGTATTTTGAACCAAAATAGGGGAAATTTTGAAGGAACTATCAAATTGATTTTCCAACCAGGTGAAGAAAAATTGCCTGGTGGTGCATCCTTAATGATAAAGGAAGGAATATTAGAAAATCCAACTGTAAATAGCGTTTTGGGTCAGCATGTAATGCCATTGATACCAGTAGGAAAAGTTGGCTTTAGAAGTGGCTTATATATGGCCAGTACCGATGAGATTTATGTTACTGTAAAAGGTAAAGGCGGACATGCAGCTATGCCCCATCTATGTATTGACCCCATAGCCATTACCGCACAAATGATTGTTGCCTTACAGCAATTGGTGAGTAGGCAGGCAAATCCAATCATTCCCAGCGTGCTTACTTTTGGTAAAATAATTGCAAATGGCGCCACAAATGTAATTCCAAACGAGGTATATTTAGAAGGAACTTTCAGAACATTGGATGAGAAATGGAGAGCCAAAGCCCACGAATTGATGCTAAAAACTGCAAATCATATTGCCGAAAGTTTTGGCGGTAGTGTTGATTTTGAAATCCGCAAAGGCTATCCATTTTTAATGAACCATCCAGAAGTTACCGCAAAAGCAAAAGCTGGAGCCGTTGCTTATTTGGGGGAGGAAAATGTATTGGATTTAGATATATGGATGGCAGCAGAAGATTTTTCATATTATTCTCAAGTTGCCCCAGCCTGTTTTTATAGGTTGGGAACCCGTAATGAAGAAAAAGGAATTATTTCTGGAGTGCATACACCAACCTTTAATATTGATGAAGAAGCCATTGCTATTGGATCAGGACTAATGGCCTATTTAGCTTTGGAAGAATTAAAATAGTTAAAATAGCTGCATATTTTATTGGATTCGAACCAAATTTGACACTGTAAAACCATAGCTAAATAGTGGGTTTTAATAGAAAATACTTACTTTCGGGCCTTAATTGCAAATATTTGGCATTCAGAGACACTAAATCAAAAATCCTAATTAAAACGCCAGCACAAATTGAGGGTATTAGGGAAAGTAGCATCATTGCAGCAAATACCTTAAAAGCTGTAGCGCCTTATATTAAAATTGGGGTAAGTACAGAATTCTTGAACAAAATTTGCACTGATTTCATGCAAGATAATCAAGCTATTCCTGCAACATTAGGTTATCACGGTTATCCAAAAGAAACTTGCATATCGGTTAATGATGTTGTTTGTCATGGCATTCCCGGTAAATATGAATTACGAGATGGTGATATTGTAAACATAGATGTAACAACTATTTACAAAGGTTTTTTTGGAGATACTTCTAAAATGTTTTTGGTAGGAGAAGTGAGTGATCATACTAAAAAATTGGTGTCAGTTACCAAAGAATGTTTGGCAATTGGCATCAGAGAATGTAAGCCTGGCAATAGGTTAAACAATATCGGCTATGAAATTAATAAATACGCAACCTCATTTGGTTACAGCACAGTTTACGAATTTTGTGGCCATGGAGTAGGTGTTAAATTCCACGAAGAGCCAGAAGTTAGCCACATTGCAGATAAGAATACTGGCCCAATTTTGGCGCCTGGCATGATATTTACCATTGAACCCATGATTAATGCAGGCAAGGCAAGGTGCAAGGTTGATAAAAAGGATAATTGGACAGCACGTACCATTGATGGTAAATTATCGGCACAATTTGAACATACTATTTGTATCACCAGAGGTTTGCCGTATGTGCTAACCGATGTTGACAGAGAGTTTGAAATTCCAACAGAATTTTTTTAAGTATACCATTACGGTTTGAACCAAAATATGAAGTATTACAATCACAAAAAGAACTTTTTAGCTATTGAGGACGAAGAGTTTTACAGTTATGAGCAATCGAAATATGTTATTCAATCGGCCCCATATGAATACACTTCATCGTACTTAGCAGGTTCGTTTAAAGGACCAAATGCCATCATAAAAGCTTCTCAATTTGTAGAATTGTATGATGAGGAGTTGGATCAAGAAAGTTATTTAAAAGGAGGAATCTGCACTTTGCATCCAATGGATTTTAAGGGAAAGGTAGATTTAAAGGCGATTAAGCATATTGAGAAAAACACCATTCAATTATTAGCAGATGGGAAGTTTCCAGTAACTCTAGGAGCTGAGCATACCATTACTTATGGGACATTAAGAGCTGTTAAGCAATTTGTGCCAGATGTGCATGTTCTGCAAATTGATGCACACAGTGATTTGCGGCAAGAATATCATGGCAATAAATATTCTCATGCATCGGTTATGGCAAGAGTTCACGATTTAGAAATTCCATTAACTCAAATTGGTATCAGGGCTCAGTGCATAGAAGAATCTCAATTAATTAAATCGAGTCCAATCATACATACTTTTTATGCCCATGAAGTTAGGTCGAACCCAAATTGGGCAGCTGAAGCATTGAAAACATTGGGGCCAAACGTTTATATTAGTATAGATGCTGATGGGTTTGACCCTAGTATAGTTCCTGCTGTAGGCACTGCTGAACCAAATGGCATGATGTGGAATGAAACCATGATGTTTTTAAAGGATGTGATAGCAAAAAGAAATGTAGTAGGTTTTGATGTTGTTGAAGTTGCACCAATTAAAGGTAATATTTTAACAGAATTTACAATGGCAAAAATGGTTTATAAATTAATTGGTTATCATACCAATAAATAATTATTATTGAATGAATTTGGTTAATAAACCCTAAAATTAGAACAATACAATATGAAGGTATATTTAGATAATGCAGCTACAACTCCAATGGCTAGCGAAGTAATTGAAGTGATGACCAAAATGATGCAGGAAGATTTTGGCAATCCTTCATCCACCCATTCACACGGTAGAGTTGTAAGAACCATGGTAGAAGATGCTAGAAAAAAAGTTGCTAGCTTGTTAAATTGCGCACCCGGCGAAATATTTTTTACTAGTGGAGGAACTGAAGCAGATAATATGGCCATCAGAAAATCAGTTAGCGACAAAGGCGTAAAGCATATCATAACTTCATCAATTGAGCACCACGCGGTTTTGCATACCATTGAGGAATTAGCGAAACAAGGATTGGCAGAAATGCACCATGTAAACCTTCTCCCAAATGGCCATATTGACCTATTGCATTTAGAAGAATTGCTAAAAACATATGAACATTCATTGGTTAGTTTGATGCATGGCAATAATGAAATAGGCAACTTATTAGATATTGATAAAGTAGCTGAATTGTGTAGAAAATACAAGGCTTTATTTCAATGCGACACAGTACAAACGATGGGGCATTATCCATTGGATTTGCAAAAAACGGCTATTCACTTCTTGGCTTGCGGTGCTCATAAATTTAACGGACCTAAAGGCGTTGGTTTTATTTATGTGAACCATGAAGCCCAAATTACACCTTACATTACAGGAGGTGCTCAAGAGCGCAACATGCGTGGCGGAACAGAAAATGTTTATGGCATTGTTGGCTTAGCCAAAGCACTAGAAATGGCTTATCAAAATTTGGAAAATAAGCAAGCGCATATTTTAGGATTAAAATTATATATGGCTGAAAAGCTTCAAGAAGCAATACCAGGAGTTTTGTTTAATGGAGATTTCTCTGGTGAATCACTTTATACGGTTTTAAATGTAAACTTCCCTCCTTCACCCATTGGAGAAATGATTTTATTTAAGTTAGATATTGCCGGCATTTCTGCCTCTGGAGGCAGTGCTTGTTCATCTGGATCCAATGTAGGCTCTCATGTTTTAACGGCTTTAAAAGTAGCGCCAGATAGGCCAAGTGTTAGGTTTTCATTTGGAAATCAAAACACAAAGGAAGAAATTGATTATGTGGTTGAAAAACTCAGTGAAATGTTCCTAAAACAACAACTCAATAATTAAAATATAACAAATGAAAAAAGTTTTACTAAGTGCCCTCTTATTATTATTTACTCAAATTCTTTTCGCACAAACCGACACCGCAGCTACTCCTCCAAAGAAGCGACTGTTTGAACACAATTTCCAGGCAGGTTTTACCTTAAATCAATCTACTTTTAGCGATAATTGGAAAGGAGGAGGAGCAAATAGTATGGCATTTGGCTGGTTTTTAAATTATAACGCTAAGCGTAAAACAGAAAATTGGGATTTTAACCACGACTTACAAATGCAATTAGGATATCAGCGCAATAGAGATGCAGACGGTAAGGATATTAGCAGAAAAAATGCTGACAGGTTATTTTACGATTATAAAGCTGGATATATTATAAACAAACATTGGAATATTTACGGATCGGTAAACTTCTTATCTCAATTTAGGGATGGATTCGACTATAAAACTCCAAGTAAATTGGATGCAAACAAAGACTCTCTAATTTCGAAGTTTCTTTCACCTGCATACCTAACCACTTCACTAGGGGCAGAGTACAAACCCTTAGAATATATATGGATGCGTTTAGGTATTGGAACTTTGCGTCAAACCATTGTGATGGATAAAAGCCTATCAGATGCGCAGCTTTATGGTTTAGAAAAACCCGGCGATCATTTAAGAAATCAGTTTGTATTGCAATTTATTTTCAACTTTGACAAAGAGATTGTGAAGAATGTGAACTTCAAAACAAGGTATATGGTAAACTATGATTATTTTAAAACTAGCGAGCCAAATGCATTTGTTCATATCTTTAATGCCAACCTTACGTTAAAGGCAACTAAGTATATTAGTACTAACTTTCAAGTGAATATTATCAACGATTACGACCAGGATGTAGCCTTGCAATGGTCGCAAATATTGTCTCTTGGAATGCTAGTTTCATTGAGTGCAAAATAGTTTTTAGAAACAAATTATTAAAAAGTCTGTTTAATCTTTTACTTGCGTAAAGTTAAGCAGGCTTTTTTATGTCATTTAAAATATATACCAAGACAGGCGACAAAGGAGAAACATCTCTTATTGGTGGCGCCAGGGTTCCAAAATACCATTTAAGAATAGAATCTTATGGTACAGTAGATGAACTAAATTCCTATTTAGGAATCATTAAAGATTTAAGTATAGATAGCGATAGGAAGTCGTTGTTATACGAAATTCAGGACCGATTATTTACCATAGGTTCAGAATTGGCATGTGATCCGGAGAAAGCAAGAATGAAAGTTCCCGATCTTTATATGGCAGATATTGAACGCCTAGAGCAAGAAATAGATAAAATGAATGAGGTTTTACCCGAACTAAAAAGTTTTATTTTACCTGGGGGAAACATTTTGGCATCAAATTGCCATGTGGCACGTTGCATTTGCAGAAGAGCAGAAAGATTAGTGGTTCATTTGGCCACAGAATCGAGCATTCCACATTTAGTAATCACCTACCTTAATAGACTAAGTGATTTCCTATTTGTATTGTCGAGAATGGTGGTTTATGAAAGTAAAGGTGAAGAGGTAGTTTGGCGCCCGAGGCTTTAATAGGCGCAATAAACCCAAATTGAAGGATTTGCATCCTGCTTTTGCTCTAACTGATTTAAAGCTTGATTTAAGGTGGTGTTTTTTTGATAAGAAACCAAATAACAAGGATGGGATGCTGGCTTAATAACAATGGCCGTAGCATTGCCATTCTTGATAAGTTTCTCTTTTAATCTATTCGCATTTTTTTCGCTTTTAAAGGCGCCAGTAATCACGTAAAATCCTTTTTCTATGCCATTATCTGAGGCATCAACGCTAACCATATTAGGCATATCTGTCACTAATTCATCAGAAGAAGGTACTGTTAAAACTTGCTCTGATTTTGATTGTGGAGCCGATCTAGTAACATCTTCAATAACAGTATCATTTACAGCTGGCTCAATGATTATAGGTGACTTAATATTATATAGGTTACTGTCAAAATCATAATTTCCTTTAATGAATGCATAGCCAATATGGGCAGCAATGCTATCAAAAGATGGTTTCAAAAATTCCGGAGTAATTGTATGCTTAGTTGGCTGAATAGGTTCAATAATTTTTACATCTGCAGTCTCTGCTAATTGCGAATCAATTATTTGTGAAGTATTCCCAAAAAAACTCATTTGCGAAATCTGCTGTTTAATTTGGGAAACGGGACTTTTAAACAAGAAGAAGCCTAAATTGACAAATAAAATTAAGGTGAGGATTGTAGCTACAATTGGAAATAATTTACTGCTTTTTTTCGGCTTGGTACTTTCTGAAATTCTAGCATTATCTAGTAGTACTTTAAGCTCTTTTAGTGCACTTTCGCGCATTTCGGTGAGTTCTTTGTCTTCTTGCTCTTGCTCTTCAACCACCAACCGTTTAGTTTTTAACAAATTTGCAGCAAAATGAATTGGCTTTAGTCCAAAAGTATTGTCGATAAAGGTAGTTTCTAAGTCCGATTCAAAACCAAGCTCTCCCATTGCGTTGTATTTAAATAAGCCAAAACCTTCAACTTGTTGTTTTTGATTTACTTGTATGTTTTCATTAAATTCCTCCAATATTAACTTAATATTATCCACAATGATCATTTCGGTTTGGTCCAAAATCGCGGATAGAAATAACAAAAATTCTTGGCTTGTCTCGAAATCTCCTACTTGAAAATATACTTTTTTGTAGGCAGGAATAATCTTTTTTGAAACTGGATCAACAGAAAAATCATACACTTGGGTTACAAAACGACCTATACCATGCAAGCATAACTCATTATGCTTGTGCAGGTAATGACCAATGTATTGCCAAATATTTTTATTTAAATTTTTCAATCTGTCAATTGTTACTTATACAAAGTAAGAAAATGTATGGGCAGGTATTTCCACAAGCTTTCCACAAGTTAATTATGCCATGTTAACAACAAAAGGTGATTTTCCACTTTGTCAGATCTTTGCTATAATTTGGTTAGCTGTAAAATTAGTTAAAATTTAGCTTAATTTGCTTTGTAAATAATCGCAAAATGAAAATAAAATTACTCCTACTATCAATCTCAATAAACTTTGCAGCTTTTGCTCAAATAAGCATATTAAATTCGGATATGCCAAAGGTAAATGATACATTGAGATATAGCACCTCCACAAGTGTTTTCAATTACACGGCAGCAGATACTAATTACAACTGGAATTTTAGTAGCATAAAGATCAATAACCAAGATATTCAAAAATATTATGCCCCAACCACAACTCCTTATATACTTCAGTTTTTTTCGGCTTCATATGGTATTCCAGAAAGTGATTTGGCATTAGGGCCATTAGGCGGTGCGGCTTCCAACGTATATAGTTTTTATAGAGCTACTAATGCGGCATTAGTTATTCAAGGAAGAGGTGCAACCATTCAAAGCTTGCCATTAGGAATTGTATATAGTTTAAGAGATACTGTTTTTAAATATCCATTAACCTATGGTAAAACTTATACCAGTAACTACTTAGGGGAAGCAAGTTTACCAACTCTTGGAGCTTTAAAACAAAGTGGAAACAGAACAACGGTTGTAGATGGTTGGGGCTCTATTACTACACCTTACGGTACCTTTGATTGTATTAGGGTAAAATCTACCGTTAACGGAACCGACTCTATAGTTTTTGGTGGCTTTGGCATCCCTATTCCAAGCGCTAGAATTGAATATACTTGGTTGGCTAAAAATGAGCGCTATCCAATTATGGAAGTTGTGGTCAATTCAACAACAAATGCCGTTACGAGTATAAAAATGAAAGACAGGTATAGAGCTGAAGCCTATTTAAATAATTGCAACTTCAATGCCAATAGAACTGCTGCAGCCACAGGAGATACAATAACTTTAACTAATCGCTCCTTTGGCAATCCCAAAAACTATAGTTGGGTAATTACTCCAAACACCTTTGTTTATGCTGCTGGTTCTGCTGCTAACAGTGAAAATCCTAAAGTGATATTTACTGCAATTGGAGATTATTCTGTTAAGCTATTGGTTAATTATGAGGGTGGAAGTGATGACTCCCTTAGAACCAATTATATTAAAATAAGAGAAGGGGTAACAGCAAATTTTAAAGCAAGCAATTTGAACCCAGGAATTAGTGAGTTAGTAGATTTTACTGACCTTAGCACTGGTAGCCCAATTGCCTGGCAATGGACTATCACGCCAAATGGAGGGGTGGTTTATATCAATGGAACCAGTCAGGTTAGTCAAAATCCAAAGGTACAATTTAATGTACCAGGATCTTATTCTGTTCAATTGAGGGCAACCAATGCATCTGGAAACAAAACTGTTTTAAAATCAAATTATATTCAAGTATATCCGCTTGGTTTAAACCAAAACAACGAAGTGGCATTTGCAAAATTTTTCCCAAATCCCGGAAAAAATAATATTCAAATTGAATTGAACAATCAACATCCTGCAATTGTTAATTTTATCAACATTTTGGGTCAAACCGTAATTAGCAAAACCATTGAAAACAATGGCAATAACGGCATTGCAACCGATGATTTACCTAGAGGTGTTTATATTATTGAAATTAAACAAAACGGCAAAAAATTAACCGATAGATTGATTTTGGAATAATAATTTAACGAAGCTGAGGAAAACCAAACATAGCTAATCCTTATCTTCGCCTCAGAAACATGTTAAGGAGTTTAAAAATAAGAAATTACGCAATTATTCGCCAGAGTGAGATTAATTTTCACAGCGGATTGAGCATTATTACCGGCGAAACTGGTGCTGGTAAATCTATATTAATGGGTGCCTTGGGCCTAATTCTTGGTGAGCGCGCGGATTCAAAAGTCATTTTACAAGGAACTGATAAGTGTGTGGTAGAAGCTCAATTTAATATTGAAGCTTATCTATTGCAAGATTTTTTTGCGCAACACGAACTCGACTACGAACCCATGTGTATTATACGCAGAGAACTTACAACTGCGGGTAAGTCGAGGGCTTTTATAAATGATACCCCAGTAAATTTACCTGTATTAAAAGATCTCGGTTTAAACCTAATAGACATTGTATCTCAACATGAAACTTTGGAGCTAAACGAAACTCGGTTTCAGTTGGAGGTTTTGGATGCAATTGCTAATTGTGCCGGTGAAAAAAATAACTATGCTGCTATTTATAAGGATTGCCAAAAGCTTCGAAAAAAACTAAATGATTTAATCGCAAGAGAGGCAAAAGCTAGGCAAGATGAAGATTATTTGCGTTTCGTTTTAAACGAGCTCAATGAATTAAATCCGAAAGTTGAAGAACAAGAAGAATTAGAAAAGAAATTAGATGAATTGAGTCATGCCGAAACCATACAAATTGCCGCCTCACAGGCAAGTAATTTATTGGAAGGAAGTGAAAATGCTATTATTGATATCATCAGAGAGGTTAAAAATGTATTGGTTCAAGCCGCAAAACATCAACAAGGAATTCAAGAATTGATGCCTAGGCTAGAAAGTAATATGCTTGATTTAAAAGACATTTCGGCCGAGCTTACAGCCATTGCAGATAAAACCTTGGCTGACCCAAAATCGTTGGCCGAAATTGAAAGCAGGTTGCAACAATTATATAATTTACAAAAGAAACATAGGGTTCAAAGCAATTTAGAATTGATAGCATTAAAGGCACAATTTGAACAGCAATTTAAGGAGCTAAGTTCTTTAGAGGGAAATTTAGAAGAAACCAGAAATGAATTAAGCGCCAAAGAGTTAAACCTACTTAAAGCCGGAACACAACTCAGAAATATACGTAAAGCAACACTTCCAACAATTGAAAACAAGGTAAATGAACTCTTGATTCAGGTGGCTATGCCCAATGCCCATTTTGAAGTATCATTTACTGAACTGCCTCTAGAAAAAGCAGGATTGGAAGGAATGGATGAAGTATCATTTATGTTTTCGGCTAATAAAGGATTTGCAGCATTGCCAATAAATAAAGCGGCGAGTGGAGGTGAATTAAGTAGGTTAATGCTTTGTATAAAATCATTGATAGCGGATCAAGTAAATTTGCCATCGGTAGTTTTTGATGAAATAGACACTGGGATTTCAGGCGAAGCGGCTCAAAAAGTGGCTGTTTTAATGCGGAAGCATGCCCTTTCGCACCAAGTAATAGCCATTACTCATCTGCCTCAAATTGCAGGCAAAGCCGACCAACATTTATATGTTTATAAAACCAATGATGGAGCGCAAACTCAAACAGCAATTAAGAGTTTAACACTAAATGAACGCGTAGAGGAAATTGCCAGAATGCTCAGTGGCGAAAATCCTTCAGATAAAGTATTGGCAGCAGCGCGTGAACTAATTGGTAATTAAGGAAAATAGCATATATTGCAACACAACTATATGAGTTTAAGTTTAGAATACAACACCGAAAGAGGTAAATTAATCATTTCGGAATATGGTCGCATCATACAACATATGATTGAGGTGGCAGTAGCCGAACCTAATCGTGAAAAGCGCCAAACCATAGCAAATGAAATCATCAAATTAATGGGTCAGCTCAATCCTCACTTGAGGGATGTGGCAGATTATAAGCACAAATTATGGGATCACATGTTTGTGATGAGTGATTTTAAATTGGATGTAGATTCGCCCTACCCTATTCCAACCATTGAAACTGTGAAAGCTAAACCTTCGCCAATGGGATATCCTCAATCAAAAATTAAGTTTAGGTTCTATGGTAAAATAGTTCCAAAAATGATTGAGAAAATATCGGAATTTGAGGAAGGAACATTACGTACTTCATACATCAATGCGTTGGGTTCATTCATGAAAATGAGTTCTAAGGCGTGGAATTTTGAGATGGTGAACGATGAAGAAGTGATGACTCACCTTGAAAACATGAGTAATGGAAAAATTAGCATTAATGAAAGCGAAGATTTGCAATTTAAGAACATGCAACAACGCAAAGTTAGTGCTATAGGTGAGGACAAATATAGCTCAGGTGGAGGAAATAGAAACAATAACCAAAACCGCAATAAGTTCAATAAAAACAATAAGAACCGTAACTTTAAGAACTTCAAGCCTAGGCCTTAATTATTACGCTATAGCTTTTGATTCAAGCAATGTTTTTATTTAGTTTTTGGTTCAAGCCGAAACTATTTATTCATAAACTCAACAACTTTTTTCACCATATTTTTAGAACCCATCACCACTGGTACTCTTTGGTGTATTTCTGTTGGCTCAACGTCTAATACTCTTTCTTTACCGGTAGTTGAAATACCGCCAGCTTGTTCTGCAATAAATGACATAGGAATGCATTCGAACATCAAACGCAATTTACCATTGGGTGATTTTGCGGTTGGGGGGTAAATAAATACACCGCCTTTCAGTAGGTTTCTATGAAAATCTGCTACCATTGATCCAATGTATCTTGCAGTGTATGGTCGGCTTGAGGCCTTATCTGTTTCTTTAACCCATTTTAAATAATCAGAAATTCCCTGTGGAAATTCGCCTGCGTTACCTTCATTGATGGAATAAACCTTTCCATCTTCAGGGGTAATAATATCGGGGTGACTTAAACAAAACTCTCCAATACTTGGATCAAGGGTAAAGCCATTTACACCTTTACCCGTGCTATAAACTAGCATTGTTGAAGTACCATATACCACATAACCTGCAGCAACTAATTTATTGCCCGGTTGCAATACATCTGCCAAAGTTGGAGCAGTACCTTGATCTGAAATACGTCTGTAGATTGAAAAAATAGTTCCAATAGAAACATTTACATCAATATTACTTGAACCATCTAATGGATCAATGCAGATAACATACTTACCATTTTTGGAATAGGCGCCCATCAGCGGAATCATGTCGTCGTTCTCTTCACTGGCCATGGCACAAACCTCGCCACCTTTTTCTAAAGCCCAAATAAAGGTTTCGTTACCAATGATGTCTAATTTCTTTACATCTTCGCCTTGCACATTCACCGAACCATATTCACCTAATATTTGAGTAAGGCCAGCTTTATTTACCTCTCTGCTTATGATTTTTGCAGCAATTCCGATATCTCGTAATAATCGAGATAACTCACCTTTAGCAAATGAAAAATCTTGTTGCTTTTCTATGATAAACTGACCGAGTGTAGTAATTGACATAAGGATAAATATTTTGACAAACCTAGCAATTATCCCCTATTTAAGCAAGTACTATCGGTTAGTTGGTAAATTATTTAAACCATAATTAAATTATAAACTATCTCAATAATGTTAGTGAGCCGCTATAGTTATATTTTTTACCATTGAAACTTGTTGCGTTTATTTGATATATATACGCGTCTTGTTGGCAATCTTTGCCATTATTAAAATCTCTTCCATTCCAGCCTTCTAGAGGATCATAATTTTCAATGGTCATAAACGATTTGTAAACCATTTGACCCCAACGGTTGAATACATATATTTCTATGGCTTCAAAACCTGTGGCCGAGACTCTGAACACTCGATTCACTCCTTCATAAGCTCCTCCTTTGTCATCTGAACTTACAGGACGGAATACGTTAGGTATAAATACAGTGATGTCTGGCTCAATTCTTATTGGATTTGAGGTAGAATCATAACATCCATGCTCGCTAATTACGGTTAACCAAATAGGCACATCGCCTGTATTTGCTGCAAACTGAATTTGCTTTGGATCTGAAGTATAATCTTTCCTATTCGCACCTCCTATTACCAATGGCGGGAACGCCCAGATATATTTCAATGTCGAATTATCTGCAATGGTTGATTGGTTAAAGAA
>CANKQY010000039.1 GCA_947485745.1 Bacteroidota bacterium
CCCGTTTTGGTGGAGATAACTACTTGTCCTCTGCCAAGTGTATCAATGGCCTTAGTTTTTACGCCACCACCACTTAAAATTGGATTCACCATCACGTTGGCTGCGTCTATATAGGTTTCGATATCTTCTACAAATCCTAGGTATTTAATTTGAGAATTGCCTTGCATTTTTTCTGCAATTTCTTTCGGCAAATTTTTACCACAAATCAAGATGCAAAAATCATCAGTCCTGGTTTGTTTTAACAATGGATAGATCTCATCGATGATAAAATCAACTGCCTCATAATTGGGTTGGTAATTGAGCGTGGCAAAAAACAGTATCAGTTTTTGGTTCAAACCGATACCATGCCTTTGCTTAATGATTTGAGCAGCATTTGGAATGACAATAGGCAATTCTTTTTGAGGAATGCCATAAGGTGTGAGCAATGTTTTATCTGGGTTCAAATCAAATTCTGTTATGGCTTTTGCTTGATCAACATCACTCACAAAAATCACCAAATTGGCAGATTTATATACAAATTTCTCATATATATAGAGCAATGTCCACCACGATTTGCCCATGCTTTTAAACCTAAGATACTCTATATTATTGCTCCTTAAAAATACCTTTTTGCCAGTCATCAATCTCAAGAATGGGATCATCCAGCCCATAAAAGGTTGGTCGAAAAAGATGGCATCAGAATGATGGGCTTTAACCAACTTGGCAATCCTAAAAAGTAAGAATACATTTAAATACCTCGAGGGTTTAAAAGGCATTCCAAAAATAGGTTCAAAATCGAAATGCTCCTCGCTTACATCCTTATAAGGCTCTACAGTAAACACCTTTAACCTATTTACCTTGCCCATATAATTCAAAATCTGCAAGGTGGAAATTTCACCCCCGGTAGTAGCAGGCAAAAACGGATACGAGATAATAGCGAATATGTTTTTTGACTCTTCCAATAAGTGAAAATTAGACCTAGAAATTAAAGTTTAATTCACTAATAAATGAATATCTTTCTGATAAACATATCAGTTTCACTTTTTATTTCTAGAAGGTAGATTCCTGCTTTCTTATTTTCTGCCGCTAAATTAACAGTAGTTACCTGGTCCAAAATTTCTGCATGCTCATAAATGATTTGTCCATTTAGGTTAATCAACTTTAAAGAATAGGGTTTTTGGTGGTTGTTAAATTCAATCGCAAAATCTCCTATGCTTGGGTTTGGATAAACTTTTACCAATTGGTCTTTTTCTGGTTGGCTTAATCCTGTTGAATTTTGGATAGTAAAATCAGCATTACTTTGGTCATTCTTGCTTGAATCAGCTAAATCAGAAACCCTAATTCTTGCATTTGTAGATAGAATACCAACTGGCACATTCCATATAAATGATCCTCCATTTGCATTCGAATTGGTGTTGCCAATAGTGGTCCAATTGGTTCCACTATTCAATGAGTAAGCTATCTTAACATTATTGATTCCAGAAGATGTCCAACTAATGGTATTTGGTGAATTATTGAACCAACTCTCTCCTCCATTTGGCGTAGTTACTGTAATAAATGGTTCATTTACAATTGCAAAGTTTGAATCACTTAAATCGTAATCCATAGGATTATTGAGGCTGCTGATTCTAATTTTGCATGTATTACTTATTACATTAGGTACATTCCACAAGTAAGCTGCTGGTGAAGCCGAAACACTATCTGTAATGGTGTTCCATGAAAGCCCGTTGTCTATAGAGTAATGTATTTTAACATGGTTCATATTTGAACTCATCCAAGTAATTAAATGTGTTTTATTTTGAACAATTTTTTCGCCTCCATTTGGTGAATTAACTTGGATTATGGTTGGCAACGTATAACAAATCTCCAACTTAGGTCTTTTGGTAGAATCTGCATGGTCACTAGAGGCAAAAATCAAAGATTTATAAATTTCCTCCAATTTTAGTTTTAGCATAAAACCAAAACTTGAAGTTGGATTAGTTCGCATATCATTGATAAGTTGCGTTACATTAATGTTTAAATAATTTTGAGTTTGACTAGTGCTATTGGCTAAGCTAACCTGGTTGCTAGTGGAAGTAGTAGGTTGATTATTCCATGTAACTGTGTTTTCTTGCCAATTGCTAGTGATGCGTTGAAGGTAACTTTCATTTGTGCCCGAATGTAATTGGGTGACTGCAGAAACGGTATTGCAATACAATGATAATTTTGCACCTGAAATAATTGCATTTGCTGGCAATTGCGATAAATCAAATTGGAATAAACTCCTAGCATAGGTTAAATTTCCTCCAATGGTCCAAGCCCATGATGCTAAATCTTCTGTATTACCATGATTGGTATTCGCTACTGCAGTTCTACTATCAACTAAGGCATCTTTCCCCTGACTAGCATTGGGCTGCAAAATGAGGGTGTTTGGGCAATTGTTGGTAATAATGGCAAACTGACCATTACTGACGTCCTCGAATGTATTGAAATCGGCATCAACAATTTTAATTCTTACCGTATTTGAAAGTACATTCGGAACCATCCAAGAATAAGCACCGAGACTTGAAGTTACATCATTTGCAATATTGATATAACTGGTATCATTAAGGGTGTAATATATATTTACCTTATTCGAATTTGTAGCTGTCCATGTAATAAAATTAACAGTGTTTTTAAGGAAGTTTTCACCACCATTAGGAGATGTAATGGTAATAATTGGACGATTGCGAATAGTAAAGTTATTGGTGCTTGTATCTCCATAACTGAGATAATCGCAATCCCTAATTCTAACTTTAACAGTATTGGATTGAATAGGCGGCAAATTCCACAAATAAGATCCAGCAATTGGGTTCAATGAGTCTGCAATCAACATCCAAGTGGTATTGTTCAAGCTGTATTCAATTTTTACTTTATTCGAATAACTGGAGGTCCAAGTAATATTTCCAGAATTATTATTGAACCAAATTTCGCCTCCATTTGGTGATAACAATGAAATTTGTGGTGGGTTGATAATTGAAGAATTATTATCACTTTCATCAAATAACAAAGAATCTGCCGCATTTAAAATTTTAACCTTACATTGATTACTAATAACGTTAGGTACAGCCCATAAATAAGTGCCTGCAGATGCAGGTGTAGAATTGGTAATGGTATTCCAAGTTTGCCCGTTATTTGTAGAGTAAACTATTTTAACATTAGTTGCAGGCGATGAGCTCCAAGTTATTGGGAAATTAGTGCCTCTAATTAGTTTTTCACCTCCATTTGGCGAGGTAACCAATGAATAGGCAGGCACTAGATAACATATTTCTAACTTTGGTCTTTTGTTGGCATCTGCATGGTCACTCGATGAAAGTATTAAGCTTCTATATAAAGCTTCAGTCTGAAGTTTCAGCATAAAGCCATAGTTGCCATTGTTTAGCATGTCGTTTACCAATTGCATTACGTCAATGTTTAAAAAATCCTGGGTTTGGAAACTGCTTGCTGCTACACTAACCTGATTCACAGATGTTGTAGTTGGCTGGTTGGTCCAATTTACTGTTCCTTCATCCCAGGCACTCGTTATCCTTTGTAAATAGCTTTCGTTGGCTCCAGAATGTAGTTGCGTTACAGATGAATTGGTATTGCAAAATAAAGAGAGCTTGGCTCCAGTTATAACTGCATTAGCTGGCAAAGCACTTAGGTTAAACTCTAACAAACTTCTAGCAGTGGTAGGACCTCCGTTTGTCCATGCCCAAGCAGCAAAATCTGTAATGGTTCCAAAGTTAGTTCCAGCTACTGCAGACCTGCTATCAATCAAGGCATCTTTTCCCTGACTTGCATTGGGTTGAAGGGTTAGCAAGGTGTTTGAACAAACTGGCGGTAGGGTATAAGTTACAATCAATGTTGGTCTTTTTAAAGAATCCGGATGGTCGCTAGATGCAAAAATCATAGAGCGAAAGGTAGCCTCAGTTTGTAATTTAATCATAAATCCATAACTAGAACTTGGGTTATTTTTCATATCCATTACCAATTGCTTCACATCAATATTCAAGTAGTTTTCTGTTGAGTTATTGCTATTAGCCAAACTAACCTGGTTTACATTAGTAGCACTTGGCTGGTTAGCCCAAGTCACGGTTGATTCATTCCAAGAAGAGGTAACCCTTTGCAAAAAGCTAGCATTTGTGCCAGAATGCAGCTGAGTTATTGCAGATGTGGTATTGCAATACAAGGATAGCCTTGCGTTAGTTATTACAGCATTTGAAGGAATGGAAGTAAGGTCGAATTGAAAAAAACTTCTTGCAATAGTTGCGCCCCCACTTGTCCAAGCCCAAGAGGCAATATCTTCACTATTGCCAAAGTTGGTATTGGCAACAGCCGTTCTGCTATCAACCAATGCATCTTTGCCATTAGCTGCATTAGGTCTTAATGTCAGGGTGGTTTGACTAAATAGGTTACTTGCCAAACATAAAAACAGGATAGTTAGTAGTTTTTTCATGCCGCAATTTAAACAGGATTTTCAACAAATAAAATAATTTCTGTTTAATTTTCATCCCCCAAATCCATTACTTTTGAAAAAATCACCACGCATGGATACCATTCAAATTCACGATAAAACTTTTGAAATTTTCATAGAAGAAGACCAAATTCTTTCGAGAGTAAAAGAATTGGCTCAGGCCATAAGCATTGATTTTGCTGGCACACAACCGCTTTTTATTGCGGTGCTCAATGGCTCATTTATTTTTGCTGCCGATATCATGAAGTCAATTGCCTTCCCCTGCGAAATACAATTTGTGAAGGTTAGCAGTTACCATGGTGCGCAAAGCAGTGGCACGGTGCAACAAGTTCTCGGTTTGAACCAAAATATTAAAGGTAGAAAAGTAATCATCATCGAAGATATCATTGATTCTGGTTTAACCATAGATTTCTTGCTTACCGATTTACTCAAACAAGAGCCAGAATCTATTTCAATTTGTAGTCTTTTACTCAAACCCAAAGCACTCAAAGTAAAAATTGATGTTCAATACATTGGGTTCGAAGTAGAAAACCATTTCTTGGTAGGATACGGATTAGATTACGATGGCCTTGGTCGCAACCTGCGTCACCTATACCAAGTAATAGAATAAAAAAAACTGCTCACACTTTTCAGTACGAGCAGTTTTCAATAATATTTAGTTTAAATTAAACCGTTGGATTTTCTTCTGTATTTTCTGTAGCCGTAGGTTCCACAATCTCTTCAACTTTAGCTACTGGCGCAGCAATAGGTTCTTTTGGAGCAGGCTTTACCTTTTCAACTACATCAAATCTAACCTTAATGGCATTCGCTCCTTTGTGATTCATTTCAATCTCAAAAGAAACTTTATCGCCTTCTTTTACTTGGTCAATTAATCCATTGATATGCACAAATACACCCGCCTGGTTTTTGGTATCCTTAATAAATCCATATCCTTTCGATTCATTAAAAAAGGTCACAACTCCTTTGCGCAATACTTCCTCAGGCTCAGCAGGCGCTTGTCTGCCAACACCAATATTTACATCCTCTAAATTAATGATTTTTTTCTTTTTTGGATCAGGTAGCACAGAGGTTAAATTACCATTCTCATCCACATAAGCATACATATCCTCCAATTCTTGACCCTTTTGAGAGTTGGCTTTTCGCTCAGCTTTCTTTTCTTCTTTTTCTTTTCTCTTTTTGAGTTTTAATTTCTCTTTCTCTTTTTTACTAAAGGTTTCTTGTGACTTAGCCATTCTTTGTTGTTAATTGTGAGTGCTAACAATTTTTTTTTGATGGATATTTATTATCAAATAAACAGTACAAAAGAAAAAATTTAGCTGTGCAAAAGTATAGATAATATTTAATTTTTTTTTGTTTTTGTCTGCTTTTCAGCTAAATATTACAGCATTATTAGCAATTTTGAGTTTTTTAGCACCAAAATTTGTCTAAAAAGTTTCCAATTTATGATTTCGGTTCGAACCAAAAACGTTTTCAGCAAATAATTCTTTTGGGTTGAATTGTGATTTTATTTTAAAAATCATTTGTTGTTAAAAAACTTTCCTTTTTATTCGTACGATTATTGTTAAGGCAAATGTTAAATCTTGTACTATTCGGACCCCCGGGCGCGGGAAAAGGCACCCAATCTGCCAAATTGATAGAAAGGTGTCAATTGGTTCACCTCTCTACTGGCGATATATTCAGAGCCAATATCAAAGGTGGCACCGAATTGGGCGTTTTAGCCAAAAGCTATATCGACCAAGGGAAATTGGTGCCAGATGAAGTAACCATTGCTATGTTGGCTTCTGAGGTTAACAAACATGCTGAACCAAATGGATTTATTTTCGATGGCTTTCCGCGGACTTCCGCCCAAGCCGCAGCTTTAGACGAGTTATTGGCAAGTAAAAATACAGCCATTACCTTAATGCTTGCCTTAGAGGTAGAAGAGGAAGAATTGCGCAAAAGGCTTCTCCTAAGAGGAAAGGATAGCGGTCGTGCCGACGACCAAGATCCTGCCATTATTCAAAATAGAATAGATGTTTACAATGCCGAAACCATGCCTGTAAAGGATTATTATTCGGCTCAAAACAAATACAAAGGCATCAATGGAATAGGGGAGATAGACGATATTTTTGAGGCCCTTTGCCAAGAGATTGACAAGGTTTAATTGAAAGCAATTTTTTATACAAGCCCATAAAGATTATCTTTGTGGGCTTTTTTATGCAATAAGGGCATCAAAAAATTAGCAATTCAAGGTTATGGCCGATTCAAATTTTGTAGATTACGTAAAAATATGCTGTCGCAGTGGCAAAGGTGGTTCTGGTGCTATGCACTTCCTACGCGATAAACACACTGCTAAAGGTGGTCCCGATGGCGGTGATGGTGGAAAAGGTGGCAGCATTATCTTGAGAGGTAATTCCAATTTGTGGACTCTCTTGCACCTTAAATACCGCAAACACGTAATGTCTGCACCAGGCGGAAATGGCGATGCTGGATTAAGAAAAGGAAAAGATGGTCCCAATGAATACCTTGAAGTTCCACTTGGAACAGTTGCCCGCGATGCAGAAACTGGCGATTTTTTGTTTGAAGTAACCCAACATGGCGAAGAGCATGTTTTGCTTGCAGGTGGTAAAGGTGGTTTAGGAAATTTCCATTTTAAAACATCCGTTAACCAAGCACCAACCCACGCCCAACCTGGAATTTCAGGCAAGGAAGAATGGAAAATATTAGAATTAAAAATCCTAGCCGATGTAGGTTTAGTAGGTTTTCCCAATGCTGGTAAATCAACATTACTTTCCGTAATCACCGCCGCCAAACCAGAAATTGCAGATTATCCTTTTACTACTTTAGTGCCTAATTTAGGCATAGTACCTTACCGCGATTACCAATCTTTTGTAATGGCAGATATTCCTGGAATTATAGAAGGTGCGCACGAAGGCAAAGGGTTAGGAACCCGCTTTTTACGCCACATAGAGCGCAATGCAACTTTATTATTTATGGTGCCAGCCACCAGCGAAAATATCAAAGATGAGTATAATGTATTGTTGCGCGAACTCAAATTATACAACAAGGAGCTCTCTGCCAAAAGCAGAATATTAGCCATCACCAAATCCGATTTGGTAGATGCCGAAACCCTCAAAGAAATCAAAAAGAAACTACCACGTATCCCTCATGTATTCATCAGCTCCGCCGCCCAACAAGGTCTGGAAGAACTCAAAGATAAATTGTGGAATATGATCAATAAAGAGGTGGAGTAAGATCTCTACTAATTACTCTCCTCAAAAATGCCGTTTTGTTTGTCTTTGCGGCAGTTGTCCCAGTTAAAGTAGCGACCGTTCATGGCTATATAAACACCTACAGGTAATGTTTGCGCAAATGCCAAAGCGCCGCCTAAGTTAAAGAGTCCGTCGCTTGAACCAAACTTATAGGGGATCATTGCACCGGTAATGACGATGGTTTTGTTGAGCTTTTCTTTGGCCAAATAGGCCGCCGTTTCGGTCATGGTATCGGTACCGTGGGTTATGACTATTCGCTCTTCTTCGCAATTGGCGCAGTTTTCGGCCATGATGCGGCGGTCGCTATCTGTTATATCTAAACTATCTACCAACATCAATGTTCTGATATTGGTATTAAGCCTACTTCTACCTAATTTTAATATCTCTTGAATATGGGTGTCTTTAAAAAACAATTGACCATTCAATTCGTTGTATTCTTTATCAAAGGTGCCACCGGTTACAAATAGTCTGATATCCATGTTTTTTTTTCTTCAAAGAACACTGTTTAGGTTCAAACATTCAATTTCTTTGTCACCTTTTTTTTATGTGAGTAAAATCATTTCTTTTTTTCCGCGAATTCGGTAGTTTCGTATCTCATTGCGGACATAAGTCCAAAAATTAATTCTACACAATGACAGCTATAACAGATAAAGACCTAGAATCCGTAGTTATTCGCTTCGCTGGCGACTCAGGCGATGGTATGCAATTAACCGGTACACAATTTACAAATGCAACTGCTTTGCATGGCAACGACCTTGCAACATTCCCAGATTTCCCAGCAGAAATTAGGGCCCCATTAGGAACTTTGGCGGGAGTTTCTGGTTTTCAAATACATTTTGGTTCGACCCAAATTAATACACCAGGCGATCAGTCTGATGTGTTGGTTGCGATGAATGTGGCTGCTTTTAAGGTGAATATCAAAAACCTCAAAAAAGGTGGTGTCATCATTCTTAACTCAGATGGTTTTGATTCCAAAAATTTGCGTTTGGCAAATGTACCCGAAGACCAAAATCCAATCAACGATGGTTCACTAACAGATTACGATGTTAAATTAGTAGACGTAACCAAAATTACCCGGGCAGCGCTTGCCGATAGTGGCATGACTACCAAGGAAATTGACCGTTGCAAAAACATGTTTGTTTTGGGTTTGGTGTATTGGATGTACCACCGCCCAATTGAAAATACTCTGGAATTCTTACGCACCAAATTCAAAAAGAATGAGGCCGTAATGAATGCCAATATCAAGGTATTAAACGCAGGTTGGAATTATGGCGAAACAACAGAAATGTTTGCCAACCGTTACACCATTGCTCCTGCTAAAATGGAGTCGGGTGTGTACCGCGGAATTATGGGTAACCAAGCTGCGGCATTAGGCTTAATCTCGGCTTCCGTAAAATCTGGCTTACCATTGTTTTATGGAACTTATCCCATTACACCTGCATCCGATATCTTACACGATTTATCTAAATACAAAAATTTCGATATCAAAACATACCAAGCCGAAGATGAAATTGCAGGTATCTGCGCCGCTATTGGTGCTGCCTTTGGCGGACATTTGGCTGTAACAGGTTCATCTGGACCAGGTATTGCTTTAAAAGGCGAGGCCATTGGTTTGGCTACCATGTTAGAATTGCCATTGGTAATTTTAAACATTCAAAGAGCTGGTCCTAGCACAGGTATGCCAACCAAAACAGAACAAGCAGATTTGAACCAAGCTATGTTTGGTAGAAATGGTGAATGTCCTGTTGTTGTATTGGCTGCTCAATCGCCTTCCGATTGCTTTACTTTGGCATACGAAGCTTGTAAAATTGCATTGCAACACATGATTCCAGTTTTCTTCTTGAGTGATGGATACATTGCCAATGGTGCAGAGCCCTGGAAGTTTCCTAACTCGGCAGATTTGGAACCAATCAATGTTTCTTTTGCAAAAGAAAGAGCTGCTACCGATGATAAGTTTATGCCATATTTTAGAGATGAAAAACTAAGTAGGCCTTGGGCTATTCCTGGTACAAAAGGTTTAGAGCATAGAATTGGTGGTATAGAAAAACAGAATGTAACGGGTAATATTAGTTACGATGCTGCCAACCATGAATTGATGACTCATTTGCGTCAAGAAAAGGTTGATAAGGTGGCAGATTTTATTCCATTGCAAACCATAGATTCTGGCGAAGAATCTGGCGATTTATTGTTGTTAGGATGGGGTGGAACCTATGGCGCACTGAGAACTGCTACCGCTCAATTGATTGCTGAAGGCTATAAAGTTTCACATGCTCAGGTAAGATATATCAATCCATTCCCTAAAAATTTAGGTGAAATTTTAGGCAGATTTAAAACAGTGGTGGTGCCAGAATTAAACAATGGTCAGTTGGTGAAAATCATTCGCGATAAATATTTTGTGGATGCTATTCCTTACAATAAAATTCAAGGACTTCCATTTATGAGTCATGAGGTAATTGCAAAAATTAAACAAATTTTAGATTAACAAGTGAGTTTGGTTTGAACCCATAAATTATTAACTATTTTTAGGTTCGAACCAAAAACTTACGCTTAAAAAAAATATATGACAGCAGTAGTAGAAAAATTAACACCAAAAGATTTCTCGTCGGACCAAGAAGTTAGGTGGTGCCCAGGTTGTGGAGATTACTCCATCTTAAAACAAGTGCAAACCATCTTGCCAGATTTGGGCAGACCAAAAGAGGAATTTGTATTCATATCTGGTATCGGTTGTTCGTCGAGGTTTCCATATTACATGGATACTTTTGGCATGCACTCCATACATGGTAGGGCCAATGCAATTGCCACGGGCTTAAAAGCAACTAGGCCAGAATTATCTGTATGGGTAATCTCAGGCGATGGAGATTCAATGAGTATTGGTGGAAACCACTTTATTCATATGTTGCGTAGAAATCCAGATATCAATTTATTGGTATTCAACAACCAAATTTATGGTTTAACAAAAGGACAATATTCGCCAACATCTGAGCAAGGTAAGGTTACCAAATCTACACCTATGGGCTCTATAGATTATCCGTTTAATCCTATTGCATTGAGCTTAGGAGCTGATGGAACTTTTGTAGCAAGAACCATGGATAGAGATCCAAAACACCAACAAGCCATGATCCGCAGAGCTTATGACCATCAAGGAACTTCATTGGTAGAAATTTACCAAAATTGCAATGTATTCAATGATGGTGCTTTTGAAATTTATACCGAGAAATCGAGTAAAAAAGAGCAAACCTTAATGATGGAACATGGCAAGCCTTTGGTGTTTGGAGAAAACAATGATAAAGGGATTAAATTGGATGGGTTCAAACCGATTATTGTAGATTTAAATGACAGTTCTGTAAATGATTTGTGGATCCATGATGAAGAAGATTTGGTAAAAGCTACCATTTTATCTAGGTTCTATGATGACCCTGCAAAAGGAGACCATTTCCCTCGTCCGTTTGGCGTGTTTTATGTAAACAACCATAAGGATACATTCGATAAATTGTTTAACGACCAAATGGCTTATGCCAAAGAAAAATTGGGCAAAGGCGATTTGGATAAACTCATAGCAGGCAAAGAAACCTGGGTGGTGAATTAAATACTTAGGTTTTTACTACAAGGGAACAAAGCAACGATTTTCTTCAGGAGAATCGGAACTTTGTTCCTTTTTTTTGCCTTTTTTTTAAATTATTTAAAAAAAAATCTATAAAAATTCTAGCAAATAAAAATTGTTACTTTGTTGTTTTGTAGTGAAAACTAACATTAAGTTTCGAAGTAAAAATTAGAATTATGGAAATATTAATAAGATATGACATTAAATTTGATACGAAATAGCCAATTTATATGAAAAAAATTTACGCTCGTTCTAGGTTGAAATATGCTTTTTTAGCCATTTTAGTAGGTTTATCTACCGTTACCTTTACCAATTCGGGCGGGCCATCTGCAGGTTTAACAGGAGCACCTGGTGATGGAAATTGCACCAATTGTCACGGCGGCTCCCCAGTAACCTCAGGAACAGCATTCGATTACATATCAATTACAGGTTTGCCAAGCGGCGGTTATGCGCCCGGATCCAGTTATACGTTAACCTTAAATGGAGGAGCAGCAGCCACTGCTAAAAACGGATTTCAATTGATTGCCCTTTCTCCAAGCAACTCAATGGCAGGTTCATTTACCTCTGGAACTGGAAGTCAAGCGATGGTTGGTGGCGGGGGGAAAACATATTTGGGTCATACCGCCGCAGGAAATACTCAAAGCAGTTGGACCTATACTTGGACAGCTCCCAACCCCAGTGTTGGAACAGTAACCTTTTATGTGGCTTTGAATGCTACAAATTCTAATAGTGGTACGAGTGGTGATGTGGTTTATTTAAAAACCATTACAGTGAGTGGTGGTAATTTACCAGTTGCAACAATAACCTCACCAACAGCGCCCGCAGTATTTTGCGCAGGCGATTCTATTCAATTTACTGGTACTGCCACAAATTCGCCAATAAGTTATGCATGGGATTTCATTGGCAATAGTCCAAATAGCTCTACCCTACAAAATCCTAAAATTAGATTTGCCAATGCAGGCCTTTACGCCATTCGTTTTAGGGCAACTAATGCAAGTGGTACCTCAACCAATGCGCAACTTTCATTACAAGTTGTTGCCAAGCCAACTGCAACAATTACACCTTCTGGAAACCAAACTATATGTGGAGGAGATTCTGTAACCCTTACGGCTAATACGGGCACCAACTTATCTTATTTATGGAGTCCGGGTAACCAAACTACTCAGACCATAAAAGTGGGTGCAGCAGGCAGTTATTCTGTAAGGGTAAGCTCAGCGGCGGCAAATTGTTTTACCAATAGCAGTGCTGTAACCATGACGGTTGCAGCTAAGCCATCTTTGAGTGCAACACTATCTAGTAATACTTTATGTATTGGCGATAGCTTAGAAATTGTTGCCACCCCTGGTTTGCAAAATTATAAATATTATTTTGGGTCAAACCTAGTAGATTCAAGTAACAGAAGCACCGTAAAGTTTCAGATAATGAACAGTTTTACCAATATATATATTATCGGTTCAAACGGAATTTGTAATACTGATCCAATAGTTAAAACAGTAACAATTTCTACCAAACCTTCTGCTCCAAGTATTGCTTGTGGTCCAGTTTTCCCTAATTCAGTTGCCTTTACCATTTCAGGTTCAAACCCACAAATTAGTTTAGACAGTGGTAAAACGTTTAGCACTCCAAATCAAGGAAGCACCCATGTAATAAATGGTTTGAGCCCAAATACTCAAGTGTTGGCCTACGCTAAAACTACTACTGGCGCACCTTGCTTGTTTTCATTGAGTAGCAATAAAACTTGCGCAAGTGCAAATTGTACGCCACTCACTTTAAAAATTACTGCACCTAAATATGTTTGCCCTAGCAGTCCTATTTCGGATAGAATGATTAGAATAGTTTCAACCAATGCAATTAATCCATATTTTAAATATGATTATCCTCCTCCATTACTCGGGAGTGGTTGGACTAAAAATGATTCATTCCCTGCAAATAGTAGTTTAGTTGGAAATCAGATTCATAAGGTAACTGTAATAGATTCTGCCAATGCATTTTGCCCAACAAAAGACACCAGTTTTTCAGTTTTTGTGGTAGCATTTCCAGGTGCATCACCAACTCTGCAATTGGATAAAACGCAATATTGTGAAGGCGGTTCAATTACTTTTAATGTAACTAGTCCTAATTCAAATATCAATAAGGTTAAATATTATACAGTCATTGGTTCAAACCGAACAGAATTTGCAGCTAAAGCCAAACCAGATTATATGTATGGTCCAATACCACTTAGTCCAAATTTCCCAAATGGAACAATAGTTACTGCACAAACAATAGATACCATTTCTGGATGTGGTATATTTTCGCCAAATAAAACAATTACTGTTGGTGCGATTCCTAATGTTGGCTTTACTTTTTCAAAAACCAACCTGCAAATTGTGCTCACCGATACCAGCAGCAATACAGTAAATAGAAGATGGATCATTGAGGGAGATACTTTCCCGGCAACAGGCAGAACTTACACGCTTACCTTTACCAGTGCAGGAATTAAGACCATTAGAATGGAAGCATATACAAGTGGCAATTGTATTGGAACCACAAGCATTCAAGTTAACATTGTTGCCTCTGGTTTAATGGAAGCAGCCAATGCAATGGGCATGGAGTTGTTTCCTAATCCCGCTACCAATGAAGTTAGCATCAACTGGACCAAAGGTGGTAACGGAAATATTGAACTATTTGATGTAAGTGGCAAGCTTGTTTTAACAACAGAAATTACCTCTGGAAATAAACTTAACTTATCTGGATTAACCAAAGGAGTTTACCTCTTAAAATTAAGCAACCAAGATCAAAGCGCGTTTAAGAAGTTAATCATCGAATAAGGGGAAAAAAAATCAGAATTCTGATTCCGAAACATCGGAAAGAATTCTGAATTAATTTACCTCATAATCAACAACCCTTCTTTCGCTTCTGGCTTCTGCAATGAAGGGCATTACGGCTTTGTGCAATGGGTGTGAAGCATAAAATTCTAGGGCTTCTTTGCTTTCAAATTCGCTGTATAAAACCAAGTCGGCAGATTCTGCTGAACCTAAAAAATCTAGTCCAACCTCTAGGTGAGTTAGGCCTTCAATTTGGCCGTTTAATGCTTCCAAGTTTTGCTTGATGGCGGCTGCATTTTCTACCTTATTTAAACCATTGGCTTGCTCTTTGAGCTTCCAAAATACAATGTGTTTGATCATTATTTCTTGCCAGGTGTTCTATTGATATAGGTTAACATGAGTCGAAAAGAAGATTCCTGGTAGCCATTGATGTCGGTATAAGTTACGCCTTGGTTTTTACTATTAAGTTTCCATTCGTAAATACCCTTTACATAAATAATGCCATAAGGATTTTTCTTAGCGGGTATTTGTCCATCGGCCGGACCAAGCATTTGTTTCCATTGGTTTTCGCTGATTAATTTGCAGCTAACAATATGAGTGGAATCACTCAATTTTTTACCTAAATAATCGGCATAAAGTAAAATAGGCTTGATATTGGAAAATACAACAAAGGGATTCCTAGTATCTAATTCATCTGGGGTAGCCAATTTGCAGGTATTGGCATCCATCATTCTTCCTTGTTCGTATAACCAAGTGGTGAATTTGTAGAATTCATCATTTTTTACCGGTGTTTCCATTACATAAAAGGCAGGGTTGCTAGCCTTTTGAGGCACATAAACAAATCCTTTGGGCTGTTTAAAAAAGGTGGCTTTATCCTTATTTTGCGACATCAGTTGGTTCAAACCGAACAACACAAATACTAAAAAAACTTTAAACTTCATAGACTCGAAAATAAACAATATTTTTTAATTCAGAATTCTGAATTAAAAAATCCCCTTTTACGCTACTTATGAAAGAATAAAAAAAGCAGTCACTACCGAGGTAATGACTGCTTTCAATTAAGTTAAGGTGAAATTACTTCACTTCTTCAAATTCTACATCTTGCACATTATTGGTTTCTTGCTGTGCGCCTTCTTCAGGGTTTGCACCGGCTTCTGGTCCGCCTTGTTCTTGTTGTGCGCTATAGATATCTTGGCTAGCTTCTTGCCATGCGGCATTTAGCGCTTCCATAGCTGTTTCGATGCCAGCAACATTTTTCTCGGCATGTGCTTTTTTCAAATCTTCTAAACCGCTTTCAATTTTTGCTTTTTTATCAGCAGGAATTTTTTCTCCGTATTCTTTGATTTGCTTTTCGGTTTGAAAAATTAAGCTATCCGCTTGGTTAATTTTCTCCACCTCTTCTTTTGCTTTTCTATCCGAATCAGCATTGGCTTCTGCCTCACGCTTCATTTTTTCAATTTCTGCATCACTCAATCCAGAGCTAGCTTCAATTCTGATTTTTTGTTCTTTGCCTGTTCCTTTGTCTTTGGCACTTACATGCAAAATGCCATTGGCATCAATATCAAAAGTTACTTCAATTTGAGGAACACCGCGTGGAGCTGGTGGAATATCACTTAAATGGAACCTACCAATTGAGCGGTTTTGATTAGCCATTGGGCGCTCACCTTGCAATACGTGAATTTCTACTGATGGTTGATTTTCTGAAGCAGTAGAGAATATTTCGCTTCTCTTACTTGGAATGGTTGTATTTGATTCGATTAATTTTGTCATTACACCACCCATGGTTTCAATACCAAGGCTCAATGGCGTAACATCTAATAACAACACATCTTTTACTTCACCAGTTAAAACTCCACCTTGAATTGCTGCTCCAATTGCAACCACCTCATCTGGGTTTACTCCTTTAGAAGGTGCTTTGCCAAAGAAAGCTTCAACGGCTGCTTGTATGGCAGGAATACGAGTTGAACCACCCACCAAAATAACTTCATCAATATCGCTTACAGATAAACCAGCATTTTTCATGGCACTCTTACAAGGCTCAATGGTGCGCTTGATTAAGCTATCTACCAATTGTTCAAATTTTGCACGAGTCAATGTTTTAACTAAGTGCTTAGGACCGCTTGCTGTCGCAGTTACATAAGGCAAGTTAATTTCGGTTTGAGCCGAACTTGATAACTCAATTTTTGCTTTTTCAGCAGCTTCTTTTAAACGTTGTAAAGCCATTGGATCAAGACGCAAATCAATGCCTTCTTCTGTCTTGAAATCATCAGCCATCCAGCCAATAATAGCGTTATCAAAGTCATCACCACCAAGGTGAGTATCACCATCCGTTGATTTAACTTCAAAAACACCATCACCTAATTCTAAAACAGAAACATCGTGTGTTCCACCACCGCAATCAAATACAACAATTTTCATGTCCTTACCTTTTTTGTCCATGCCATAAGCGAGGGCAGCAGCGGTAGGCTCATTGATAATTCTCTTTACGGTTAAGCCTGCAATTTCGCCAGCTTCTTTGGTAGCCTGACGTTGCGCATCGTTGAAATAAGCTGGCACTGTAATTACCGCTTCTTTCACTTCCATACCCAAATAATCTTCGGCAGTTTTCTTCATTTTTTGAAGCACCATTGCCGAAATTTCTTGTGAAGTGTACAACCTACCATCAATGTTTACACGAGGTGTATTGTTGTCACCTTTTTCAACTTTGTATGGTACGCGTTTGGTTTCATCAGCTACTTCAGTGTAGGTATGACCCATAAAACGCTTAATAGAATAAATGGTGTTGATTGGGTTGGTAACTGCTTGTCTTTTTGCAGGGTCACCTACCTTACGTTCACCATCTTTTAAAAATGCCACAATAGAAGGAGTAGTTCTTCTACCTTCACTGTTTGCAATAACCACTGCTTCGTTGCCTTCCATTACAGATACGCAAGAGTTGGTTGTTCCTAAATCGATTCCTATAATTTTGCTCATAATATTAAATTTCTTTCTTTGCTTCAAATTAGCAATCAAAATGCCAATTATGATTTAGTCACAATTAGGCGATTTTCTGTCAGAAATTGAGCTTAAAAACTAAAAATTCTGACCCATTGGCAGTAAAATTTGGCAGTTATTTGGTGAAGTTGGGTAATTCGGAGCTCAACAAGGTGATAGTATAAGGATCTAAAACTTGCTCTTGTTGAACGAAGTTTCGGCTCGAAAAAATACCGATACCATTGGTAATATTGCTATACAAGGGATTCTTTTGAACAATAGACAGATTGGGTTTACTTAAATCTAAGAGCGTTTCAAATTCTGCACTTCCACCATAAGCAATATAACTTATGCCTATAATGGTTCTAATTTTGGTAAAATCAATTGGGATTTGAGATTTAAGGTAACTAACATAATTGGTGCTGCGAACACTCAAGGTAGTTTCCCTATCAGCCACATAAGCCATACTTTTTGCAATTGGGTAATCCACATTTTTAATTACATAAATATTGGTATCAGAAACACTCATTTCTTTATAAGTAAACCTGGCAGTTAAATCATACAAAGCAGCAGATCCAGATGGGGTAAATTTATAGGTAAAAGTATGATTGCTTGGTTCTAACTTAATTAAAATTTTTCTAATTGGAATGCTAGCATCTTTAACCAAATAGGTTTGCGAATAGAAATGCACGTTCTTTTTTGGATAAAAAATATCCAGTTCATATTTATCATTAGCTGCATTGTTTTTGGGAATGCTCACTGCATAAAATGTGTTTCGGTCCGAAGTAAAAAACCCAGAGTCTTTAGGGAAAGTATCAACTCTGTAACATTTATAAACGAGGTTTTTTGTGATATTGGTGATTTTTACATTCAATGAATCAAAATACAAAGAATCGGCATATTGAGCGCCTTGAGAGGTGCTTGTGGTGCTTGCATTTTGGTAAAGTTTTTGGATTCGGATATATTGAATTGGGTCGTTTTGATCCAAAAAGCCATAAACAATGGCAATATCTTTATAGGGTGCATTGATGTCGATGTCGTTTTTACAGCCCATTATTAGGCTTAACAAAATGATTACTAAGAGGTTTTTCATATTTATCGCTTGCAAAGTAAGCTTATTTTTCACAGCTGTCAAAAATACTTAGTCAATAGAATTTGAATTTAGGTTTTATGGCTACCTTTGAAATTCAATTTTTTGTTATGAGCATTCACAAAGAAGTAAAAAAGGTAACCACACATACCTTAATAGAAATGAAAATGCGTGGAGAGAAAATAAGCATGTTAACTGCTTATGATTTCAGCATGGCAAAAATATTCGACGCGGCCAAAGTAGATGTTTTGCTTGTTGGCGATTCTGCTTCCAATGTAATGCACGGTCATGAAACCACACTTCCAATAACTTTAGACGAGATGATTTCTCATGCCGCCTCAGTTATCAGGGCGGTTCAACGTTCTTTGGTGGTAGTAGATTTACCTTTTGGCTCCTACCAAGGTAATTCAAAAGAGGCGCTCAATTCTTCTATTAGAATAATGAAAGAGGCGGAGGCTCATGCTGTAAAATTGGAGGGTGGGGAAGAAGTAGTTGAATCGATTAGAAGAATACTAACAGCTGGTATACCTGTGATGGGACATTTGGGATTAACTCCTCAAAGTATTTATAAA
This sequence comes from Bacteroidota bacterium, assembly GCA_947485745.1. Lineage (GTDB taxonomy): Bacteria > Bacteroidota > Bacteroidia > UKL13-3 > UKL13-3 > B1. The sequence goes on from CANKQY010000039.1 coordinate 18,748, forward strand.
TTTGGTACCTATGAGGTTAGGGCCAAGGAGGAAGAGGAAGCTCAAAAACTCCTAAAAGACGCTGCCTTATTGGAAGATGCGGGATGTTTTGCCATTGTATTAGAAAAAATTCCTTCTAAATTAGCCAAGCAGGTTGCTGAAATGGTTAAGATTCCAATCATTGGAATTGGCGCTGGGCCCAATGTAGATGGTCAAGTTTTAGTGAGCCACGACATGCTTGGGATCAACAAAGATTTTTCGCCTAAATTCTTACGCAGGTATTTAAACCTATATGATGAAATTCAAGGTGCCGTTGAGAGGTATGTAGCCGATGTAAAATCAGTTGATTTTCCGAATGAAAAGGAGCAGTATTAATTTGCTTTTTTAGATTTTATAATGCCTAATCAAACCGAATGGTAAAAATATTATTTGAAGACAATCATTTAATTGCTGCATTTAAAAAGTCGGGTCAAACCGTACAGCCTGAGCCCAATAAACCCTTATCTCTAGAGGAAGAGGTGAAGGGTTATGTCAAAGAAAAATATCAAAAAGAAGGAGCAGTATTTTTAGGGGTTATACACCGATTAGATATGCCAGTAAGCGGGGTTGTTTTGTTTGCTAGAACCACCAAAGCTTTAGCTAGAATGAATGAACTTTTTCATGATAGGTTGGTTGGAAAATTTTATGAGGCTTGGGTTGAAAATACACCTCCAAGCAATGAGGGGCTATTAACTCATTATCTCAAGAGAGATGAAAATAAAAACTTTACCAAAGCTTTTATATCGGAAGTGAGGCAAGCAGATAAAGCCCAACTCAAATATAAACTACTAAAAAAATCTGCCAATAAATCGCTACTTAGCATTGAACTATTAACAGGCAGAAAGCACCAAATTCGTGCACAATTATCTGCCATAGGTTGCCCAATTGTAGGCGATTTAAAATATGGTGCTTCAAGGCCATTTTCTGATGGCATGATCGCACTCCAATCTTGTAAATTAACCTTCATTCATCCGGTAAAAAATGAAGCGGTTGTTATTGCATCTGAGGGTATAAATCACTTATTTTAAGGCATTATGAAAATATTATGATATAAAAATGAGGTGAAAATGGCGTTAAACTGAAATTAAAAATCTGCCAATCAACTCATGGTCAAGGGTGTTTTATAAAATAGTTTTTAACCTATTTTTAATAGTTTTTAAATTGATATTAAAATCACTAAGCCTCATTTTTTTGCAATAACATTTAGTTTAAGTTAGGAAAAAAATATACCTATTTATGCCTAAATATTTGAAAATTTCTTTGTTCTTGATTTTGATTTTATTGTTTTTTTATGGTGGCTTTTTTTATGCAAATACATTAAATGCGAATAAGATAAAACAGGTAGTTAAAATTGCAGAATCAAGTGGGAGCAATTTTATTTTGTTGAACCCCATTTTACCTTATGTAAATGATATTGGATTAGATTACAATGAACTAAAATCATTTAAACCTCAAATTGAGGCATACATTAAGATTAAAAAAAGTGAAAATCCCGATCTTCATGTTTCCTTTTATTTTAGAGACCTTTGCCGTGGATTGTGGTCTGGTGTAAACGAAAATGAGTTTTTTAGTCCTGCAAGTTTATTTAAACTGCCAGTAATGATTGCCCTCCTCAAAAAGGCTGAAACAGATCCTAATGCATTAAAAACTGGAATTGTTTACAAAGCTGAAAGCTTTAAAAATATTGAGGAGGAAAGTGGTTTTAAGAAGGAGGAAGGAAAGTATTATACCACCGATGATTTGTTAACACAAATGATTTGTTATTCCGATAATACTGCAAGTCTTATTTTACTAAGTTTTTTAGGTGATAGTAGTATTTTAAAGGTTATCTTTGATTTAAATATGAATGTTGGCTCTCAATATAATAACAATACAAATTTTGTTTCTGTAAAGGCTTATGCTGGAATATTTAGAGTTTTATATAATTCCTCCTATTTAAATAAACAAATGTCGGAAAAAGCACTTGGCTTGCTCTGTCAATCAAAATACAATAAAGGGATTAGAAGTGCAGTGCCTACCCAAATTGTAGTTGCGCACAAATATGGCAAACGAGATATTGTTGGTGAAAATGGTAAAATAAATTCAGTGCAATTGCATCATTTTGGAATTGTTTACCATGCCAAAAAACCATACATTATTGGGGTTATGACAAGAGGAGGCAGCTTAACTCTTAAAGAAAAAATAATTTATGATATTGCCGAGATTGCCTACAATGAGGTTGACAAACAATGCAAAATTAACCATGACAACCAGGTTTTTAAAGAGTAACTCCTCAATTGTTTGATAGGTATTTGCCACATTTCTATTTGTTTAAAAGAGTTTCTGTTAATGTTAATTTATACGCTTAAATTTGCAAACTTATTTGTGAATTTAAATCAATAAAAATATTTAACTATGAACGGGTTTTTTAAAGTTCCTACGCCGGTTAATGAACCGGTTTTAAATTATGCACCAGGCAGTTCAGAGCGCAAAGCCTTAAAAGATGCCTTGCAAGATGGAAGAAGCATGCAACTTGATATACCTATGTATATTGGCGGTGAAGAAGTGAGAAGTGGAAACACAATGGATATTCGTCCTCCGCATGATCACCAGCACATTCTTGGAAAATTCCATGTGAGTGATGCCAGCCATGTTACAGCTGCAATCAATGCTGCTTTAGCCGCTAAACCCAAATGGGAAGCACTTAATTGGGAACAAAGAGCTGCCATATTTTTAAAAGCTGCCGATTTAATTGCTGGTCCGTACCGTGCAAAATTAAATGCCGCTACCATGTTGGGTCAAAGCAAAAATGCCTACCAAGCAGAAATAGATAGTGCCTGCGAATTCATTGATTTTCTGAGATTCAATGTGTTGTTTATGAGCGAAATTTATGCCACTCAACCTCAATCAGCCAAAGGAATTTGGAATAGAATTGAATACAGGCCTCTTGAAGGTTTTGTATATGCATTAACACCATTTAATTTCACCGCCATTGCTGGTAATCTGCCTGCATCTGCAGCCATGATGGGTAATGTGGTTGTTTGGAAGCCAAGCAATACACAGGTTTATTCGGCCAATGTATTGATGGAGATTTTTAAATTAGCGGGTGTGCCAGATGGTGTAATCAATTTAATTTACCCTAGCGGACCAGTTGCAGCTGAGGTTATTTTTAACCATGCAGATTTTGCGGGAATTCATTTCACAGGTTCAACAGGCGTGTTTCAAAGTATTTGGAAAACCATTGGAAACAATATCCATAAATTCAAAACTTATCCAAGAATAGTTGGAGAAACTGGCGGAAAGGATTTCATTGTTGCACACAAATCGGTGCATATTGATACCCTTGTTACCGCTATCATTCGTGGGTCTTTTGAATACCAGGGACAAAAATGTTCTGCGGCTTCGCGTGCTTATGTACCTTCTAATGTTTGGGAAGAAGTAAAAGCAAAATTAGTCAAAGAAATTGCTTCTATTAGTGTTGGTCCTGTTGAAGATTTTAGGAATTTTGTGAATGCGGTTATCGATGAAAAATCATTTGATAAATTGGCGCAATACATTGATGATGCGAAGAAAGATGCCTCATGCGAAATCATAGCTGGCGGTACCTACAATAAATCTAAAGGTTGGTTTATTGACCCAACCATTATTGTAACCAAAGACCCTAAATACACAACTATGTGTGAGGAGTTGTTTGGACCAGTGCTTACTATTTACGTCTATGATGCTGATAAGTTTGAAGAAACGTTAGATTTAGTTGATTCAACTTCTGAATACGCTTTAACAGGAGCTATTTTGGGTCAGGATAGGTACGCATTAGAATTGGCTACTTGGAAACTCAGAAATGCGGCGGGTAATTTTTACATCAATGATAAGCCAACTGGAGCGGTAGTTGGTCAGCAACCATTTGGTGGTGCCAGGGCAAGTGGTACCAATGATAAAGCCGGTGCAATGATCAATTTAATGCGCTGGGTTAGTTTAAGAACCATCAAAGAAACTTTTGTTCCGCCAGTGAAATATGAATATGATTTTATGAAGGAAGCATAATGAATAAATAAAAACGCTGGTAAATTTGCCAGCGTTTTTTTTTGCCTTTTATTTTCAAACTTGATGTGTAAATTCGTTCACTATGAATGCTACTGAATTTTGGATGCTACGTTGCATAGAATTGGCTCGTTTGGGAGCAGGACAGGTGGCCCCAAACCCAATGGTGGGAGCAGTTTTGGTTCATAACAACCAAATTATTGGAGAAGGATGGCATCAAAAATTTGGCCATGCGCATGCTGAGGTAAACGCAATCAACTCAGTATTAAAAAGAAAGTTAATACCAGAGGCTACCTTATATGTGAATTTAGAGCCTTGCGCACATACTGGCAAAACACCACCTTGCACTCACCTTATTATATCGCACAATATTAAAAAAGTAGTAGTGGGCATGCTTGACCCAAATCCGCTTGTGGCGGGGAATGGCATCGCTTTATTGCGTGCCGCAGGAATTGAGGTGGAGTTAAATGTTTTAAATGAACAATGCCTAGATTTCAATAAAAGGTTCATCCATTTTTATACCCATAACAAACCTTATGTAATTTTAAAATGGGCACAAACCAGAAATGGTTTTATTTCTCCGGATGCCAATAAAATGAGTGCCGAAAAATTTGAAGAAGAAAGGCATATTACGGGCATGTTGGTTCAAAAATTAGTACACAAATGGCGAACCCAAGAAGATGCTATTATGGTTGCAACTAATACTGCTTTAACGGATAATCCAGCTCTTAATAATAGGGCCTTTGAAGGGCGGGCGCCTGCAAGAATTGTGCTCGACCAACACTTGCGTTTGCATGGGAGTTTAAAACTATTCGATCAATCACAAAAAACATTCATAGTAAATGCCATTAAAGAGGAAGTAGATGGAAATAATACCTTTTTAAAACTCAATTTTAAAGAGGATTGGTTCAAACAGCTTTTAGATTTATTGGTTAAATATAACATACAAAGCATAGTAGTGGAGGGAGGAGCAACTTTACTCAATCATCTTATTTTACATAATTTATGGAATGAAGCAATTGTATTCTATTCGCCAAAAAACATTTCCAACGGAATTAAAGCGCCAATTATTTTTGGAAAAATTATTCAACAAGACAACTTAGATAATATTCAAATGACCCAATACCGTAACCTATGATTTTTTTGCTATTAAGTGTCGTTTTTTCTTCGGTAACAGTTAGCTTTTTTAAGGTGTTTGAGATGAAAAAGGTGGATACCTTTCAGGCAATAATTGTGAACTATTTTACCTGCACCATTATAGGAAGTTTTTATGCCGAAAACGCCCTTTGGACCAGAGCTGTTTGGAATTCGGAATGGATTTATTTAGCGCTGGTTTTAGGATTATTATTTATTGTAATTTTTTATTGTATTGCATTAACAGCCCAAAAAATAAGTATTTCTGCTAGTATGGTTGCCGCTAAATTATCAGTGGTTGTGCCTGTTTTAATGGCTTGGCTACTTTATAATGAACCGCTCAACGCTTTAAAAATAATTGGCATAATGGTTTCAATGATTGCTGTATTTTTTATCAGTAGAAAAGAGCAGGTTGATGGTAAAAATATTGGCCGTTTGTGGTTTTTACCTGTTTTAGTTTTTTTAGGAAGTGGCAGCATTGATACCTTGTTAAATTACACAGAGGAGCATTTTATTCCACCATTTTCAGCCGATGATATAGTTACCGCCGCTTTCTTTTTTGCATTTATTTCTGGTATTCTATTGCTTTTTTTGATGAAATTGAAGTTAAACAGTAAAGCAATTCTGTGGGGATTTTTATTGGGTATTCCTAATTACTTTAGCATGTATTTTTTGATTAAAACCTTAGGGGTTTTTCCTGCTTCTTTTATATTTCCAATTAACAATATTGGGATAGTTGCTCTTTCTACACTTATTGCTTTATTGGCATTTAAAGAACACCTCAGTAAACAAAATATTTTCGGTTTGAGCCTAGCAATTTTGGCCATTTTACTTATTTCTTTTTCATGAGTTACCCCTATTTATTTTACACAATTGATGAGCCTGCTTTTGAAGAATTTAAAGATAAAGGAAGTAAGTTTTTGCTTTTATTTTCGCTATTGATTCAGAAGAAATCGCAGCAAGGTATTATCTTTGAAGTAATACCCAGTAGAAAAGAAGTTGTATTAGCTGCCTTCTATACTTAGGACTTATTTGATAAAATTGAAAAAGAAGTTACATATGTTTAGTAAATTTTTAAAAGGTAAAGTACAATGTTTTAAAGCTTTCTTGCTTATAATATCATTCATACTTTTGGGTTTTGCCAACGGCCTTTCTGCAAGCACAAAAAATACGCCTACATCGCCGGCTCAGCTTGCATTTGATAGAGTGGTTTCCCAAAATGCTTGGCTCCTAATCAATCAAAATCAAATTGAATTAGTTGCTGCTAGGGAAAGTGAAATTGGATTTCATATCACTTTTCTTCAAAAACACCAAGGAGCAAATGTTTATGGTGCTAGTATTAAAGTAAACCTATCTAAAGATTACCAAATACTGAGTGTTTTTAATTCATTAATACCTATCTATCATTTATTACCTGTTTCTAAAATGTTGAAGGATATACCCCAAAAAGAAATTGCCTATTTATTACAAAATAATACATGGCAATCTGTGAGGGTATTAGTAATTACTAATAAAATGGGTGAAATGGAAGAACACCTTTTGGCTGAAAATGGGAGCTTATTAGGTATAAAAAACTTAGATTTATATGCTGGCAAAGATACCTTAGTTAAAACAAAAGTATTTAATCCAGATCCACTCACCTCGGCACAAAAAGCTTACGGACAAGGTGGTTTGTATAAGAACTATAATGGTGCAGATGCCCCAGAGTTAACTGCTGAACTTAAAATAGTAGACGTTAATTTGTTTTTAAAGAACGATACTTTTTTTGCCCAATCTCCTTATGTAATTATTGAAGATTTAGAAACGCCTGCTCAAACAGTTTTTAAATCTAAATTGGCCAACTTTAACTTTACCAGAAGCAATAGCCAATTTAGGGAAATGAATTGTCTGTATCATATTGGTAACCTTCGCAAATACTTATCAACCATAGGCATTTCCCTTGATTCTATGTTTATTATTCGGGTTGATCCAACCGCTTATCAAGGACAAGATCAATCTAGGTTTTCATACTCCAATGCCAATCCCGCTTTGTTTTTTGGAACAGGAGGCGTGCCAGATGCCGAAGATGCCGATGTAATTATTCATGAATACAGTCATGGTATTTTTTATTTTATTTCTCCAAATTCTTTAGGTTCATTGCAACGTTTGGCCATCGAAGAAGCGAATTGTGATTTTATGGCCTGCCAATATTCAAGAGCCGTTAGCAATTATAATTGGCGTTGGGTTTTTAATTGGGATGGTCACAA
>CANKQY010000040.1 GCA_947485745.1 Bacteroidota bacterium
TCTATCTCATTGCTCCAGTTCGTGAGTGTTTCATGACTTTCGCTTCCTTGGTTTAGCATGGTTTCAACTTCCGTTTTGCGGGTATTGAGTGTTGCCATATCTACTTCCAGCTCTTCTAACTCACGTTGCTCTTTGAAGCTTAGTTTCTTCTTTTCTAAAGGCTTGGCAACTTCTACTTTGACCTCCACCTTCGGTTTCAAAGATTCTTGCTTAGTGTTATAAGCTGCCAGTTTTCTTTCTTCTAACTCGTTCAAGTAATCTTGGTAATTACCATTAAAATCGCGGATGTACCCTTCTCCCTCAAAAACAAAAAGCTTCTCAACTAAGGTATCCATAAAATATCGGTCGTGCGTAACCACCAAAATGCAACCTTCAAATCCCTCTAAGAACTCTTCTAAAACATTAAGCGTTTCTATGTCTAAATCATTTGTAGGTTCATCCAGAATTAAGAAGTTAGGCTTTTCCATTAAAATGGTTAGTAAGTATAACCTTCTTTTTTCACCACCACTCAATGAGCTCACATAGTTGTGCAATTTTTTGGCATCAAACAAAAACATTTTTAGTAAGGCAATGGCAGATAGCTTAACGCCTTTGCCAACTTCTAGGTATTCTGCAATGTCGGTTATAACCTCCAAAACGCGTTTGTCTTCTTTTATTTGTAGGCCTTCCTGACCATAATACCCAAACTTAATGGTATCGCCTTTTACAATTTTACCAGAATCTTGTTTCTCCAAGCCTTGTAGCATGTTAAGGAAAGTAGACTTGCCAACCCCGTTTTTACCAATAACACCAATGCGTTCTCCTGGTTTAAATAGGTAAGTAAAGTCTTCAGCAATTTTTAGTTTGCCATAGTTTTTATAGAGTTGTTGTACTTCTAAAATTTTGTTTCCCATGCGCTTCATTTGCATTTGTATTTCTACCTGGGAATCATCTTTTCTAAACGATGCTTTTTCTTTGGTTTCATAATAGGCATCAATCCTACTTTTCGATTTGGTTGTTCTTGCTTTTGGCTGTCTGCGCATCCATTCCAACTCTTTGCGGGCCAATTTGCGGGCCTCATCTACTTCTTTGGCTTGGTAGGTTTCTCGCTGCTCTTTCTTTTCTAAAAAGTAGGCATAATTGCCTTTATAAATAAAAAGCTGACCCAAATCCATTTCAATAATCTCGGTGCAAACATTGTCCAAGAAATACCTATCATGTGTTACCAACAACAAGGTAACATCCTGCGATTTTAAATAAGCCTCTAACCACTCAATCATAGGAATATCCAAGTGGTTGGTTGGTTCATCCAAAATAAGCATATCTGGCGTTTGAATCAATACCCTAGCCAAGGCCAATCGCTTTTTTTGTCCGCCACTTAATTGATCTGCCGTATGATGTAAATGATGATGAAGGTTTAATTGCGTTAAAATGGTATGCACCCTCGCCTCAATATCCCAAGCCATCATGTTGTCCATCATTTCCATGGCAACCTGTAACCTATTTTGCAAGGCAGTGTCTTCTGGCTTTTCTTCTAATTCTTCAATACACCATTCGTATTCGGCAACTGCTTTTAAAACTTCATTGTCGGAGTTAAAAACTGCCTCCCAAACAGTATCTGTGGGGTTGAATTGCGGATCTTGAGCCAAATAAGCCCACTTAATATTTTTGTCTATGACAACCTTTCCGCTATCTGGTTCATCGTTGAGCGTCAGTATATTAAGCAAAGAAGTTTTGCCCGTTCCGTTTTTAGCAATCATGGCAACCCTGCTGCCTTTTACCAATGTATAAGAGATTTCTTCAAAAAGTACCCTTTCACCAAAGCGTTTCGACAGATTTTCTGCCCTTAAATAATTCATGGGCGCAAGGTAAGTTTTTTAGTTTTGTTGCCCGCAGTAAAGTTTGGTTCAAACCAAAAACTAATAAAAAAATGGCGGTGTGAATCAATAATGTTGCGGGTATAACTTTTGATTTCTGAATAAATGTAACTTAGGTCTTATATTTGTGGCTTACTTTTTAGCAAAATGTTTAAATTCAATACCATAGAGGAGGCCATTGAGGATATAAAAAACGGTAAAATGATTATCGTTGTGGATGATGAAGATCGCGAGAATGAGGGTGATTTCCTTACTGCTGCGCGCAATGTTACGCCCGAAATTATTAATTTTATGGCCAGAGAGGGCAGAGGACTCATCTGTGCACCTTTAGTAGAGAGCAGGTGCAATGAGCTTAAACTCGATTTAATGGTTACCGATAATACCACCTTGCACGAAACTCCTTTTACAGTTTCGGTAGATTTATTAGGAAAAGGATGCACTACAGGTATTTCTGCCCAAGATAGAGCCAAAACAGTTCAAGCTTTAATCGACCCAAATAGCAAACCAGAGGATTTCGGTAAACCTGGACATATTTTTCCGTTAAAGGCTCGTCCAGATGGTGTTTTAAGGCGTTCTGGACATACAGAAGCTGCCATAGATTTTGCTCGTTTAGCTGGTTTTGAACCTGCTGGTTGTATTGTTGAAATTCTCAACGAGGATGGCACCATGGCTCGCGTGCCAGATTTAATAAAGATTGCCGAAAAATTTGATATGAAATTGGTGACCATCAAAGACCTTATTTCATACCGTTTGGAAAAAGAATCTTTGATTCAACGACTTATTTCTATTGATATGCCTACAAAATATGGCGATTTTGTGTTAACTGCTTATAAGCAAATAGATACTGGCGAAGAACACATTGTTTTGCAAAAAGGTCGATGGGAAGAAAATGAACCTGTATTGGTTAGGGTGCATTCTTCTTGCATTACTGGCGATATATTCCATTCTATGCGCTGCGATTGTGGTGATCAATTGCACAAGGCCATGGAAATGATTGAGGCAGAAGGTAAAGGTTTAGTGTTATACATAAACCAAGAGGGGAGAGGTATTGGTTTAGTCAATAAACTGAAGGCTTATAAGTTGCAAGAGCAAGGTTTTGACACAGTTGATGCCAACCTTAAATTGGGTTTTAAAATGGATGAACGCGATTATGGTGTTGGTGCACAAATATTACGTGATATGGGTATTCAAAAAATGCGCTTAATGACCAATAACCCAACCAAACGTGCTGGCCTAATTGGTTATGGTTTGGAGATTGTTGAAAACGTTGAACTTGCCGTAAAGGCTAATCCTCACAATAAAAAATACTTGGCTACCAAAAGAGATAAAATGGGCCACGAAATTAATTAGGAAGCTATCTATTTATGCTAAAGGATTACCAATTATTATTAGCCACTGCAAACAAGAATAAAGCTGAAAACAAAAAGTTTTTAGAAAAACTCAAGATGCAAAGACCTAATAATTTGGATCAAACCGTTAACTTATTAAACGACAAGGCTTTTGAGGAAATAAATTGCTTGCAATGTGCCAACTGCTGCAAAACTATAGGTCCTTTACTGCTCAATAAAGACATCGACCGATTGGCCAAAGAAGTAAAATTACGTCCTGCTATTTTTGCGGAAAAGTATTTAAAAATTGATGAAGACCAAGATTATGTTTTTAAGCAAATGCCTTGTGTTTTCTTAGGTTCAGACCATTACTGCACTGTTTACAATGCCCGACCAAATGCTTGCCGAGAATACCCACATACCCAACAAAAGGACCAATTACAAAAACTAAAAATCACCTACGAAAATAGCCTCATTTGCCCTGCTGTAGCTAAAGTGGTGGAGGCTTTGAAAGTTGAATATCGCTAAAATTAATTAAGGTATCTGCAAAAATTTGTGGGTTTGTAAACTAATTCGCCACTGGGGATTTTGCTTTACATAATCAATAATTTGTGGTAGTATTTTTTCGGCTTGATCCCACTCTGGTTGTAAGTATAAAAGGCAATTTGAAGGCACCATTGAGGCATGCTTTTCTGCCCAATCAAAATCGCTTTTGTTAAATATTACTACCTTCAATTCATCGGCCTTAGCTAAAACCTCTGGTAATGGTGCTTTAAATTTTTTAGGCGAAACACAAATCCAATTCCAATGGCCGCTCATTGGATGAGCACCCGAGGTTTCTATATTGGTTTCTATGCCAGCTAATTTTAGTTCTTGGGTTAACAAGTCTAATTGATGCATCAATGGCTCACCACCTGTAATAACAGCCATTTCTGTACCCGAATCTTTTACCCATTCTACCATATTATGGATGTTAATCATTGGGTGTTTACTGGCATCCCAACTATCTTTTACATCGCACCAAACGCAGCCAACATCACAACCCCCAAGTCTTAAAAAATATGCTGCTCTGCCTGTGTAATAACCTTCTCCTTGTAGCGTGTAAAAATGTTCCATCAGGGGTAGTTCATTCTTTGAAATTGTATTCTCCTCCATTGCTTCCTTCACTTATTTTTGGTTAATTACTTTTAAATAATGAACCATTTGGCTTGCTAAATTTTGAATGGTATGATCTGCCCCGGTATCTATTAAACTGTCATTGTAATGAAGCCCCCCAAACACATTAGCGCCCATGGCATATTTTGCTTCACACAAATTACTCAAACCCTGCAAAGGCAGATCACTTTCAAAATATAAATTCATCACCAAATCAAATTTATGGGTAACAAAGTTCCCAATTAAACTAGGATTTGGCAGGTTAAAATAAGTGAGTTTTTCCTTCCAAAAATACTCCGAACTGATATGAAATTTTTTATTATAAGGCAGCGTTTTAGCATCCACAAATCCCATCATCCATACCTTTTTACCTTGCTCCCTCAAAAAATGAGCAATTCGGTTGACTTGTTCTTCATTGTCTTTATGGCCAGCATGGTATATGATTCCGATTTCTTGAATAGATTCAAAAGAGGGAATCGGGTGCTTCATATCTCTTATCGATGAAGCACGTTGAAGTAAATTCCTACCGATCTTATTTTTTATTTGTTCAATCCAATTCATCCTTTGTTCACAATATTAAATCAAATATGGCACATTAAAGACTAACAAATTTAATTGAATCTTTCTTTTTATATAGGGCTTTAATCTTTTTAACAATGCCCATGTACAAACCTTTATCAAATAATGCAGCGTCATTTGCCGCTTGATAAGTAATAAAAAATCCCAATGGAATAAAGACCCAAATTCCAAGCCACATGCCCATCATAGGCGACCAAGCCTCTGTTTTAGCGGCTTTTTCGCCAGATAAAGAAACAATGTGGTAACTAACATATAACAAAACAGATATAACAATGGGTAATCCAAACCCACCTTTGCGTATGATTGACCCCAATGGCGCTCCAATAAAAAACATCACAATACATGCAACAGATAAGATAAATTTCCTGTGCCATTCTATTCTATGTCGTGCTCTTAACTTTGTTAATTCTGCAAACTCTCCAAGACTATATTCTATGATGTTTTTAACACTCCTAGCACTGTTCGCTGCATTTGCATAAATAGTAGCAGTAGGGATTTTGTTGAAATGACTGGTAATGTCTGGTTCTTTTGTTTTAACTGCAATCAATTTGGTATTACTTGCACCTTGAAAGCTGTCAGATTTTGATTTTGAAAAGTAGTAATAAGGTTGAATAAATCCTCTTAGTTCTTTGTATTTGTTTACCGCCAAAATATCTAATGAATCACTTGCAGTTTGTAACTCTAAAACATTTAACATTTCCCAATGGTGCTTAAACAAACTTTCATCAGTTCGGTTAAATTTAAAACTATTCATATCAAAAGCAATCCGCTCCTCATTAAAAGTCATGGTAGAATGTTGCTGAGAATAATAATACCCTTTTAGTTTTTCTAACTCCTCATACCTGCCGCCTTCAAACAAGGTTAAAAGCAAATACCGCTTGTCTTCGCTCATGGTCATGGTGCCACGTTTGGCAAAAATAATAACGGGGTGCAACTGACTTTCTCTTTGGTCGTAAATAATCAAGTCTTTCAGTTCACCAGACTTTCTATCTTTTTTACCAACCCTCAATGTTATTCCCGGAATGTCTTGACTAAATACACCTTCCTTGATGGCTAATGATGGCTTTTGTTGTCTAACGTCATATAACAAAGAGCCTCTTTTTAAGTTGGCTTGTGGGATCAAAACGTTAGATACTAAAAATCCAAATAAGGCAACAATTAACATAACCCCAAACATGGGTCTAAACATGCGCCAAATTGAAATGCCAGATGCTTTTGCCGCTACCAATTCATAACTTTCTCCTAAGTTGCCAAATGTCATAATGGAAGAAAGTAAAATGGATAGGGGCAGGGCTTGTGGAATTAAACTGGCCGAAAAATAAAAAAGCAACTCTCCAATGATCAAAGCATCGAGCCCTTTGCCAATAAGTTCATCTACATACAGCCAAATAACTTGCAATATTAGGATCAGCATCACAATTAAAAATGTGGGCAAAAATGCTTTTAAGTAATTTTTGATGATGAACAGATAGAACTTCTTCACGCTTGATTATATTTGACAGAATGGAACAAAAATCGACAAATAAATTGAATAATGACGAATTCAATTTAATATCGGACACTTGGTACCCAATTCTCAAAAAGGGTGCCATAGAAAAAATAAAGGCGCAACTTGCAGATTTGGGTTCTCAAATGCAAGATAATCAGCCACATTTGAACTATAAAATAAGTGCTGGAGAAAATTATCAGAACCTCCCATATTTGGTTTTGGATTTTCCCAAAATAAGCGGTCCCAATTTCCCTTTCGTTTTTAGAACACTTTTTTGGTGGGGAAAGCCTTTTTCTTGTCAAGTTTTGGTTCGAACCAACCTTTATAAAAATACAATTGATAAAATATTAAGCTTGAGCCAGCCTAATACACTTGTTTTGGTAGGTGATAACCTTTGGGAAAATGACTTTAGCTCTCAGCATTTTAAAAGCGTGGCTGAGTTATCCAACATAGAAAAAGCAGCATTAACAGCCAAAACTTATTTTAAATTGGTGCACACTTTTGAAATGAAAAAACCCGATAACCTTTTTGAAGAAGCTAACGGGTTTTATGAAAAGTATAAGGAATTAATATTAACCTCCTAAAAGTGTTTTTAATTCGTGTACTTGGTTTTCCCAAAGAAGGATTGAATTTTTTTCGTCTTCTGGTTCAACAAAATCTGTAACCACCAATGCAACATCATCTGTTAACTCATCTTGTTGTATTTCTAGTTCAAAATATTCGTCGATATGAGCATCTTTCCAACGAAATTTAACTCCTTTCAATGCCACTTTTTTAAGTAATTCAGCTATTACTTCATCTCCATCCCACTTAAACTTGTAAAAGTTGTTATAAATGTCAACATCATTGCAAAACCATTGCGATAATCCAGATGGAGAACTGATATAATTGAACAACATCGAAGGTGATGCTTTTATCTCAAACTCCATGCGGATTTTTTTCTTGGAACTCTTAACCATTGTTATAAAATTTATAGGTCATAGGCAAATATATATTTTTAGACCACACTGCCAACATTTTTTATTGGTGATGTTTATATCCATTGATTATGAGGTTAATGAAAAATAGCTATTGAAATTATTTTGGCTATTTATGCCTTATTGCGTAGATTTTTTTAAAGTAAAGCCAAATGTTGTTCCAGTTCCAATATTGCTCCTTACATTTAATGTTTGGTGATGCGCCTCAATAATATGTTTTACAATGGCCAACCCAAGTCCTGTTCCACCTTCCTGACTTTCTCTGCTTCTACTTTTATCTATTCTATAAAATCGTTCGAATATTCTGTTGAGGTGCTCATGTTCAATTCCAGCGCCATTATCAGCAATTTCGATCAAAATATTCTCATCCATATCGTAGAATCCAGCGGTGGTTGTGCCTTCCTCTTTGCCATATTTAATTGAATTTATAACAAGATTTACCAATACCTGTCTGATCCTATATTTATCTGCAAAAACGTAAAAAGGAACATTGCAACCATCCTTGACAAGCAGTTGCACCTTAGAATTGCTCAATTGTTCGTATACATCTTTAACCAAAGGGGTAATATCAAATCTTTCCATTTCCATGGTCAATTCTCCACTTTCAAGCTGAGAAATGGATAAGAGATCTGCCACTAAATCGCTTAACCTATCAGCACTTTTAGCTGCCTTTTCTAAAAATCGGGTATTAACCTGTGGGTCTTCAAGGGCGCCATCAATCAAGGTATGAATATAGCCCTGTATATTAAAAATGGGTGTTTTAAGCTCATGAGAAACATTGCCCAAAAACTCCTTCCTAAAATCTGCCAATTTCTTTAATTGCTCAATTTCAATTTTATTGTCTCTAGCCCATTTAATTACCTCTTTGTTCATTTCGGTAATAGGATCCTTATCCCAATCAAAATTCCCCAATACAGCATCGTATTTTTGGGTTTTTAAGCTGTGTATTGTTTTATAAATGAGCTTTATTTTTCTATAAATAAAGAATTCTAATGTATAAAAAAACAAAAAGAAGGATAATCCAAAGCAAAGCGTGAATATTATAACCGAATTGATGAATTCCCATTCAGCAATTAAGAATGAAACCACGCCAAGAATTACCGAAAGAATTAAGGAAATTAAAAAGGCAACATCTATAGGTTTTGGGTTTCTAATCATACTTCAAATCTGTATCCAACTCCCTTAACAGTGCCAATGTAATCATCTCCAATTTTCTCTCTAATTTTTCTAATGTGAACGTCAATGGTTCTATCTACTACCATTACTTCTTCTCCCCAAACTTTTTCTAAAATATACTCTCTAGTATACACTTTTCCTGGTTTGGTGGCTAGCAAGAACAATAATTCAAACTCTTTTTTAGCCAATTGAATTTTTTGATCTCCTCTAATAATCATAAATGATTCTCTATCAATAATTAGGTCTTTTACCGCAATTGAAGGTGCTATTATTTCCTTCTCTTTTCTCCTTAGAATAGCATTTAACCTAGTGAGTAAAACCTTCGGTTTAATAGGTTTTGCAATGTAATCATCAGCACCAACATTAAATCCTTCAATTTCTGAGTATTCTTCTGCTCTTGCAGTTAAAAATACCACAAAAGTTTTTGCAAAATCTGGATCAGCCTTAATTTGTGTGCAAGTTTCTATACCATCCATAATAGGCATCATTACATCCAATAAAATTAAATCTGGTCTTACCTTTTTAGCTATAGGTAATGCTTCTTTTCCATTGCTTGCAGTGTATACAATGTAGCCTTCTTTCTTCAAATTATAAGAAATAAACTCAATAATATCCGATTCATCATCTACAACCAATATTTTTGCTACCTTTTCCATTTTTGTATAATTTTTATGTAATAATGCGCTATTTAACTTATCCTAATGTTATGATAATGTTAAAATTAAGTTAAGCACTTACCCTAAAAGCCAAATATTTCCTTGAGTTTTAACTCTAAATTTTTACCTATCAATTTTTTACTTACTATTTTACCTTCCTTATCTACCAAAACGGTGTAAGGAATGGCATCAATATTATAAATACTTACAATAGGTGAATTCCACTTTTGAAGGTCAGAACCATGTGTCCACAATAATTGGTCTTTATTAATTGCGCTAATCCAAGCATCTCGGTTTTCGTCTAAACTTACACCAAATATTTCAAATCCCGAATTTTTGTACTTTTGATACAAGGCTACATTTTTTGGGTTTTCTTTTCTGCAAGGTGCACACCAGCTGGCCCAAAAATCTACTAATACCACTTTCCCAATGAAGGATGACAATGCAACTTTTTTGCCAAATGGATCGTTTAAAATAATATCTGGCGCAGGATTTCCCTCTGCGGTTTTCTCTAATAAAGCAATTTTCTGATGCAATTGGTTGGCATATTTAGAGCTAGAAAATTTGTTGTATAGAGAATCATCAATGGATTTTAAAAAAGACAAATCTGCCTCAGGTAATAGGAAACTCGTAGCAAAATAGGGAACCATAGAATTGTTTAAGCTTCCAACATATTCTTGAATGGCAATTTTGTGAGAGTCTTGCAAACTATCAAAGGCAAACCTAATTTCTTCTTGAACTTGGTTGGTTAATGTAGTATCTGTATATGCAGAAAATCTTTCATTAATGGTTTCACTACTTTTCAAAAATGTATTATTAATTAAGTAAAGTTGCTTCAATTCCTCATTTTCTTTGGATTGCCCAATGCTATAGGATTCAATTTTGTTTAAATCTATATTTAAAAAAAATTGCGAATTGGTGTCTAATAGCAGAATCACATCCCCTTTAGCAAAGCGCACTACGCAAAAAGTTTTTTCCGGAATATGACCATTTAATTGAAAATTCCCGGCCGCATCCAAATTTGCTGTGTCTATCATTATAAGCCCACCTGGCGTAATTTCATGTATACTTACTTGCTGAATAGCCGCTGCGTTGTCAATTTTACCCGAAAGTATAAATCCACTTGGGCTTTCCTCCTTTTTTTCTCCGCAAGAAAAAAGTAAAATGGATATGCAAACCATTGAAATACAATTATAAAATCTGTTTTTTTTCATAATAATTATGATGTGCCTTATTTGGCTTTTCTATAGTTTGTAGCTTTCTATTTTTGATAAAATTTGTGAGGTTACTGCGTTATATTTTAAATTAAGGAGGTGTAATGCTATAAAACAATTTTGCGCCAATTAACTCATCATAATGGAACCTTATATTTCGGGTATAAACCAATACCATGTATTCATTCTCAGTCTCCGAATGATTGCCTTCTATGGCGGTTTCATCTGGTTTTTTCTCTTCGTTTTTTATGGCATAACTGTACTCAAACCTGCCTTGCTTCATGGGAACTTCCAAATCATACCGCTGCCTACTTTTATTATAATACATTTTATATTGAGGTTGTAAACGCCAATCTGTAAACTCTCCAAAAACATAAACTTCGGCATCTGGAGGAACCCCCATTGCTGCAGATAAGTAAAAGTTTACATACGCATAATCCCCATCAATATCTGAGTTACTTCCTTCCTTATTTTGGATTAACCTTTTTCCATTATAATCTATATAGGTAAAATATTGATTGGCACCTCTACTTTCATCTAGGTTTAACATCACATGCACCACCGTATCCGTTCTTTTACTCCTCACATTGGTAGAGAATTGTCTGAGCTGACGAATATCAAAAAACCGAAATTCATTGCCTCCATTAAAAAGCGTTTTATCCAAATAGGAATAATCTAGTTTGTTATTCGACAAAAACTGCGGCTTTAATCCCATAATAGCATTGTCCCACCTGCTATTTTGCATCAAAACCACTTTTACATCTTCCATTGGGTTTACCACTATATTGGGGTTTACTTCAACCAAAAAATTTATCTCTTGTTTGCTATACCTAAATTCCGATAGCGACGCCGGCCTTGCCTTCGCTTCAATTTGGGTGGAATTACTCAACACCAACATTCTTCTCGTAAATAGCAAATCTTCTTCATCAAAATTCCTAAATACCTTTACTATATAATTGCCAGAGATTCTTGGCTTCATATTCTCATTTGGAATATAAATATTATAGTGAACGTACTTTGAATAGGTATTTGTAGAAAAACTAAAATTTGAAATATTGTCGAAAGTTAACCCATTTAAATATTCACTTTGGTTCAAATTTGTTTGATTCCAATTGGCATCGCAATGAATAAAAGTATATTGTAAATTTTCATTTTGATTTCCCAATATGTCAAAACTCAACTTGAGCACTTCTTGGGTGTTAAAATTAATAATTGGGTACCTATCGTCGGTGCCTGTTTTACCAAATAAAATAGTTTGAACTTTTGGGTCAAACGTATTGTTCTCATAAACCTGCGCCCCAATAGGTTTAAAGGCGATGAAAAGTAAAAACCAAATCAATAATTTATACATTGTACAAGTTTAGTTAAAAAATCAGAAATTGTTACCTTTCTATACAAACCTCGTTTATTGTATATTTGTTGCATAATAGTATTTATTGAATGAAAATAATCGGAATTATTCCAGCTAGATATGCCAGTACCAGGTATCCAGGCAAACCTCTTATAGAAATTAAAGGTAAAAGCATGCTCCAAAGAGTTTATGAACAAACAATATTAGCCTCCAAACTCACCGAGGTTATTATTGCTACAGACGACCAAAGAATATTAGCGCATGCCCAGTCTTTTGGGGCAACTGTGGTATTAACAAAAGAAAATCATCCTAGTGGAACCGATCGTTGTTTTGAAGCTTTAGTTAATTACGGCAAACCTTTTGATTACGTGATAAATATTCAAGGGGATGAGCCATTTATCAATCCAGAACAAATTAATCAATTGGCAGGTGTTTGCGATGGCCATACAGAACTTGCCACTCAAATGATTCCTGTTGATAACCATGATATTCTTTTCGATAGTGGTGAAGTTAAAATAGTTATGAATACGTCCAATGAGGCTTTGTTTTTCAGTAGAATGGTAATCCCATTTATTAAAGGGGTTCCCCAAACAGAATGGCACAAACACCATCCATACTTTCGTCATGTGGGCATGTATGTATACAGGGCCGATGTTTTAGAACAACTCACACAATTAAAGCCTTCCGCATTAGAGCAGGCCGAGAGTTTAGAGCAATTGCGCTGGTTAGAAAATGGGTTTAAAATTAAGTTGGTTCAAACCGCCTTTGATAGCCATTGTATTGATACGCCTGAAGATGTTGAGAAGGTGCTGAAAATGATGAATATGCTGTAAAATTGCTTATTCCTTATCAGAATAAAGCAAATATTTATGGCGAATTGCCCTATATTTCTTTAGCCCTGCCTGCCAAGTTTTTCTAATTTCATCCTCAGTTTTGCCTTCTATAATTTGCTGCCTTAGTAAATTGGTACCAGCTAATTTTTCAAAAAAAGGCGTAAAAAATTTATCCTTATTTGTATCGTTTTTATATAGGTCGATGAGCCAATATAGATTTATCTTCCTTTCAAATGGTGCAATATTTTGGCCATAATCACTCAATAAAATTCCCATGCATGCCTTCCCCTCGAATGGCGGATTTTCTGCCACTCCTGGTAGATTTCTTGGCGTAAATGTATCAGTTCCTATGGTGCACAAAGGTTTACCAACTCTTTCAAATGGTTTATTGGTTCCTCTTCCAATGCTATAATTAGTGCCTTCAAAAAAACAAAGACTCGGGTATAAATAAATACTATTCATGGTTGGTAAGTTTGGTGATGGCTTTATCTTCAATGTATAGGCAGATTGGTGCGAATAGTTTTTTACTTTAATAACTTGAATTTTACATTTAATGCCATTCTTAAGCCAACCTTCACCATTAATCATTTGCGCATATTCACCAATGGTGCAGCCATGAACCACCGGAACAGTGTGCATGCCAACAAACGACTTATAGGCAGTATCTAAAATTGGTCCATCTACATAATGGCCATTAGGGTTGGGTCGATCCAAAATTAATAAAGTTTTATTTTGCTCTGCGCAAGCTTCCATCATATAATGTAAGGTAGAGATATAAGTATAAAATCTTGCCCCCACGTCCTGAATGTCAAAAACCACAATGTCTAAATTCTTTAACTGTTCTTCCTTAGGCTTTTTGTAATTGCCATACAAGGAGAATACGGGTAATTTAGTTTTTGAATCTACCGTGGTTTTTACTTTTTCCCCAGCCGAATGATCTCCCCTAAAACCATGTTCAGGAGCAAATATGCAGGTAATATTGATTTTGTTTTTGAGCAAAAAATCTACCAAATGATCCTTGCCCACAACCGAAGTTTGGTTCACCACCAAACCTACTTTTTTTCCTTTTAAGGTACCTAAATACAAATCAGGTTGCGATGCCCCAACAATAATTTGAGCAGAAATAGGTATGTTGAACAGGAAAAAGCACAAAAGCCAAATCGAGTGTATATATTTGAAACGTAAAATGAACTTCAGTTTTTTCATAGCAAAAAGATTAATGGCCCAAAAGCCGCTCCAAAGAAATGAAAAGGGAGGCGGATTTTCAAGGTTGATTATCAACTTAGCACTTGCCGCTGTATGCATTGGTGTAATGGTTATGATACTAGCCAATGCGATTGTAAAGGGCTACCAACATGAAGTACGCAATAAATTGGTAGGTTTTAGCTCGCCCATTCAAATTTCTCACCTCGATCTCAACAACAGCTTTGAAAGTTTACCTATTGAAAGAGATACCATTTTTGAGTACCTCGCAAAAAAAAGAAACGGGGTTAAATACCTTCAAACTTATGCCACAAAGGCCGGAATTATTAAAACCAAAGAATCTTTTGAGGGAATTGTTTTAAAAGGCGTTGGCAAAGAATACCATTGGTATTTTATTGCCCAACATTTAATTGAAGGCGAATTGCCTAATTTAAAAGATAGCAGCACTTCCCAACAAGTTATCATTTCTGCTATTACAGCCCGCAGGTTAAACTTTAAGTTAGGCGATAATTTATTTATATACTTTATTCAAGATCCTCCACGTGTGCGCAAGCTAAAAATCTGCGGAATTTTTGATACCGGTATGGGCGAATTAGATGAATTATATGCTTATGTGGATATTCGCCAGGTTCAAAAATTAAATAATTGGCCTAGCAATTTTATCAGTGGTTACGAAATTGATTTGAACCAATTCTCTGAAACCTCACAAGTAAGAGATGATTTGGCTAACATTACTCCCTACAATATGGGTTTGAGTAGCATCTTCGATTTGTATCCTGCCTTATTCGATTGGCTTGGATTGCTCGATTTAAATGTGGTCATTATTTTATTATTGATGGTCTTAGTAGCTGCCATTAACATGATTACTGCCTTGCTTATTCTTATTCTTGAACGCACCCAAATGATTGGTTTACTAAAAGCCATGGGCTCTAACGATCAACAAATTAGTAATATTTTTCTTTGGATGGCTGCAAATATTATAATCAAAGGCCTACTACTCGGAAACATACTGGGCATAAGCCTCGCTTTTTTACAAGCTAAATTTGGTTGGGTAAAGTTAGACCAGAAATCCTATTACCTCAACCAAGTGCCAATTGAATTAAACTTGATGGATATAGTGTATGTAAACCTTCTCAGTTTTGTTATTTGCCTGCTAATTTTGTTAATTCCTGTAAAAATGGTGAGTAGGGTAGAACCTGTTAAAAGCATCAAATTTACCTAATTAAACGCATGAAACGCATTGTTCCAAATTGGATTAAATTTTCCCTGTGGTGGCTATTTAAATCACCACAGAGAAAGCTAGGTTGGTTTACCTTAACCAATGACTTAATAGGGTTATTCAGGTATTTAATTGAACAAACTCCTTTTAAAAACAAGCCTCATTCCGTTTCAATTTGCGTGGGCATTTACAATCGCCAAGAAACATTTTTACAACACTTTTTACCTTCTTTAACTAACTGTTTGAACCAAGAACTGATAGAGCTTTCTATTTTTGATTGTGGCTCTGTAAACCACGATGATTTTAAAAAGCAGGTAGCACTTGGGTTCAATGGTAAACTTGTTTTTAATTCTGAATCTCACCCTTTTGCTCGTGCTTTCGCTTTTAATCGCGCTGTGAAACAAGCTACACACGATTTAATTTTCTTGTGTGATGCAGATTTCTCTTTACCCAAAAAAATAGTCCAATTATGCTCCTCCTATACTAAAAACGGTGAATTTTGGTTCCCAATTGTTTATTATTTATACAAGAACAAACCTGCCAAATACGCAAAAGGTAATGGCGAATGGATGTTATGGGGTGGAAAAGGATTGCTTGCTTGTAACAAAAAAAGTTATTTGGATTTAGGCGGGCTAAATGAAGAGTTTAAAACTTGGGGTGGTGAAGATGAGGACTTTTGGTTGAACTGCCATGCTTCAAAAAAAGTAATTATCAGAACCAAAGAAAAAGAATTATTGCACCACTGGCATGCAAGCCATAACCTTAAATATAAAAAGCTAGAAGAATTATCGGATTTGGGTATTCTGTAGTATATTTGCCGCCTACATGGATTTGCCTTTAGTTTCTATCATTACGCCTTCCCTCAATCAAGCCAAATGGCTCGAAGCTACCATTCAATCTGTATTGGCTCAAACTTATACCAATATAGAATATATAATTATTGACGGAGGCTCAACAGATGGTTCAAAAGAAATCATTGAAAAATACAGCCATCAATTAAAATATTGGCAATCTAAACCAGATCAAGGTCAAGCCAATGCCATAAACATTGGTTTCACACATTGTAAAGGAGCTTTGGTTGCCTATTTAAATGCTGATGATTTGCTTGAACCAAATGCTGTAGAAGGTATTTTGAATGCCTACGAGGTAAACCAAGAGTTTTCTATATATTTAGGGAAATGCAAAACCATAGATGAAAATGGAATCTTGCTACTTGAAGGTCAAGGTAACCAGATAAGGTTTCACGAAATTGCTAAAAATGGCATGTTGCCAAATATATTCCAGCCCGCTTGTTTCTTTAATGTAGCCTACCTGCTGAGAGAAAAATTTGTGGATGAAAAGTACAAATTCGCTTTCGATTTTGAACTAATTTTACATTTATTGTCAACCAAATCCTTGTTATTTTTAAATAGAAATATTGCAAGTTACAGGGTCCACAATGGCAGCAAGAGTAACCTATTTAAAGTTGATGCTTTCAAAGAAAAATTGAGCATCCAAGAAAAATATAGTAAAAAGGATTTTTTTCTTTTTAAATGGAGAAGAATTAAGTTGGCAATAGCCCAAAAAACAGGAAAAATATCAAACGGATAAATTACCCTACGGGCTAATTATTGAGGATACTTATCAAATTCAATAAATCTGCATTTAAGTCCTTTTTCATGTTTATTGAATCAATAAATGGCGTAAGTGCAATTTTGTTATTTAATAATCCCACCATTTTATTCTTTTCACCTGCCAATAATGCGTTCACAGCGCCGTAGCCAAGCTTAGTTGCTAAAACCCTATCATAAGCACTTGGAGATCCTCCTCTTTGGATATGACCCAATATCACTACCCTCGATTCAAATCCAGGAATCTCTTTGTTTAACATACTAGAAATAGCAATTGCACCTCCTTCAAAATTACCTTCAGCAACCACCACAATTGAAAAAGACTTTTTACTTTGTTGCCTACTTCTAAAAAAATCAATGAGTTTGTGGTGGTCTTCTCTCACTTCAGGCAGCATAACCATCTCCGCCCCACCAGCAATTGTTGCAGCAAGGGCAATAAAGCCAGCATCTCTTCCCATCACTTCTATAAAAAAAACCCTACCATGACTATCAGCGGTATCTCTTATTTTGTCTATTGCATCTACCGCAGTATTAATGGCGGTGTCAAATCCAATGGTTAAATCGGTACCATATAAATCATTATCAATGGTGCCAGGCGCGCCAATTGATGGAATACCAAACTCATTAAAAAAAATTTCTGCACCAGTAAAAGTACCATTTCCACCAATACAAATTATCCCTTCAATTCCTTCTTCCATTAAGTTTTTATGCGCTTGCTTTCTCCCTTCAAGAGTCATGAAAGCTTTACTTCTTGATGATTTTAAAATGGTTCCTCCTCTTTGGATGATATTTCCAACCGATCTCGAGTTCAGGGGCACAAAGTTTTCTCCTCCTTCAATCATTCCCTTGTAGCCTTGCATAATTCCTACAACTTCTACATTTAAGGTAATGGCAGTTCTAACCACGGCTCTTACACAAGCATTCATTCCGGGGGCGTCGCCCCCAGATGTAAAAACTCCAATTTTCTTCATGGCGTAAAAATAAAAAAGACCGCTTCAAATGAGGCGGTCTTTTTAAGTATGTTAATAAATATTATAATTCAGATTTAACTTTTAACAAGATTTGGCCTGTATTACCGGTAGCAGGGTTTCCTACAAGGATGAATCCTCTTTTATTGTCACCTTTCTTAATGTATGCTAAAACTTGGTTAACCGATAAACTAGCAACTCTATCTTGAGTTCCTGTTGTAAAATCAATCAAAGCTAACTCAGTTATGAAGCTACTTCCTTGCATTGCATCAAACTCAGATGATGTTAGGGTGGTTAATTTGTACAAAGTTTTGTTTTTTGTAGGCCAAGTAGTAATTTCAGCATCCCAACCATTGCCAGCTCCAAACACATAATCAGGAGAATAAATTGCATTTTGAACACTGCCTGAAGTACTGTAGAAAAATACAAAATCAACTTTAGCAGAATTGTTTCTTGCCTGGTCATTTCCGGTGGCTCCAGCTGTATATTTCCTGAATCCATCAGCGGTTCCAAAGAAACGGAATAAGTTGCTGGTGTTACCAGGTGCTCCTAATAAAATTTGTGGTGATGTAGCTACACTAGATATACTAGCAGTGAAAGATTTAGTTGTTGTTTTTGCTTTGTCATCCTCAACAGTTACAGTATAAGTAATAACATCACCTTCATTGATTAGAATATCACCGGCAATTACATCTTTGTGTGTGTAAATTACGTCTTTGGCATCATAAGTAGCACTTTTAATAGTGCTGGTACTTTGACCAGTAACTGCACGAGTGATGGTTAATTTCTTGATTTTCCTATCTGTATCAGCAGATGCTAAAGTCTTGATGAAAATAGTATCAATCGATAAAGATACGGTTGTGCTGGCAACACCATCATTTACTGTTAAAGTTGGAGCCATAGATTCTTTAGCAGGATCAGTGGTATCATCTTTACAAGAAGTGAAAAATAGAGACGTGGTCAAAGCCGCCATCACAAACATTGTTTTAAATAGTTTTTTCATGTTTTATTGTTGTTTATAATTGTTTTATTGTTATTGCCTCAGCAAATATAATTATTTAATATTAATTATATCCTAACTAGATTGGATTTCTCTCGTTTCTGAGGCTTCAACTGAATCGTGCCTAAATTCATCAAAATTGTAATCTGGCATTAAATCTGTTTTTATATGATTTACAGTCTCATTCAATGCCTCCGTAAATTTATTAAAATCTTCTTTGTAAAGAAAAATCTTGTGTTTTACAAAGTTGCCATCTTCAAAGCTTTTTTTGCTCTCGGTAATGGTAATAAAATAATCTTTACCTCTTGTAGATTTTACATCAAAGAAATAAGTTCTTTTGCCTGCCCGTATCTTTTTTGAAAAGATTTCTTGATTGTCGTTTTTGTTAAATTCCTCCATGCAATTTATTATACTATAAGTTGGCAAAATATATGTTCAATATTGGTTTTCAAAACATTTTTTCAAAACATTTAAAATGTGTTCCAATAAAGTACATTAATTACTTGATTCTTCTTGTATTTGTTTATTGTAAATGTCACTATATGAGCCTTTTAACTGAATTAACTCATCATGTGTGCCAAACTCCACCATTTTACCTTCATCTAAAACCAAAATTTTATCTGCCTCTTTTACCGAAGAAACCCTGTGACTTACTATTAAATAAGTCTTATTTTTTTTAATTTCAGCCATGTTTTTTAATATTTGGGCCTCAGTACTTGTGTCTAATGCACTCAAACAATCATCCATTACTAAAATTTCTGGATCTTTTATAAATGCCCTAGCTATTGCCACTCGCTGTTTTTGGCCACCAGATAGGGTAATTCCCCTTTCTCCAACCTTTGTTTCATACTGATTTGGGAAATTAATAATGTTTTCATGAAGTGCGGCCATTTTTGCTGCTTTTCTAATATCTTCTCCTAAATTTCCCCCATATTGAGATACCCCAAATGCAATATTATTGGAAATAGTATCACTAAATAAAAAGATATCTTGTGGCACATATCCCATACTTTTCTTCCAGTTCTTGAGGTTAATTTCCTTCAAATCCTGTCCATCAATCCTAATATTGCCTTCACTTGGGTCGAACAAACGCAAGAAAAGCTGAATTAAGGTGCTTTTTCCAGATCCTGTAGTTCCTAATATGGCAAAAGTGCTACCTCTGGCAATAGTAAAGCTTAGGTTTTTTATTGCAGAAATGGATTTCCCTTCATAGGTATAACTTACGTTTTCGAAGGTAATTTCATTCCTAAAATCAAAATCTTTACCACTATCTGTTACCATAGTTGGTTGTGTATTTAAAAATTCATTGATTCTTGCTTGAGATGCCGCAGCCCTTTGAATTAAACTACTGGTATAACCTAAACTGGTTACAGGCCATACCAATATATTCACATAAATGATAAATTCGGCAATATTGCCAATACTTCCTCTACCAGCTATTACCTCTAAGCCTCCAATATAAATTGTGATAATTGAACTTAACCCAGTTAAGAATAACATAAGCGGAAAAAAGAAGGCCTCAACTTGTGCCAAACTCATTTGTTTTTCTCTGTACAAATTGGTCTCCTTTTCCATGCTCATTTGGTTGGCTTGCTCCGAACCAAAAGCTTTGATGATGCGTATCCCTGAAAAGGCTTCTTGCACAAAAGAAGTTACCACAGATAACTGACTTTGAATGGCATCGCTCTTTGTGTTAATTAGATTGTTGATTTTAAATATGGCAAACGAAAGGATAGGTAGCGGCATAATAACAAGCCAGGTTAACCTTACATTTACAGAAAACATTACAATCAGCACCAGTATAATTGTTACCACTAGGTTAATGGTATACATTACAGCCGGACCAACATACATCCTTACTCTGCTCACATCTTCGCTTATTCTTGCCATCAAATCACCTATGCGATTTTTGCGATAAAAATCTTGATTCAATTTCTGGTAATGGTCAAATATTTCATTTTTAAGGTCATATTCTATGTGTCGGCTCATGACTATAATAGTTTGACGCATTAAATACATAAATATACCTCGTATAAAGGCATAGGCAATCACCAAAAGGGTAAAATATAAAACCGCTTCGGAGAGTTCCTCAGATAAAATACCTTTACCAGTTGAGCTACTTTGAGGGTATTGGTCCAATAAATCCTTTATTTTATCAATGGCTTTTCTAACCAGCTGTGCCGGAAACAGCGCAAATAAATTGGAGGCAGCCACAAAAAGAACCCCTAATAGAAGTCGGGTTTTGTAGCGATAGAAATATTTCCTGAGATGCCCTAGTGCTTTCAATACTGCGAAATAACAGAAAATAGTACAGAAATTTAGCTATCGTTTTTTTTGACTTGTAAAACAAAAAATAAGCTTACTTTTGCGCCACTAAAAAATAATATTCCCTAGTTATGGCAGAACATGAAATTTTCTCCCAACTATCAACTTATAACCATGAGCAGATAGTTTTTTGTAACGACAATGCTACTGGCCTAAAAGCCATAATTGCCATACATAATACCGTATTAGGTCCGGGTCTTGGTGGTACCCGCGTTTGGAATTATAACAATGAAGCCGAAGCTATCAATGATGTAATGCGTTTATCTAGAGGAATGACCTATAAAGCAGCAATTTCTGGTTTGAACCTAGGTGGTGCAAAAGCTGTAATTATTGGCGATGCTTCAAAAATTAAAACAGAAGCTTTAATGCGCAAATTTGGAAAATTTGTTGAAAATTTAAACGGAAAATATATCACTGCCGAGGATGTAAACACCACCACCAAAGACATGGAATACGTTCACATGGAAACCAGTCATGTTGTTGGATTACCAGAAAGTACGGGCGGGGGAGGAGATCCGAGCCCAGTTACTGCTTATGGTGTTTATATGGGAATGAAAGCCAGTGCCAAACAAGTATTTGGAAATGACAGTTTAAGTGGTAAAAAAATTGCCGTTCAAGGTGTTGGAAAAGTTGGTGGTCATTTATTAGAATTTTTACACAAAGAAGGTGCACAATTGTTTATTACCGATATCAATGCTGAAATTTTAAACCATTATGCAAGCACCCTTGGAGCTACTGTTATAACAGGTGAAGAAATTTATGGCTTAGATGTGGATGTTTTTGCTCCTTGTGCTTTAGGTGCCATTTTAAATGAAACCAATATTGCTAAATTAAAATGCTCAATAGTTGCTGGTGCTGCTAACAACCAATTAGCCGACGAAAATATTCAAGGGCCCGCTTTAATGAAAATGGGAATTACCTATGCCCCAGATTTTTTAATCAATGCAGGTGGCTTAATCAATGTTTATCAAGAACATATTGGTTACAACCGCGAAACTGCTTACCGAAAAGCAGAACATATTTATGATGTAACACTCGAGATTTTGAAAATTTCTGCTAGCCAAAATATACATACCCAAAAAGCGGCCATGGATCTTGCTGAAAAACGTATTTCAGATATTTCAGGGGTTAAATCTACCTATTAAAAAAAAATTACATCGCTCAGGCGGTAAACGTTCTTTACATTTAGTTTTTCCGTTTGCCGCCTGTGTTGATTCCAATCCATTATGTTGAACCGAAGATTTTTACGCATCAAAGCATTTCAAGCACTATACGGATTCTCTCGTGAAGGAGGATCTAATAATGCTGTATATAGAACACGCATGCTTGATGGATTGGATAAAACCTTTGAACTCTATTTATTTTTGCTTTCTTTTCCACAAGAGTTTAATAGCTTTTTACGAACCGAATTAGAAGGAGAGAAGGAGAAATATTACCCTTCCGAAGAGCAAAAAACATTGCTTCAAATTCTTTCCAATAACAAAGTAATTCAGGTTCTTGAAAATAACATAGCTTTCAAGGCCGCCCTCAAGGATAGTAAATTGATTTGGGACAATAAATTTGATTTGTTCCGCCAAATTTGGAGTGAATTAAAGGTACATGAATTGTTTTTGAAACACCTAAAAACACCAGACTATTCTATCGCAGATGATAAAGCATTGGTGCTAGGGTTGATGGAATGGGTTTGTTCAGAATCTGATGCTTTTGAGGCGTATGTAGAAGATAGGTTTTCTAATTGGGAAGACGACCAAGTATTGGTTTTAACAACCCTCCAAAAAACCATTCAAATGTTAAAGGAAACTTCTACCAAAATTTTGCCAGAAAAGCACAAGGATGAAGAAGAAGACCTGAAATTTGTGAAATCACTTTTTGATTTGTGCATTCAAAACGACTCTGAATTTATGCAGTTAATTGCTTCAAAAACTCAGAATTGGGATCAAGATAGAATTGCATTGGTTGATTTAATATTAATGAAAATGGCCTTGTGTGAAGTGGTACATTTCCCTTATATCCCTGTTAAAGTTACCATAAATGAATACCTCGAATTGGCTAAGTTATACAGCACTCCTAATAGCCATGGTTTTATCAATGGTATTCTAGATAAAGTTCAACAAGAATTAAGAAAAGAGAATAAAATTAATAAGTTAGGCAGAGGTTTAGTAGATTAACCATTCAATTTTAAAACGATGAAAAAGTTTCTTTTTGTATGCAGTTTGTCGGTATTATTTGCATGTAATATCGACCCCAAAAAAGCGAATAGTGATGTGGTAAATAACCCGCTAAGTGCTAGTGATACCAGTGCTAGTTTAGAGGAAAATTCGCCAATCATGACTTTCAATGAAAATATCCACGATTTTGGAACCCTCGTGGATGGCGAGGTTGTAACCTATAAATTTAAATTTAAAAACACAGGTAAAGGTGATTTAATTATCAGTGGCGCATCAGCTAGCTGCGGGTGCACGGTGCCAAGTTATCCCAAAGAACCTTTAAGCCCAGGTGCCGAATCTGCCATTGATGTGCAATTCAATAGCAGCGGTAAAGTTGGTACCTTTGAGAAAAATGTAACCATTACCTCTAATACCATTCCAACTCAAATTTACCTCGTAATAAGAGGTGAAGTAAAAGAGAAAAAATAATACCCCAAAACTTAAAACTTAAAACTTAAAACATAAAACTTAAAACTTAAAACTTAAAACTATATATGATTAACCAAGTACTATTAATGAATCCTCAAGCTGCAGGAGCTTCAGGAAACCCAATCATGCAATTTCTTCCATTGATTTTGATTTTTGTGGTTTTCTATTTTTTCATGATTTATCCTCAAATGAAAAAGAACAAAGCACAAAAGAAATTTCGTGAGAATTTAGGCAAGGGTGATAAGGTGATTACCATTGGTGGTGTTCATGCGAAAATTTTGGAAGCCACAGAACATACTTTCTTAATTGAAAGTGAAGGAACCAAGTTGCGCATTGATCGCACTGCTGTATCAATGGAAGCTTCGCAGGCATTGAATGTCCCTGCCAAAGAAGAAAAGAAATAATTAAAAATCTATAAACATTTGCTTTCTTTGAGGAAGCAAATGTTTTATTATGTTAAAAGTTGGGATAACTGGCAATATTGGAAGCGGTAAATCTACCGTAGCCAGAATTTTTTCTCAATTGGGATTACCCATTTATGATGCTGATTTAAGGGCAAAAGCAGTGATGCTTAAGCCTTTTCTCAAACAAGCTATTATTGAATTGTTAGGACATGATTCGTACACAGAAAATGGTATTTTGAACCGAGCATTCATTTCCCAAAAAGTATTCAATAATTCAGCATTACTTACCCAGTTAAATGCCTTGGTTCATCCAGCTGTATTCTTAGATTTTAATGAATGGGTTTTGGATCAAACCGGCCCTTATATCTTAAAAGAGGCAGCTTTGCTTATTGAAAGCAATTCATACAAAAATCTCGATGTATTAATTGTTGTCATGGCCGACCATTCCATTAGATTGGAAAGGAGCATGAAGCGAGATGGCGCTGATAAGACAAGCATTTTGGCCCGTATGAATGCGCAAATGCCTCAAGAAGAAAAAGCCAAATTAGCCAAGTTTGTCATTCACAATAATGATGATTTACTCATTCCTCAAGTGCTCAAAATTCACAAGCAAATTCTAGATTTGGTCAGGTAACACAGATGTGATAATTGTTTTTGATATGCCTTTTTTTATGGTGGGTCATTAAAATAGCTTAATAAGTTTGCAAATTGAAAACTTTTTCGTAGATTTGTTGAGTGAAAGTCCTTGTCAAGAAAACAATTTTGTATTACACTGAAAAGTATCCAATTGTAAAGACTCAATTGTTGATTTGGTATAATGAATTTTCAAAGGTTGATTTTCGAAATTTTAATGAGCTCAAAAGAGTTTATGGAAATGCAAGTTTAGTTAACAACGAAAGAGTTGTTTTTAATATTAAAGGAAATGATTTTCGATTAGTAGTTTCAATAAACTTTTTGCAAACAGCTTGTTATGTAATTTGGTTTGGAACTCACAAAGAGTATGACAAGATAAATGTAGAAACTATTGCCTTTGATACCACAATTTTAAACTATAAAAAGCAGTAATATGAACTGGAAAGTATTAAAAACAGAAGAAGATTATAAAAATGCTTCAATGAGATTGATGGAAATATTCCACGCAAATCCTAATACCCCAGAAAGTGATGAATTAGATTTATTATTGGTTTTGGTAAAAGATTTTGATGATAAACATTATAAACTACCGGAGCTCGATGCACTAGAGGTAATCAAATATAAAATGAAGGAAATGGGTATTAAAGCAAAAGACCTTGAACCCATAATTGGTAGCAAAGGTCATGTTTCTTCAATTCTTTCAGGCAAAAGAGAAATCACTTTGAAAATGGCTCAAAAACTCAAGAATTATTTCAGAATTCCTGCTGAAGTATTTTTGCATAATGCATAAAGGACGTTTTTAATGCCTATTCAAAACCAGCCTTTTGAATGCCACACCTTGAGAGGAAGTTATTTTCAAATGATAAAGGGCCTCAGGCCAATCACTACTTTTAATTCGTTGGGTGAATTGTGGAATATGGTTTTCAAAAACAATTACTAAAGTCAAGGTTGTAAAAGTTGTTACAAAGGAAATGAAAGTTATCAGGGGATGAAAGTCCTCCAAAATAGTTTTTATCTTGGACAACAGTTTTTCTTGCTTACTTTATTTTTAATTTGGCAAATTTTAATACCAAAACTTTTTTTCCTGCTGAGTCAAAATCAATTGTTGCTTTTCTATTATCGCCATTTCCCTCCAAACTCTCCACCAAACCCAAACCAAATCTTTGGTGTTCAACCTTCATTCCTGCTTCTAAATTGGAGGTATCGTCGGCTTCAAAATTTGGATCAACCGGAGCCTGAGTTACTGCAGCAGTTCTTGGTTGTGGCCTGTTAAAAGTAAGGGCTTTTTTAGGTAAACCGCTTAAGGTAGCACTGCTTTTTTGCGCGCCATGTTCTTTCTCATTAAACTGTCCTCTTGGTCCAAAAACATTTTCAAAATGCAAAAATTGAGGGTCTAATTCAGTTAAAAACCTACTAGGTTCAGCATTCACAATATTGCCAAATTTAAACCTACTGGTGGCAAAGCTAATGGTTACTTTTTTCATAGCCCTTGTTATTGCCACA
>CANKQY010000041.1 GCA_947485745.1 Bacteroidota bacterium
ATAGCCGGTAGAAAATTTGGGACTTTCAACAAACACTTCATAACCTTGTTCGTCTGGTGATTGGCCAAAAACATTTACGTAGGGGCACATTTCATATCCTTTCTTTTGCATATCTTTATATAAAGAAGGGTTCATTTCATTGTAGAGAAAATCGGCTGCTGGTCCGCCCAACTTTTGCTTTTGGGTGGTAATGAGAGTCATGGTGTATTGGTAATCTGCGCCATTTGAGGTGTGTGTATCTAAGAATACATCTGGCTGCCATTGCTGAAAAATTTGGTAGCAGGCAAATGTGTTTTTGGTATCGGCCTTCAAGAAATCTCGGTTCAAATCGTAATTACAGGCGCTGGCGCGGAATCCTTTTTCAACCGGCCCATTTTGGTTGGCACGTGTAAACTCTTTTCTGTTTCTGAGGCCATCTATATTATAGGCAGGAATAACTAAAATGGTCACAGAATCAGGGATAAGCTTTGGGTTTTTGGCTAGAGCATTGAGGTATAGAATAGAAGCATCCACACCCTCGCTTTCGCCGGGGTGAATACCATTCATTATCAGCCAAACCACATTTCTGTTCCAAGCCATGTTAGGTTCAAACCGTTTATTTTTGTTTACCACCAACAAATGAATAGGATTTCCGGCATCGGAGTAGGCGATGGTTTGTAATTGCATAAATTCGCACACAGAATCTAATTTTTGGTAGGTTTGAACCAACTCGTGAAATGTAGGGGTGTAGTTTGCCTTGAAATTGGCTTTTGGCAGTTGAGCAAATCCGAAAAGCGTAAAAATGATTGAAAAGATAAGAACGAAAGTAAGCCTAATTGTCATATTTTGGGTTGAAAAGGATGGATATATTAGGCAAAATGAGAAATTTTTTGTGTAAAAAAAGTTTTTTTTGTACCCGAGCGGGCTACAATTTAGGGTGAATGTTGGAAAGATGGAGAAGGGGCCCCAAAAAAAGCTTGCAATTAAGTCGTTGAAAATTAGGCTAAATTTGAAAAAAACGATTAATAATTGCAAATAGATTTGCGTAATTAAAGGTTATATTTAGCTTTGCCTGACTGTTACGCTTCAACTTCTCTTTAAAATATTTTTGCTTCCTGCTTGTAAACATCCTGCAAAACACTACATTTGCAGTCCTTTTTAAATAAAAAGGCATAATGTAGAATTGTTCTTTGCAGGTTAACTTTCAGAAAATCAGCTTTATAGCTATTTTTGGAATTTAAAATGGACATAAACGTCAGTGGAATTTACTTTGGTAAGGTCCTAAAAATAATGCCACTTTAGCTCAGCTGGTAGAGCAACTGATTTGTAATCAGTAGGTCGCTGGTTCGATCCCGGCAAGTGGCTCCACTTTAAACCCTTGGGTTTAAGTGATGGGGAGATTCCAGAGCGGCCAAATGGGACGGACTGTAAATCCGTTGCGAGAGCTTCGAAGGTTCGAATCCTTCTCTCCCCACCTTGTGCTGATTAGCACGTAAGGCGTTTATGTACCATTAAAGATATTCACCTACCTTTGTTCAGGCATTGGTGGCTAAAAAGCGAGAGTAGCTCAGTTGGTAGAGCGACAGCCTTCCAAGCTGTAGGTCGCGGGTTCGAGCCTCGTCTCTCGCTCATTAATTTGAGCAAATAAAGAATGTCTTTTTATTGTGTTCATCAAGGAAATGCAACTCAGTGCAAATTGAGTTGCATAAGCCTTTGTAGCTCAGTGGTAGAGCACTTCCTTGGTAAGGAAGAGGTCGGCAGTTCGATTCTGCTCAACGGCTCAAATAGAAACTAAAACTTAAAATATAAAACAAAATGGCTAAAGAAAAATTTGACCGCAGTAAACCACACGTTAACATCGGTACAATTGGTCACGTTGACCACGGTAAAACAACCTTAACAGCTGCAATTACTAAAGTATTGTCAGATGCAGGTTTATCAGAAGCTCGTTCATTTGAATCAATTGACTCAGCTCCTGAAGAAAAAGAACGCGGTATTACAATTAATACAGCACACGTTGAGTATTCAACAGCAAACCGTCATTACGCTCACGTTGACTGTCCAGGTCACGCGGATTACGTAAAGAACATGGTAACTGGTGCTGCTCAAATGGACGGAGCTATATTAGTAGTAGCTTCTACAGATGGTCCTATGCCACAAACTCGCGAGCATATCCTTTTGGCTCGTCAGGTAGGTGTACCTAAGATTGTAGTATTCATGAACAAAGTTGACATGGTAGATGATCCTGAATTGTTAGAGATTGTTGAAATGGAAATCCGTGATTTGTTGAACAAATATGAATTCCCTGGTGATGAAATTCCAATTATTCAAGGTTCTGCTTTGGGTGGTTTGAATGGAGATGCTAATTGGGTTGGTAAAATTATGGAATTGATGGATGCAGTTGATAGCTATATCCCAGTACCTCCTCGTGCAACTGAACTTCCTTTCTTAATGCCAATTGAAGACGTATTCTCGATCACTGGTCGTGGAACAGTTGCAACTGGTCGTATTGAGCGTGGAATCGTGAATTCATCTGAGTCAGTAGATATCATTGGTTTAGGAGCAGAAAAATTAACTTCAGTAGTAACTGGTGTTGAGATGTTTCGTA
The DNA here is from genome assembly GCA_947485745.1 of Bacteroidota bacterium. Lineage (GTDB taxonomy): Bacteria > Bacteroidota > Bacteroidia > UKL13-3 > UKL13-3 > B1. The sequence continues at coordinate 2,588 of CANKQY010000041.1, forward strand.
AAATCCTAGATAGAGGTGAGGCTGGAGATAACGTAGGTTTATTGTTACGTGGTGTTGATAAAAACCAAATCCGTAGAGGAATGGTAATTTGTAAGCCAGGTTCAGTATTGCCACATACTCAGTTTAAAGCTGAAATCTATGTATTGAGCAAAGAAGAAGGTGGACGTCATACTCCATTTTTTAACAAATATCGCCCTCAGTTTTATTTCCGTACCACAGACGTAACTGGCGAGTGTCAATTACCTGAAGGTGTTGAAATGGTAATGCCTGGTGATAACGTAACTATCACTGTAGAATTGATCGCTCCAATTGCAATGGAAAAGAATTTACGTTTCGCTATCCGTGAAGGTGGCAGAACAGTAGGTGCTGGACAGGTAACTGAGATTATTAAATAATTTAAATAAACAATTTAGAAAATAAGTGTTGGTTGGTTTTCCAGCCAACATTTATTGTCTATACGGGAATAGTTCAATGGTAGAATACAGGTCTCCAAAACCTTTGATCAGGGTTCGAATCCTTGTTCCCGTGCAAAAGAAATAATATGAACAAGTTTACAGAATATATCAAATTGTCTTATGATGAGTTGATGAATAAGGTTTCTTGGCCAAGCTGGGAAGACTTGCAGGAAAGTACCATTATCGTAATGATTGCTTCGTTGATCATTGCCTTGTTAATTGGTGTAATTGACTTAGCAAGCAGTACTTCACTTGGGCTATTTTACCAATTATTCCAAAGCTAAGATCATTATAAATTGAATCATGACAGAACAAGGAACTGAACAATTTAAGTGGTACGTGGTACGTGCTGTAACCGGTCAAGAAAAAAAGGTTAAAGCACAGCTAGAAGTTGAACTCGAAAGAGCTGGGCTAAAGCCACAGGTTCCGCAAATACTCATTCCAACTGAGAAAATTTACCTAGTTAAAGACGGTAAAAAAATTAGTAAGGAGAAGACTTATTTGCCAGGTTATATTCTGATTAATGCAGATATAGCCGGAGAGGTTGGTCACGTAATTACTTCGATTAACGGAGTAGTTGGTTTTTTAGGGGGAAAAATTGCTCCAACAGCCTTGCGCCCATCAGAGGTTAGTAGGATTCTGGGCAATGTTGACCAAATATCAGAACAGGGTGAAACTTTGAATGAGCCTTATATTGTTGGTGAAAGTGTAAAAGTTGTTGATGGACCGTTCACTGGGTTCAGCGGTTTAATAGAAGAAGTAAGTGAAGACAAGAAGAAGTTGAAGGTAATGGTAAAGATTTTCGGAAGAAGAACACCATTAGAATTGAACTTTGGTCAAGTAGAAAAAGAAAGTTAATTGTAGTATAGTCTCGTACATACGAGAGAAAAATTAGATGTAATGGCAAAAGAACTAACAGGTTTTATTAAACTTCAAGTAAAAGGTGGCGCTGCTAATCCAGCTCCTCCAATTGGTCCTGCCCTGGGATCAAAGGGTGTAAATATCATGGAGTTTTGCAAGCAATTCAATGCAAGAACTCAAGATAAAGCGGGAAAAATATTACCAGTGGTAATCAGTGTTTATAGTGATAAGTCGTTCGACTTTGTTATTAAAACGCCACCGGTAGCGAACCAATTGATTGAGGCAGCAAAAATTGCAAAAGGATCTGCTGAGCCAAACAGGAAGAAAAATGGCAATGTAACTTGGGAACAAGTTCGTGCGATTGCTGAGGATAAAATTGTTGACATGAACTGCTTTAAAGTAGAGTCTGCAATGAAAATGGTAGCTGGAAGTGCACGTAGCTTAGGTATTACCATTACAGGTGAAAATCCGCTAAACAATTAAAATAATTAAGAGATGACAAGGATAAGTAAGAAAAGAAAAGAAGTTTTGAAAAAAGTGGATGCTGCAAAAGCATACTCTTTGACAGATGCTTCTAAATTGGTAAAGGACATCACTTATACCAAGTTTGACGCCTCAGTGGATATAGATGTTCGTTTGGGTGTTGATCCTAAGAAAGCGAATCAAATGGTTCGTGGTGTTGTAGCATTGCCACATGGTACTGGTAAAGTAATTAAAGTTTTGGCCTTGGTGCCAGCAGATAAAGAAGCAGAAGCTATTGAAGCTGGTGCTGATTATGCTGGTTTGGACGAATATATCCAAAAAATTGAGCAAGGTTGGACTGATATTGATATCATTGTTACCATGCCAGCTGTAATGGCAAAATTAGGTAAATTAGGTAAAATTCTAGGACCTCGTAACTTGATGCCTAACCCTAAAAGTGGTACAGTAACTCAAGAAGTTGGTAAAACTGTTAAAGAAATTAAGGCAGGTAAAATTGATTTCAAGGTAGATAAAGAAGGTATTATCCATGCTTCAATTGGTAAATCAACTTTTGCACCTGAGAAGTTATATGAAAACGCAGTGGAATTGATTCAAACATTGGCTAAATTGAAGCCATCTTCTGCAAAAGGTACCTATTTTAGAAGTATTCATGTTAGCAGTACAATGAGCCCCGGCATTACTGTTGATACCAAATCTGTACCAGGTATTTAATCTAAGACCGTAATGAAAAAGGAAGACAAAATAATAGCAATCAACGCATTGGCTGAGAAGTTCACCCAATACAAGAATATCTATGTTACGGATATTAATAGTTTGAATGCACAAAAAACAAGTGAGCTAAGAAGGATGTTGTTTAAAAATGGCATTACCCTAGAAGTAGCAAAAAATACCGTTATCAGAAAAGCATTCGAAAAATCTGGTCGTGATTTTGGCGCTTTAGTTGATACTTTAAAAGGCAATTCAGCTCTGATGTTCTGTGAAGACATGAAAGCACCTGCAAAAGCGATCAAAGAATTTAGAAAGAAAGATACCATTCCTGCACTCAAAGGTGCTTGTATTGATGCAGATGTATTTATTGGCGATAACCAATTAGATGCGTTGATTTCACTTAAATCTAAGAATGAATTAATAGGTGATATCATTTACATGTTACAATCACCAGCTCAAAATGTTATTAGCGCATTACAATCAGGTGGAAGCACCATTGCAGGTGTTGTTAAAACATTATCAGAGCGTCCAGAATAATTATATAAAAACAAAACAAAACAATTAATAACAATTAAATTTTAGAAAAATGGCAGATTTAAAAGCGTTCGCGGAACAACTAGTTAACTTAACAGTAAAAGAAGTTAATGAATTAGCTAAAATTTTGAAGGATGAGCATGGTATAGAGCCTGCAGCAGCAGCTGTAGCTGTTGCCGCTCCTGCAGCTGCAGCTGAAGCTCCAGCAGAAAAAACATCATTTGATGTAATTTTGAAAGCTGCTGGTGCTAACAAACTTAACGTGGTTAAGATTGTTAAAGATCTAACAGGATTAGGCTTGAAAGAAGCTAAAGAATTGGTAGACGGTGCTCCAAAACCTATCAAAGAAGGTGTTGACAAAGCAACTGCTGAAGACTTGAAAGCTAAGCTTACTGAAGCAGGAGCTGAAATTGAAGTTAAGTAGTTCAGGATCAATTGATTTTGAAAATGTGACCCCGACTTTTGTCGTGGGTCACATCTTTGTTTATACAAATCGTGAGATTGGTTTACCTTTATAATATAATTTAACATTGGCCAAAATTAATAACACGACAGAAGAACGAATTTCATTCGCCTCTGTCAAACCTATAATTGACTATCCAGATTTTTTGGATGTACAATTACAGTCGTTCAAGGAATTTTTTCAGTTGGATACAACCTCTGAAAGCAGAACAAATGAAGGCTTGTATAAAGTGTTTTTGGAAAATTTTCCAATTACAGATACAAGAAATATTTTTGTGCTAGAATTTCTTGACTATTTTGTTGATCCACCTCGATACTCCATTGATGAGTGTATAGAAAGAGGATTAACGCATTCGGTGCCTTTAAAGGCAAAATTGAGACTTTCATGTAATGATCCTGAGCACGAAGATTTTAAAACTATCGTGCAAGATGTGTATTTGGGAACTATTCCATACATGACCTCAAGAGGAACTTTTATTATCAATGGTGCAGAGCGTATAATTGTTTCTCAGTTGCATCGTTCTCCAGGTGTATTCTTCGGACAAAGTTACCATACCAATGGAACCAAACTTTATTCTGCTAGGGTAATTCCTTTTAAAGGAAGTTGGATTGAATTTGCTACTGACGTAAACAATGTAATGTATGCTTACATTGATCGTAAGAAAAAGTTCCCTGTAACTACTTTATTACGTGCCATTGGATTTGAATCTGATAAGGATATCCTTAACTTATTTGAATTGGCCGAGGAAGTAAAAGTGAGCAAATCTGGATTGAAGAAAGTTTTGGGTCGTAAATTAGCCGCAAGGGTTTTACGCACCTGGATTGAGGATTTTGTTGATGAGGATACTGGAGAGGTAGTATCTATTGAGCGTAATGAGGTAATCATTGAGCGTGATACTATTATCGAAGATGGTCATATCGATTTAATTGTTGAAGCAGAAGTTAAAACAATTTTATTGCATAAGAACGAATCTAGCCACAATGATTTTGCAATCATTTTGAATACGCTTCAAAAAGATACTGCAAACAGTGGTAAAGAGGCTCATGAACATATCTATCGTCAATTGCGTAACGCTGATCCACCAGACGAGGAAACAGCTCGTGGTGTGATTGAGAAATTGTTTTTCTCAGAAAAACGTTACGATTTAGGTGATGTAGGTCGTTATAGGATCAACCGCAAATTGAATAAGAACGAGCCTTTGAGCAATCGTGTTTTAAGCAAAGATGATATTGTTTCTATCATTAAATATTTGATTGAACTATCAAACTCAAGAGCTGATGTGGATGATATTGATCACCTAAGTAATCGTCGCGTGCGTACTGTAGGTGAGCAATTGTATTCTCAGTTCGGTGTTGGTTTGGCCCGTATGGCCCGTACCATCAGAGAGCGTATGAATATCCGTGATAATGAAGTGTTTACACCAACAGATTTGATCAATGCAAAAACATTGTCGTCTGTTATCAACTCATTCTTCGGAACAAATCAGCTTTCACAGTTTATGGATCAAACAAATCCATTGGCGGAAATCACTCACAAGAGAAGGATGTCTGCCCTTGGACCTGGTGGTTTAAGTAGAGATCGCGCTGGTTTTGAGGTGCGTGACGTACATTATACTCACTACGGACGTTTGTGTACTATTGAAACACCTGAGGGACCAAACATTGGTTTGATTTCATCTCTTTGCGTTCATGCTAAAATCAACGGAATGGGTTTCATTGAAACGCCATATTTGAAAGTTACTGAAGGTAAAGTAATGACCAATGAGCCTGTTACTTATTTAAGTGCAGAAGATGAAGAAGGAAAAGTAATTGCGCAATCAAATGCGAAATACGATAAGGATGGTAACTTCACGGAGCTTAAGGTTAAGGCACGTTACGAAGGTGACTTCCCGATGGTGGAACATGACAAATTGGAGTTCATGGACATTGCTCCAAACCAGATTGTTTCTATCGCAGCTTCACTAATTCCTTTCTTAGAGCACAATGATGCGAACCGTGCCTTGATGGGTTCAAACATGCAACGCCAAGCAGTACCTTTATTGAAGCCTCAAGCTCCAGTTGTTGGTACCGGTTTGGAAGGTCGTGTTGCCAAAGATTCACGTACATTATTGGTAGCTGAAGGAAAAGGTATTGTAGAATATGTTGATGCCAATGAGATTCGTATTCGTTATGAGCAAACTGAAACAGACAAATTAGTTAGTTTCGGAACAGATACTAAAACCTATCCATTGATTAAATTCCGCAGAACCAATCAAAATACTTGTATCAACTTGAAGCCAATTGTTCGCAAAGGACAAAAGGTTGAAAATGGAACAGTATTGTGTGAAGGATACGCTACAGAAGGTGGTGAATTGGCCTTGGGAAGAAACTTGCAAGTGGCTTTCATGCCTTGGCAAGGTTTTAACTTTGAGGATGCGATTGTAATCTCTGAAAAAGTTGTTAAGGAAGATATCTTTACTTCTATTCACATTACTGAATATGAATTAGAGGTTAGAGATACCAAACGAGGTGAAGAAGAATTAACCAATGATATTCCAAACGTAAGTGAGGAAGCTACCAAAAACTTAGATGAAAACGGTTTAATCCGAGTAGGTTGTGAGGTAGGTGAAGGGGATATCTTGATTGGTAAAATAACACCAAAAGGAGAAACTGAACCATCTCCAGAAGAGAAATTATTACGTGCAATCTTTGGCGATAAAGCTGGAGATGTAAAAGATGCTTCGTTAAAAGCAATTCCATCAACAAATGGTGTGGTAATTAACAAGAAGTTATTTGCGCGTGCTAAAAAAGAAAAGTCTGCTAAGGTGGATGATAAAGTGAAGTTGGCTAAGTTGAAAGACGAGCATGAGAAAAATGTGAAAGAGGTGAAAGATATTTTGATTGAAAAATTGTTCGCTGTTCTTTCAGGTAAAACTTCTGCTGGTGTATTTAACGTATACAACGAAGAACTAATAGCTAAAGGATCTAAATTTAGCATGAAGAATTTGAACGACATAGATTACTCAAACGTAATGGCCAATAACTGGACTAGCGATGCTGAGAAAAATTTATTGATTCGTTCTATTCTAACAAATTTCAAGAATCGTCACAACCAAGAATTGGCTTTTTACCGTAGGAAAGAATATGCCATTAGTGTAGGTGATGAATTGCCAACAGGCATCTTGAAATTAGCTAAAGTTTATATAGCTCAAAAGCGTAAATTGAAAGTAGGAGATAAGATGGCTGGTCGTCATGGTAACAAGGGTATTGTAGCCCGTATCGTGCGCGAAGAGGATCTACCTTTTATGGACAATGGTAAACCAGTAGATATCGTTTTGAACCCATTGGGCGTGCCTTCACGTATGAACTTGGGTCAGATATACGAAACAGTATTAGGCTGGGCCGCAAAAGAGTTAGATGTGAAGTTTGCAACACCAATTTTTGATGGAGCAACAGATGATCAAGTGCTAGAATATACTCGCAAGGCAGGTATTCCAGATTGGGGTAAAACATACTTGAATGATGGATTAAGTGGTCATCGTTTTGATCAACCGGTAACAGTGGGTGTAATCTATATGATTAAACTTGGGCACATGGTTGATGATAAGATGCATGCTCGTTCAATCGGACCATATTCATTAATTACGCAGCAACCTTTGGGTGGTAAAGCCCAGTTTGGTGGTCAGCGTTTTGGTGAGATGGAGGTTTGGGCATTAGAAGCATACGGTGCTGCTAATATTCTTCAGGAAATCTTAACCCTGAAATCAGATGATATCATTGGTCGTGCGAAGACTTATGAAGCCATTGTGAAAGGTGATAATTTACCTACACCTGGTATTCCAGAGTCGTTCAATGTATTGGCACATGAATTACGTGGTTTAGGTTTAGAACTAACACTTGAGTAAAAATAATCGTCATTGGGTAAGGGCGTCCGCCAGCCGGCGGGTTCGCCCATACTTAATGATATCACAAAATAAAACAACGCAAACATGTCTTTGAAAAAAGAGCAAAAAATAAAATCCAATTTCACCAAAATTCGTATTGGTTTAGCGTCTCCTGAGAATATCTTAACCAGGTCTTTCGGTGAGGTTACCAAGCCAGAAACGATTAACTACCGCTCCTTTAAGCCGGAGATGGGTGGATTATTTTGTGAAAGAATCTTTGGACCAATCAAAGATTACGAGTGCCATTGCGGAAAGTACAAACGTATTCGTTACAAAGGAATAGTTTGCGACCGATGTGGTGTAGAGGTAACAGAAAAGAAAGTTAGACGTGAGCGCATGGGACACATCAATTTGGTGGTGCCAGTTGCTCATATTTGGTATTTCCGCTCGTTGCCAAATAAAATTGGTTATTTGTTAGGCATTCCATCCAAGAAATTGGATATGGTTGTTTATTATGAGCGTTATTTGGTATGCCAGCCTGGTATCAAAGCAAATGATGGCTCAGCAATAAATGATTTGATTACTGAAGAAGAATATTTAGATATTCTAGACTCATTGCCAAAGGATAATCAACATTTAGATGATACAGATCCAAATAAATTTATCGCCAAAATGGGTGGTGAAGCGCTTTGGTTCATGTTGTCTAGAATTAACTTAGATAATTTAAGTTTTGATCTTCGTATAAAAGCTGCTACTGAAACTTCACAACAGCGCAAAAACGAAGCCTTAAAGCGTTTAAAAGTAATTGAAGGATTCCGCAACTCTCAGCGTCATGGCGACAACCGCCCTGAGTGGATGGTAGTGAAGATTCTTCCAGTTATACCTCCAGAATTACGTCCTTTAGTTCCTTTGGAAGGTGGTCGTTTTGCAACCTCAGATTTAAATGATTTATATCGTCGTGTAATTATTCGTAACAATCGTTTGAAACGCTTGATGGAAATCAAAGCTCCAGAGGTGATTTTGAGAAACGAGAAGCGTATGTTACAAGAGGCGGTAGATTCATTGTTTGATAATACCCGTCGCGTTAGTGCCGTAAAAACTGAAGGTAACCGTCCGTTGAAATCTTTGAGTGATATGCTTAAGGGAAAGCAAGGTCGTTTCCGTCAGAATTTATTGGGTAAACGTGTGGATTATTCTGGTCGTTCTGTAATTGTGGTAGGACCAAACTTAAAATTACATGAGTGTGGTATTCCCAAAAATATGGCAGCAGAGTTGTTCAAGCCATTTATTATTCGCAAGTTACTTGAGCGTGGTATTGTAAAAACAGTAAAATCTGCTAAGAAATTAGTTGATCGCAAAGAGGCTGTAATTTGGGATATTTTAGAAAATATTTTAAAAGGTCATCCAATATTGCTTAATCGTGCACCAACTTTACATAGATTGGGTATCCAAGCTTTCCAGCCTAAATTGGTTGAAGGTAAAGCCATTCAATTACATCCATTGGTGTGTACTGGTTTTAATGCGGATTTTGACGGTGACCAGATGGCTGTTCACGTTCCACTCGGAAATGCAGCAGTTTTGGAAGCCCAATTATTGATGTTGGCACCACATAGTATTTTAAATCCAGCAAATGGAGCGCCTATTACCGTTCCTTCTCAGGACATGGTTTTGGGTTTATATTATGTAACCAAAGGTCGTAAGCACACTCCAGAGCATCCTATTAAAGGCGAAGGCTTGAGATTTTATTCTTCAGAGGAGGCTAATATAGCTTACAATGAAGGTAAAGTTGATTTGCATGCATGGGTTAAATGTCGTGTTAATGTGATGGAAGATGGCAAATTGGTTAGCAAAATAATTGATACTACTTTAGGTAGAATCTTATTTAACCAAGTAGTACCTGCAAATTTTGGTTATATCAATGAACTGTTAACCAAGAAATCTTTAAGAGATATTATTGGAAATATATTTAAAGAATGTGGCCAAGATGTTTGTGCACATTTCTTAGATGATATTAAGTATATCGGATTCCAATTCGCTTTTAAAGGTGGATTATCTTTCAACCTGTCATATGTAAACATTCCATCAGAGAAAGAATTGTTTATTAAGCAAGCGCAAGCAGAGGTTGATGAGATTTGGGATAATTACAACAATGGTTTCATCACCAACAATGAGCGTTATAACCAGGTAATTGATATCTGGACTCGTATTAACTCACGTTTGGCTGATACTTTGTTGAAGCAATTAAAAGAAGACCAACAGGGATTCAACCCAGTTTATATGATGTTGGATTCTGGAGCTCGTGGTTCTAAAGAGCAAATTCGTCAGTTAGGTGGTATGAGGGGATTGATGGCGAAACCTCAGAAGAATTTAAGCGGAGGAACTGGGGAGATTATTGAAAATCCGATTCTTTCTAACTTTAAAGAGGGTCTTTCTGTAATTGAATACTTTATTTCAACGCATGGTGCGCGTAAAGGTTTGGCTGATACAGCTTTAAAAACTGCTGATGCTGGTTACCTTACCCGTAGGTTACATGATGTTGCCCAAGATGTGGTAGTTAGTGCGCCAGATTGTGGAACTTTGCGTGGTATTCCAATTAGTGCATTAAAAGACAATGAAGAAGTTGTTGAACCATTGTATGAGCGTATTCTAGGAAGAACAAGTGTTCATGATATTTATGATCCAATGAGCGGTGATTTAATCGTTAATATGGGTGAAGAGATTATGGAAGAAGCCGCCAAGAAAATTGAAGAATCACCGATAGAAATCGTTGAAATTCGATCGGCACTTACTTGTGAAAACCGTTATGGAATTTGTAGTAAATGTTACGGTAGAAGTATGTCAACTGGCAGAAACTCTCAAATAGGCGATGCGGTTGGTGTTGTTGCAGCTCAATCAATTGGTGAGCCAGGAACTCAGTTAACATTGCGTACTTTCCACGTGGGTGGTACTGCATCTAACATTGCATCCGAATCACACATGTCTGCTAAATTTGCTGGTATCCTTGAATTTGAGGAAATCAGAACAACAGATTTGAAAGCTGAAGATGGCACAATTAATTCGGTGGTTGTTGGTCGTCAAGGAGAGATACGTATTTTAGATTCGAAAACTCGTAATCCAATTATTTCAATCAATATACCTTACGGTGCACATTTGATTGTTAAAAATGGTGATGCAGTAGAAAAAGGAGCTCCTATTTGTACTTGGGATCCATATAACGCGGTAATTATTTCCGAATTTACTGGTAAAGTAAGTTTTGAAAATATTATTGAAAATGTTAATTACAAAGAAGAAAGTGATGAGCAAACTGGCCACAAGGAAAAAGTAATTGTAGAAAGTAGAGATAAAACTAAAATTCCATCGCTTATTGTAAGTGAAGGAAAAGACAAGAACTCTAAAGAATATAACTTACCTGTTGGAGCGCATATCATTGTTGAAAACGGACACAAAATTAAGGCGGGAGAAATCCTTGTTAAGATTCCCCGTGTTGTTGGTAAAACAAGGGATATTACTGGAGGTCTTCCTCGTGTAACTGAATTGTTCGAGGCACGTAACCCTTCAAACCCTGCAATTGTTACTGAAATTGATGGTGTAGTTACTTTTGGTGGCATCAAGCGTGGTAATCGTGAAATCATGATTACCTCTAAAGATGGCGAACAAAAGAAATACTTGGTTCCACTTTCTAAGCATATTTTGGTTCAAGAAAACGACTTTGTAAAAGCTGGTTCATCTTTATCAGATGGTTCTATTAGCCCACAAGATATTTTACGTATTGAAGGGCCTTTGGCTGTTCAACGTTATATCTTGAATGGTATTATGGAGGTTTATCGTTTACAAGGTGTAAAAATCAATGATAAGCACGTTGAAGTAATTATCCGTCAGATGATGAAACATATTGAAATCATTGATCCAGGTGATACTACTTTCTTGGAAGGTGAATTTGTTAGTCGTTGGGACTTGAAACAAGCCAACGATTGGATTTACGACAAGAAGGTTGTTATAGAGCCGGGTGATTCTACCACTGTAAAAGCTGGTCAGATTATCAGTATTCGCAAGTTACGTGATGAAAACTCACAATTGAAACGTAAAGACATGAAGTTGGTAGAAGTGAAGGATGCACAATCTGCAACTGTTACACAAATTATCATGGGTATTACCAAAGCAAGTTTGGGAACACATAGTTTCATGAGTGCGGCTTCATTCCAGGAAACAACTAAAGTATTAAATGAAGCGGCTATCTCAGGTAAAGTTGATCGCATGTTAGGTTTGAAAGAAAACGTAATTGTTGGTCATTTGATTCCTGCAGGTACTGGTAACCGTGATTATGAGAAATTGGTTGTTGGTTCACGAGAAGAATACGATTTGTTAATGGCTTCAAAAGAATACTAATTACAAATTAACCTAAATACAAAAAGCGGCTTCCAAAATTGGAGGCCGTTTTTTTTATGATTAACTTAAAAGTGCAGCTAAGGTTGTTTACTTTTATCAAATCAAAAATGCGAACAAAAGATTCATAAAATGGAAGAACATAAACTTACAAAATACTCGCATGCCGCTGGCTGTGGCTGCAAAATGTCGCCGGCAGATCTAGCAATTATTTTAACAGAAAGAAGTGAAACAAAATTTAAGGAGTTGCTTGTAGGCAACCACAGCAATGATGATGCAGCTGTTTGGGATATAGGCAATGGGCAGGCAATTATTAATACAGTTGATTTTTTTATGCCTATTGTAGATGATGCGTATAATTTTGGTAGGATAGCAGCGGCAAATGCCATTAGTGATGTTTATGCAATGGGAGGAAAGCCAATATTTGCGAACGCACTTTTAGGTTGGCCAATTGGCACATTACCTTTAGAAGTTGCAAGTAAGGTGATGGATGGGGCAAAAGATATTTGTAAAGAAGCTGGCATTCCTATAGCGGGCGGACATAGTATAGATAATAAGGAGCCACTTTTTGGTTTAACTGTAACAGGTTTGGTTCGAACCGAATATTTAAAAAGAAATAATACACCACTGGTTGGCGATTTATTGCTATTGACCAAGCCACTTGGCACAGGAATTATCGCAACTGCAACTAAAAGAGGTTTGGTTCAAGAGGCACATTTAGCAGAAGCAATAAAATCTATGTGCGGTCTTAATAAGGTAGGTGCAGTTTTGGCCGAACAAGACGCTGTTCATGCATTAACAGATGTAACAGGCTTTGGTTTATTGGGCCATTTAATAGAAATGTGTGGTGAAGAATTTTCGGCTGAATTATATTGGAGTAAGGTGCCCAAATTTGATTTTTTAGCAGATTATTTAGCGCAAAATATTATTCCTGATAATACCTATAGAAATTGGAATGCTTACGAAAAAAGTGTGGAAGGCATAATGGATATGGCTTCATTTCAAGTATTGAATGATCCTCAAACAAGCGGCGGTTTGCTGATTGCAATAGCGCCAGAATCATTGGAATTGGTTCAGGAAATACTAAAATTAAATGGAATTACAAGTGTTGAACCAATTGGAAAAATAATTAGTAATAAAGAGAAAACGGTACTTATTCATGACTAATTTTAGTTTTTTGCAAGCTCAATACTTTTAGTTAAATTGCCATTAGAAAAATGAATGGCATCATGAAAAAATTTTATATAAGTTTTCTGCTGATTTTTAGTTTCATATCTGTAATTGCACAGCAAGATGATTTATTTACTTATAAAACGATAGATCTTGTTTCTCCTTTAGGAGCGCGATTAAATTTAGCAGAATTACCTGTTTTACCTGAGGCTCATATTGCTAATATTAGCCCAATCCCCTCTCCACTTTCCGATTTTCAGCAGCGGAAATTATTATTGGATCAACAAAGAACTAAGATTAATAATCAGCCTTCGTTATATAAAAAAGCAGCCGCAGTTGCACCAACTGTAAGCAGGAGTTTTTCTGCTAATATTAGTCAAGGCGCGCCAAACGACAATGATTTTTCAATTGGTAATAATGGCATGATGATTAGTTGTGTGAATACTAATTTTCAAGTTTATAATGATACAGGTAAATTTCTATTTGGGAGAACCCTTTCGGCATTTGGCATAGTGCTTGGTGTTTTAGATAGAACCTATGATCCAAGGACTATTTACGATCCAGAAACGGATAGGTTTATATTGGTTTTTTTGCAAGGTTCTTCGAGTAAAGATACTAGAATTATCATTGGATTCTCTACTACCAATGATCCAACTAAAACTTGGAATTTATATCAATTGCCGGGTAATGTAACGGTCGATAGCAGTTGGAGTGATTATCCTATTGTTTCATTAAGTAAAGACGAGTTGTTTATTACCGTGAATAGGTTAAAAGACAATGGATCATGGCAGGAGGGATTTATAGAATCCTATATTTGGCAGGTAGATAAAATGAAAGGCTATTCGGGAGATTCTTTGCCTCAGAAAGTGTATAACAATATTAGGTATAATGGTAAACCAATTTGGAGTCTTTGCCCAGTAAAGGGAGGCTCCAGGCTATATGGTCCTGAGGCCTATTTTTTATCTCATAGACCTTCCGATAAAATGAACGACACTGTATTTGTTCATCATATTAGCAATACCATTAAATCTGGAAATGCAATTTTAACAACACGCGTTTTAAAAAGCCCATTAACTTATGGTTTGCAGCCAAATGCCATTCAACCAAATGCAATTAAATTGCAAACCAATGATGCCCGCATTTTAAGTGCAATGCATGAAAATGGTGTAATCAGTTATGTGGGTAATACCATAGATACAAATTTGTTTAGTCCAGCAGTTTATTTTGGTCGTATACATGAAATATGGACGGCTAAACCAAGATTAGAAGCAAGTATTATTTCATCAGATACCTTAGATTATGGATATCCAAGTATCGCTTATGTAGGTTCGGGTCAAAATGGCGACCATAGCAGTATGATTACATTTTCACATGTATCCACAACACAATTTCCGGGAACTTCTGTAGTTTATGTAGACAGGGCTTTCAATGTTTCTGGTCCTGTTTTTGTGAAAAAGGGAGAAGGTAATTTTAGGTATCAAGGAGGAAATTTAGAACGTTGGGGAGATTATACTGGTATTCAGAAAAAGTACAATGAACTAGGTGTGGCTTGGATGAATGGCTCTTGGGGTACAATAGGAAACCAATACCGATCGTGGATTGGAAGGGTAAAAACCAATGATCCTTTATCTGGAATAATTGCACAAAATAGCCAAGAAAAATTTGTGGGTAAGGCTTATCCAAATCCGGTTTCAGAGGAAATAAATTTTGAGTTTGAATCAAAGCAGAAAAAAATATTGAGAATGGAATTGTATGCCATTGACGGAAAATACCATGCATTGATTGGAGCAGATTGGGCTAAACCAGGACTAAACCAATTAACACTTGATACCAGGGATTTACCATCTGGCATGTATTTTGTAAACTTATTATCTGATGAAGGTATCCAACAAACATTTAAGTTTATTGTTCAGCATTAGTTTGCTTTTGATTGCTTGTGGTGCAAGTCATCAAAAATCAATAGAGCCAGAAGTGCAGGCTGAGCAGGTTGCTCCAAGTCCGATTACCACACCAGGCATAGATTCTTTAAAAAACAGTTTGGATCAGGAAAGAGAAAAAAGGAAAAAGAAGTAAGAAGAACTAGCTAACTTTTTCTAGCACTTTTTGTATAACGATTTCAGTAGCTCCTTTATTTGAGGCAACAAAATCTCTGCTTTTTTTTGCAACTTTTGTGGTATAATCTGGGTTTTCTACAACTTGTTTTAACCATGCTTGGAATTCATTTTCTATGTTAATAATAAATCCAATTTCTTTTTGAACCAATTCTTGCGCCTCAGGAAATCTTTTGAGTTTGGGTCCAAAGGCAATAGGCATTCCAAATGCGGCTGCTTCAAGCGAATTGTGGAGTCCGTTTTCAACAAAACCACCACCAATGAAAGCAGCTTGAACATTTCTATAAAGCCTCGCAAGTAATCCAATACTATCTATTATTAAAACTTGTTGATCCAACTTCTTGGTATCAGAATGTATGCTAGAATACCTAATGGTATTGTTTTTGAATCTTTTTTCAATAGCTATAATTCTTTCTTCATTCACAAAATGAGGGGCTATGATTAATTTAATATCTTGGTTTAAATGGAGGATGGAATTTGCAATCATGTCCTCTTCAATTTCATAGGAGCTTCCTGCTATGAGTGTGAATTTGTTTTGTTGAAATTGTTTGATAAAAGGCACCTCTTCTTGAAGGTTACTGATATGATTTACTCTGTCAAATCTGTTATCGCCGGAGAGTATGTGTTGTTTAATTTGAATACTATTTAATAGGTCAATTGATTGTTGGTTTTGACAAAATATTAGGGAAAATAAGTTCAGCAATTCTCTTTTAAATTTGCCATAAGGTTTAAAAAATATTTGAGAATGTCGGAATTGAGCAGCTATTAAAAAAATAGGAATTCTATTTTTGTGTAATTCATTTAAATAACAAAACCAAAAATCATACTTAACCCAAAATGCCATAGCAGGGCGGATGGCGTTAATGAGTAATTTTGCTTTTCTTTTGCTTTCAAAAGGGAGGTAATAAACAGCATCGCACAAAGGGTCGTTTTTCTTTTGGTTATAGCCACTTGGCGAAAAAAATGTAACAACAATTCTGTGGTCATTGAATTTATTTTTTAGTGATTCAATTACTGGCCTAGCTTGTTCAAATTCTCCTAAGGAAGAAACATGAAACCAAATAGATTTTTGAAGATACTTGGCCTCGTTTTCTTGAATACTTTTAAGTAAATTTTTTTGCCCATTAGCTAGCAATCTTGCACGCTCAATGAAAGGGGATAGGATATAGGTTAAGAGGAAAAAAAAATTACTTCCAATAGTATAAAGAAAATACCCAATAGAAATGATGATATTATCTAAAATGGAATTCATTTTCATCTTTGGTGTTTAGGTAAATTGGAATCATCCAACCTAATCTAAATGTAGTGGCAAAATCTTTTTTTGAACCAGTATCATAGGCCATTTGGTCGTAATTGTATTGCCTCATGTTATATGTTTTTGCTTGCATTAAATCAACACCAATATATACATTGATTAACCTATTAGTACTTTGAAATGAATACCCAATGAATTCATTTAGGGCAAAGCCGGTAGTATATCGATCATATCCTTTGGCATAATTATTATCTATCTGAGGAATATTGGCATCGTGGGTAAAAATATTGATATGATGTTGAATGTATCCTAATCCGGCTTTTACCAATATACCCGAATTCATGTTTCTTTTGTTAAAAGCAAATAACCGACCAGCTTTAACAAAGCCAGAAACACCTCTTAAGTTAACCAAGTAATTTCCAGGCGATCCGCCGGTAGTTCCGAGGTAGCCACCACTTGAAATCATGTTATTGAATAAATCATACTCTTTAATATTTTTGGAAAACAGGTAGTTAACTTCTCCGCTAACTATCCAATTGTTTTTGGTTTTAAACATTCCTCCAAAACCAATGGTGCTATAATTGCCGAATGATTTGGCTAAATCTTGGCTAGGAATGCAATAATTATATAAGAATTGAAGGTTGAATATTTTATTTCCAAACATGTATTTGTCTTGCCCATTTGATTGAAATGGGAAATAGAATACAATTATTGCGCAGAAAATCATGTGTTTGCGTATATTCATGCTTTAACAAATATGGTTATTTTCGATTGGATTCTAAAAAAAAATATGGTTATTTAAATATTGACTAATTAATAACATATTGATTTTATATTTTCGCTCAGATTTTGAATGAGTTGGGCTGGAATTATTTTTGTTTGTTGAGTCAAATAATTTAGCCCAATTGGTTTTATCAAAGAAAATAAAAAATAAAGAAAATGAAAATCGTTGTAATTGGAACAGGTTATGTAGGATTAGTGACAGGAACATGCTTTGCTGAGGTTGGAATTGATGTAGTTTGCATAGATGTTGATGCAAAAAAAATTGAAAACCTCAAAAAAGGAATCATGCCTATTTATGAGCCTGGTTTGGAAGAAATGGTGATAAGAAATTTTGAAAAGGGCAGGTTGCAGTTTTCAACTAACTTAGGAGAGAATTTGCCAGAAGCAGATGTTGCGTTTATTGCAGTGGGCACGCCTCCCGGTGAGGATGGTTCGGCAGACTTAAAATATGTAATTGGTGTAGCCAAAGAAATTGGACTTCACATAACTGATCATATTGTAGTGGTAACTAAGAGTACAGTGCCAGTTGGCACTGCACAAAAGGTTAGAATTGCGGTTCAAGGTGAATTAACAAAAAGAAATCTTGAAATAGCATTTGATGTTGCTTCAAATCCTGAGTTTTTAAAAGAGGGAGCAGCAATAGACGATTTCCTTAAACCTGATAGAATTGTGGTTGGGGTTGAAACAAAGGCTGCAGAGGATATTATGCGTAAATTATATAAGCCATTTTTGCTTAATGGTCATCCAATTATATTTATGGATGTGCCAAGTGCCGAAATGACCAAATATGCTGCTAACTCGATGCTCGCAACAAAAATTAGTTTTATGAATGACATAGCTAATTTATGTGAAATAATGGGAGCAGATGTAAATATGGTTCGTAAAGGAATTGGAAGTGATCCAAGAATTGGTAATAGATTTATTTATCCTGGAATTGGGTATGGTGGATCATGTTTTCCAAAAGATGTGAAAGCCTTGATTAGAACTGCTAGTGAGAATGGTCATAACATGAGGATTTTGCAAGCGGTGGAAGATGTGAATGAAGATCAAAAGAGTGTTTTGTTTGATAAAATTAGCAAGCATTTTAAAGGTGATTTAAAAGGTAAATCTTTTGCCATGTGGGGACTATCATTTAAGCCTAAAACGGACGATATGCGCGAAGCACCATCATTGGTAATTATAGAAAAATTATTGCATGCTGGAGCTAATGTTAAAGCATACGATCCAGTGGCTATGCATGAAGCTAAAAAGGATTTAGGTGAAACCATTGAGTATTGTAAAGATCCTAATGATGCATTGATTGATGCTGATGCTTTATTAATTGTAACTGAGTGGCCAGAGTTTAGAACGCCTAATTTTAAAGTAATGGGCAAGCTCATGAAACAGAAGGTGATTTTTGATGGTAGAAATATCTATGATATAGAAGAGATGAAAGAGCAGGGATTTGATTATTATTGCATAGGTATAAACACAACTAAGTAAACATGGCAAATAAAAGAGTATTGATTACAGGAGCCGCTGGTTTTTTGGGCTCCCATTTATGTGATCGTTTCCTAGCAGAGGGATATGATGTTGTGGGCATGGATAACCTTATTACAGGTGATTTGAAGAACATTGAACACCTATTTAAAGTAAAGGAATTTGAATTCTATCACAACGATGTAAGTAAGTTTATTCACGTACCAGGAGACATAGATTATATATTACATTTTGCTTCACCTGCTAGTCCAATTGATTATTTAAAAATTCCAATTCAAACCTTGAAAGTGGGTTCATTAGGAATTCATAACTGCTTAGGTTTAGCTAGGGTTAAAAATGCACGAGTTCTTATAGCATCTACAAGTGAAGTTTATGGAGATCCAATGGTACATCCGCAGACTGAGGAGTATTGGGGTAATGTTAATCCTGTTGGGCCAAGAGGTGTTTATGATGAAGCCAAACGGTTTCAAGAAGCAATGACAATGGCTTACCATACTTTTCATGGTTTAGAAACTAGAATTGTAAGGATATTTAATACCTACGGACCAAGAATGCGTTTAAATGATGGCAGGGTTTTGCCAGCTTTTATTGGACAAGCTCTTCGTGGTGAAGATTTAACCATGTTTGGTGATGGCAGTCAAACTAGGAGTTTTTGTTATGTGAGTGATTTGATTGATGGTATTTATAGGTTATTATTAAGTGACTATGCCCAACCAGTAAATATTGGTAACCCTGATGAAATTTCTATCAGAGAGTTTGGTGAAGAGATTATTAAATTAACGGGCACAAATCAGAAGTTGATATCAAAACCACTACCTAAAGATGATCCTAAACAAAGAAAGCCAGATATTAGTAAAGCAAAAGCTATTTTAGGCTGGGAGCCCAAAGTAAGCAGGGAAGAAGGTTTAAAAATTACGTTCGATTATTTTAAAAGTTTATCCCCCGAAGAACTTAATAAAACGGCTCATCGTTTCGATTAAGTATCTATAAAATTAAACAGTATAAAGCCCATTAATTTAATTGATGGGTTTTTTTATTCATTAATTTAACTGACATTTGTCAAATTAACAAATAGAATCTACTTAAAAACTTATGAAAGAAGTAAAATTAATCATTTTTTCTCTGGCTCTTCTAGCTATTTTCGCATGCAGTAAAACGGAAAGTCCCACAACAGGTGGGAGCAATAATAATGGAGGTGGCACTAACATGCCAACCTATTATATTACGTGTAAAGTTAATGGTGTTCTAACAGATTTTAAATCTATGAATTTAGTTAAGGACGATCCTAATAATGTTAAAGAAATTTTTTTAATAGGAGCTAAAGGTGAAAAGGAATTTCCTACAATCACATTTGCTTTAAAGTACAAGGCTCCAGGCTGGGTGGATGGGTTGAGTTATCAATTAGATGAGAATGATTTTATCAATACCTGTGAGTACAAAAACCAAGATTTGTTTATATTCAAAAGCACCGCTACGCCAGCATCTGCAAGCAGCGGATTAAACATTAAATTTGACAAGTTTACTTTGGCAAAAGATCAAATTGTAAGTGGAACATTTTCTGGCACGCTTCAACTAGAAGAAAATGTAACATCTGTTCTTATCACTGAAGGTAAATTTAAGGTTCAATTCCTAAATTAGGTTCGAACCAAATACTTATTATAAATTGGGCAAATCTACTCGTTGGATTTGCCCAATTTTGTTTAACTCCAATTCTGTTGCTTTACCATTTTCGGATCTCTTGTACATAGGAACAAATTTTGCACCCCAAATTATTTCATCAAAGGTATAACTATGTCTTGTATGGATAACTTGGGCATAGGTATCATCAAAGGCTTTAAACATTAAAATAACTTCAGGACTCATCTCTTTGAGTTCATTTATTGAAAGTCCAAACATGGGACTTTTTTCATCTATAGGATGCACGATGGTCCAGCTAAGTGAAAGCGCATTTATCTTGGCATATTCTAAATCAATATTAATAAATCTCCTATTGCCTGTTTCTTTGTCGTGGTAATTAAAAAGCACTTGGGCTTCACATTCTATTAATTGGTTTTTTCTTTGATTTGCAATGCGGAACATCAATGCGGTTTTTTCTTGAAAAGGGGAAATTATTGCATTCTCACTAAATAATAATTTGGCATTAGGTCTAGAAAATCTTCCATATAGAACACCCGTTAATAAGGCAAAACTCATCAATCCTAACAAGGCTTCTAAAGAAGCCAATAAGCTAGCATAACTGTTAATGGGGTTTACTCTACCATAACCTACAGTAGTTAATGTTTGAGCACTAAAGGAGAAAACTTCTATAAATAAACCCGTACTTTCTTTTTGAACTATACCTGTTAAATCTTCAAGTCCAATTAGGTAATACAAGCTAGTGAAAATTAGGTTCAAAACGGTAAAAAGAGACAATGCCAATAAGATAAAATGCCCCCACGACATGGTGATGAGTTGGTGAAAAGGGCTAATTCTTTCAATGAAACTTTGACCAGTTCTTAAAACATTAAAAGTTCCATCTGTTTTAAGCAGTCTGTCGCCTTGGTTATTGGCACCAGAGCCGAAACCTGTGTAGCGGTCAAATTTAAATTTCTTTTGAAGGTCTGTAAATCTAGACATGCTTAGTAAATTTTTATGATTTTATATTTTCTACTTTTGCTTGCAACGCAAACATTTCATCTCTTAATCTAGCGGCTTCAAAGAAGTCCATATTTTTAGAAGCTTTGTTCATCCTGCTTTTAGTTTCATCAATCAATTTATTGAGTTGAGCCTCATTCATGTTTTGGTAGATTGGGTCAGCAGCAATACTAATCATTTCATTTTCTATATACGGAGTAGGAATAGCTTTTAATATTTGAGAATCTGCCACACTGGTTTGTTGCATGATTTCTTGAATACTCTTTTTAACGGTGGTAGGAGTAATGCCATGTTTGGTATTATAGGCAATTTGAATTTCTCTCTTTCTGATATTTTCATCAATGGTTTTTTGCATGCTATCTGTAATTCTATCTGCATACATAATTACCTTTCCTCTCTCATTTCTTGCCGCCCTTCCCATTGTTTGTGTAAGTGATCTTTCATTTCTAAGGAAACCTTCTTTGTCAGCATCCATAATGGCTACAAGGCTCACTTCTGGTAGGTCTAGGCCCTCTCTCAATAGATTAACACCAATTAATACATCAAATTTCCCGAGTCTTAAATCTCTTAATATTTCTACCCTATCAATGGTTTTTACTTCACTGTGTATATACCTGCATTTAACGTTTAGCTTGGTCATGTATTTACTCAATTCTTCGGCCATCCTTTTTGTTAAAGTAGTAATTAAAACACGGTCACCCATTTTTATCCTTTCATCAATTTCCTCTAATAAATCATCTACTTGGTTCAGGCAAGGCCTTACCTCAATAGTGGGATCTAGTAAACCGGTTGGCCTAATGATTTGTTCTACTACAATTCCTTCGGCCTCTCTTACTTCATAATCGGCAGGGGTGGCACTTACAAAAATTGTTTGAGGAATTAACTTTTCAAATTCATTGAATTTTAGAGGGCGGTTGTCCATTGCAGAAGGAAGCCTAAACCCATATTCAACTAAATTTTCTTTTCTACTTCTATCCCCGCCATACATGGCTCTAACTTGCGGCATGGTGGCATGACTTTCATCAACAATTAATAAAAAATCTTCTGGAAAATAATCTATTAAACAAAAGGGTCGGTCACCGGCTTTTCTTTGATCAAGGTACCTGCTGTAATTTTCTATACCACTGCAATAACCAAGTTCGCGGATCATTTCCAAATCAAAATTGGTTCGCTCCTCTAGCCTTTTTGCCTCAAGGTGTTTGCCTATAGATTTAAAATAATCCAGTTGTAAAATGAGGTCGTCTTGAATGGCATGAATGGCATCTTGCAATTGTTCTTTGGGGGTCACATAAATATTGGCAGGGAATATTGCAATGTGGCTTGCCGACTCTTGCTTTTTTCCACTAATAGGATCAATTATAATTAGCTCTTCTACCTCATCGCCAAAGAAGGAAATTCTAAAAGCGGTATCGGCATAAGCAGGAAATACATCTACAATATCTCCTTTAACTCTGAAGTTACCCCTTTGAAAATCTGCGGTAGTTCGGCTATAAAGTGAATCTACCAATGCATAGAGTAAAGTATTTCTAGAAAGCTTGGCTCCAACGCTCAAACGTATGATGCTATTTTCATAATCGGTAGGATTACCTGCTCCATATATACAGCTAACGGAAGCTAAGACAATAACATCTCTTCGGCCACTTAACAACGATGAAATTGTTTTTAAGCGAAGTTTTTCAATCTCCTGATTGATGGCTAAATCTTTTTCAATATAGGTATTACTAGAAGGGATAAATGCTTCAGGTTGGTAATAGTCGTAATAGGATACAAAGTATTCTATAGAATTTTGC
>CANKQY010000042.1 GCA_947485745.1 Bacteroidota bacterium
CCAATGTATTAAATTTTCGCTCCTCTGCATGTTGCAAGTATAAGGTAAATGCCAAAATTTTAATCGAAAATTTACGTAAAAGTACGCTTAAACTTTCCTTACAAATTCAAACTTATGGCCATTAAACAAGCCTAAATCACTGAGCTTTAGCTGAGGTATCACCAATAAAGCCATAAACGACAAACTCATAAAAGGGGCACGTAGGTTTGAACCTAAAACATTTTTACTAAAATTATCCAATTCAGTATATTGTTCTGCTACTGCCCATGCCTCTTGATTGCTCATTAAACCAGCCAATGGCAAAGGCAAAACTTTCTCCTCCAACTCATTGCAAGCCACCAAAGCGCCTTTAGCTGCAATTACCAAATTTATGGCTTTACAAATCTGCTCATCCGAAGAGCCAACTGCAATAATATTATGACTGTCGTGCGCAACAGATCCTGCAATAGCGCCATTTTTAATGCCAAAATTTTTGATATATGCAATGGCTGGAGGAGCAGCATTGTACCTATTTAAAACCACTAATTTCAAGAAATCATTTTCAGGCAAAAGCAATTCCGCCGGGGTATTCAAGTTTTCCGTAATCAATTGACCATCCAAACAAACTATCACTGGCTCCATCTTTTGGGGCACATAATGTAGGTCTGAACCTATTAATTCTTGCGCAAAAAATTGGTTCAAACAGTTAACATTAATGCTTGGAAACAAACATTTGCCATGCTCAGCAACAAGCATTCCCTTAACATAAGCTTGTTGGGTATTAAAATCTTGAAGGTTATCTACCACAATAAAATCTGCTGACTCTCCTGCTTGCAGAGTGCCATGTTGCATGCCATAATGCGCAACTGGGTTCAAGCATGCAACCTGCAACACATCAAAAACATTGTAACCCAAGTCAACAGCCCTTGCCGCCAATTGATTGATATGGCCCAACAACAAAGAATCTGGATGCTTGTCGTCGCTACAAAACATGAGGTGATTGGCGTGTTTTGCCATCAATGGAATGAGGGTATCAAAATTACGGGCCGCACTTCCTTCTCTTATTAGAATCTTCATGCCAAGGGCAATTTTTTCTAATGCCTCAGCCAAAGTAAAACACTCATGATCGGTTGAAATACCAGCTGAAACATACTTTCTTAAAGCATCTCCAGTTAAGCCCGGGGCATGACCATCAACAGGTTTACCATGCCTATGAGCCGATTGTATTTTGGCATGCACCTCTGCATCATCATAAATTACACCTGGAAAATTCATCATCTCTGATAGGTAAAGAATTTCTGGCTTTTGCAATAAGGCATCCACCTCGGCAACACTTAAAACTGCCCCAGCTGTTTCAAAAATGGTGGCTGGAACGCAAGACGGTGCGCCAAAATTAAAATAAAAAGGCACTTGTTTTCCATTTTCAATCATGTACTCCACACCCTGTAAACCCAGTACATTGGCAATTTCATGTGGATCACTAATGGTAGCCAAAGTACCATGTGTAACAGCCATCCTGGCAAATTCGGAAGGCGCTAATAAAGAACTTTCAATGTGTACATGGGCATCTACAAAACCTGTTAAAATAAACTGTTGAGGAGCCTCTTCAATTTCATCAATGCTTTGGATCAAACCGTTTAAAATGCCAAGCGCTGCAGGAAATATTCTGCGCGCACGTATATCAACAAACTGCCCATGAATAACCATACACTATCTTTTTAACTCACCTACGTAAAACTGAAAAGGCAAGAAAGTTTTGGTACCCGCTTCGGCTATCCAAATAGGTCCATCTTGACCTTGCAATAAAGTGCGGATGGGTTGATTGAACTTTACTTCGTATTCCGACAAACTTTGTAAACAAGCGCCACAACTCATAATGGGACCTTTTACTTCATAATCTAAAGCCTTAGCGGTTATTGCCATTTCTATTACGGGCACACCAGGGTAATTTGCCCCAGCATAAAATATAGCTACGCGCTCGGCACACAAGCCACTTGGATAGGCCATATTTTCTTGGTTGTTTCCTTTTACAATTACTCCGTTCTGCAACCTCAAAGCACAGCCAACAATAAACCTCGAATAAGGTGCATACGCATTTTCCATTGCCTCTCTTGCAAGTGCCAATAAACTTTGATCCAAATCTGACAACTCCTCAATGCGATCATATTGCTTTACCACCGATTCTCTTCTCACTATTTCCATATTCAATGTTAAGTAAAATTATGCTAAATAGTTAAATGCTGGAGTAAACATAATTATTTAATGAAGAAATAATCTCTAAAACACCTATGTAAAATGGCCTTCAGCAGATTTACAAACCTCAAATCCCAAAATACTTTGCTAATTTGAGTAAGGAAATGTACATTTGCACGGCAAATAACTAAAGGTATTATTTGCCATGTTCCAAGACAATCAAAAATTTTTCGGTGAGGGTTTAACATACGACGACGTATTACTTTTACCAGCCTATTCTGAAGTACTTCCGCGCGACGTAATTACTTCTACGCAACTTTCTAGAAACATTCGCATCAACATTCCAATGCTATCTGCTGCCATGGATACGGTAACAGAATCAAAGCTCGCTATTGCCCTTGCTCAGCAAGGTGGAGTTGGCATTTTGCATAAAAACATGAGCATTGATCGCCAAGCCGAAGAAGTGAGGAGGGTAAAAAGAAGCGAAAGCGGAATGATCATGGACCCACTTACGCTAAATGATGGTGCCACCTTAAAGGATGCACACAAAATCATGAGCGAAAATAAAATTGGTGGCATTCCAATTGTAGATGGCAATGGTAAGTTGGTGGGTATATTAACCAACCGCGATTTGCGTTTTGAAAAAGACATGAGCAAACCTGTTGCTCAAGTTATGACAAAAGAGAGATTAATTACCGCTCCTGAAGGCACAGATTTAACGCAAGCAGAGAGCATTTTACAAGAATACAAAATCGAAAAACTTCCAGTTATTGATAAAGATGGTAAGTTAAAAGGACTTATTACCTACAAAGATATTTTAAAAATTAAAGACCATCCTATGGCTTGCAAAGACAAGCATGGCAGGTTATTGGTTGGAGCGGCTGTAGGCGTAGCAGCAGAAACAGAAGCCCGCATAGCTGCCCTCATGAAAGCAGGAGTTGATGTGGTAATCATTGATACTGCTCACGGACATTCAAGAGGCGTAATGAATGAAGTAAAAAGATTGAGAAATGCCTTTAGTGGCATTGATATCATTGCCGGAAACATAGCCACCGGAGATGCTGCAAGGGCATTAGTGGATATGGGTGTAGATGCTGTAAAAGTAGGTGTTGGACCAGGTTCTATTTGTACCACTAGGATTATTGCAGGTATTGGGGTTCCTCAATTAACTGCCGTTTACGAAGCAGCTAAAGCCATTAAAGGTAGCGGTGTTCCTGTTATTGCAGATGGTGGCATCAGGTACAGCGGCGATTTGGTTAAAGCTTTGGCCGCAGGTGCCAGCACAGTTATGAGCGGTTCCATCTTTGCAGGTGTGGAGGAAAGTCCGGGCGAAACCATTATCTACGAAGGACGTAAATTTAAATCCTACCGCGGTATGGGTTCAATTGAAGCCATGAAAGAAGGCAGCAAAGACCGCTATTTCCAAGATGCCGAAGACGAAATTGCCAAATTAGTACCAGAAGGTATTGTGGGTATTGTGCCTTTTAAAGGATTATTAAAAGAAGTAGTGTATCAATTTATAGGTGGCCTTAGAGCTGGAATGGGCTATTGCGGCGCAAAAACAGTTGAGGATTTGCAAGCCAATGGCAAGTTTATTAAAATAACCACAGCGGGCGCTAAAGAAAGTCATGCACACGATATTACCATTACCAAAGAGGCTCCTAATTATAGTCGTAACTAATAGCTATTTAAATGTTTTATAGGCTGACCCTAATCCTGGCTTTAATTTTTGCATGGACTCATAGTAGTGCTCAAATAGAAAACACTGGAATGACGGATAGAAGCGACAGTGTTGAGTTGGGTAAGCTAAAAATTACTGGATGTGTAGATGTATATTATGGCCATGATTTGGGTCAAACCGCCTCAACAGACCGCCCTTACGCTTCTTCCTCGGCAAGGCTGCATGAGATTACCATAAATTTGGCCTATATCAGCTTTAAATACGAAAATGAAAACGTGAGATTTCTTTTTGCTCCAGCTTTTGGTACCTATATCAATACCAACAACGCGCAAGAGCCTGGGTCGTTAAAGAATATTCTGGAAGCAAATGGAGGTATAAGACTTAGTAAAAAAAGGGATGTATGGTTAGATGCAGGTGTTTTTGGCGCTCCCTACACCAATGAAACAGCCTTATCCAAAGACCAAATTATGTATACCAGGTCGTTGGCGGCAGAAAATAGTCCTTATTATTTGTCTGGTGTACGACTCACCTATCCATTGACCAAAAAGGTGAATGGTTACTTTTATTTAATAAATGGTTGGCAACAAATGGCCGATAAAAACAAGCCATTGTCTATGGGTACACAAATTGAGTACCGCCCAACAAACAAAGTGCTGATTAATTGGAGCACTTATATAGGTTCAGAACAAACTACAGCAACTCCATATTATAGAAAAAGGTATTTCAATGATTTGTATATAATCTGTAAACCCACAAAAAAAATTACCCTCACAAGTTGCGTTTCACTAGGCTGGCAGGAGGTTAAAGACTCTATCACTAAAGACTTTGGTTACCACAAGTGGTGGCAAATGAATGTAATGGGGAAATACCAATTTACTTCAAAAATTTCATTGGCTGGAAGGGTAGAGTATTTTGAAGATATGGATGAGGTGGTTATTGTGCCGGCAAACAGTACACCTTTTTTTAGCACCTATGGTTCGTCGTTGTGTTTTGACTATAAGATTGGTCGCAATGCACTTTTTAGACTAGAAGGAAGAAATTATTTCGCTGCCGAAAATGTGTTTCCAGAACAAAATGTTGGCAGCAACAATACCTACCAATTTTTCATTGGAAATATAACTGTTTGGTTTTAACAAGAGATAGTTAGTCAATTTTAGTGAAATAGAGATTATAAAAATTCCCTATTTTCGCCTCAAGCATAATTAACATGATAGAATTACAAACCGACCACAATAGGTATTTTAAGCAACAATTTGATACTACCAGTGAGTTCATTATTCCATTTATTGAACGCAAGAAAAAACTGGTACCAGGCATGCGCTTTTTAGAAGTGGGAAGTGGCTACGGTGGCGTTTGCAAAGCTTTTGCTAGCAGGGGCTTGAATGTTACAGGAATTGAATTATTAGAAAGCTCGAGCCAAATTTCAAAGGAGTTTTTAAAAGAAGAAATTGAAAGAAACCAGGTTGCTATTGTAAATAGAAACGTTTACGAAATTGACCCTGATAAAGATTTAGAGGAAAAGTATGATGTGATCCTATTAAAAGATACCATTGAACACATACACAACCAAGAGAAGTTCATTCAACACATCATTCATTTTCTAAAACCAAATGGGGTTATCTTTTTTGCCTTTCCACCTTGGTTCATGCCTTATGGCGGTCACCAACAAAGTTTGGATAGCAAGGTATTAGACAAGCTTCCGTATTTCCATATTTTGCCTAACCCAATTTACAGGGGATTGATGAAACTTTTTGGTGAAGTTGAAGGAAGAATAGCAGACACCATGGAGGTAAAAGAAACCCAAATCAGCATCAACCGTTTCGAACGCATTAGCAAAGCTGCAGGCTTCAAAATAGACGAAAGAGAATTCTACTTAATAAGCCCAAGTTACAAATACAAATTTGGCGCGACCCCTCGCAAACAATTTGGCTTTATATCTGCTTTGCCCTGGATTAGGGATTTTGTTACTACTACTTGTTATTACGTTTTGAGTAAGAAATAAAAAAAAGCTGTTTCAATTAAATGAAACAGCTTTTTTTTTATTAGCACTTTATGGGCTCTTCTGGAGTTGGTTCGTATTGATAGGAATGCTCAAAAACGCGTTTTAATTTGAATTCCTTCATGGGTGTAATAACCAATGGAACTTTTTCGATGGTTACCGATGAGGTATCTAAGCCGAATGCTTTTTCTTCGCTTAAACTTAATCTATCTAAGGTAAAATAGGCTTCCATGATCCAGCGCTCGTAGCCACTTAAATCGTTCTCATGTGAGAGGTGCCTTTTTAATACCACAAACCTAAAATCACCTGTTATATTTTGCTCTCTTAAAGAGGTGTAACGTGAGGTAACATCCACCTCTTTGTTGAGCACCAATTCTTCAACCACTTTTCTAAAATAGAAATTGATTTTTTGCTCAATTCTAAAGCCCAATTTAAAATCTATTCTAATGATATCGTTGGCAACAATGTGCTCAACCTTATACTCCATGGTATAGGGTTTTTCATCTACGTTGATGTGCACAAACCAATAAATATCTGCGCGTTTAGGCCTTTTCTGCAAAATAGAATACATCACTTTCGATTCTACTTCAAACAAAGTATCGGCCATGGTTAAGTAAACCAAGTGGGTTGAATATTTTGAAATAGTTTCATCTTCACTGAGCTGTTTTAATACAGGAATATATGTTTTTAAAGGAACAAATTCTGTCAATCGGTTTTTAATTTTTCTACCTTTGAACCAAATCCACATCACAAAAATGAAGGTCAAACTTATCAATAAGGTCATCCAACCGCCTGCAGGAATTTTCACAATATTTGCTACTAAAAAAGAGCCCTCTATTGGCAAGTAAACAAGCAGTAACAATACAAGGAGCCACTTGGATGTTTTATTCTTCTCAAGAAAATTAACCAGTAGCAATGTTGTCATCAACATGGTAATAATAATGGCCAAACCATAAGCAGCCTCCATTGCAGATGATTCTTCAAAGTGCCAAACAATTAATAAACAACCCAAATACAATAGCCAATTAACACTTGGTACGTAAATTTGCCCTCTTAAATCAGAAGGAAATTTAATTCTTACCTTGGGCCAAACATTTAGTCTAATTGCTTCAGAAACCAAAGTAAAGGAACCGCTAATCATTGCCTGACTGGCAATAATGGTTGCCATGGTTGCCACAATAATTCCTGGTAACAACCACCAAGATGGCATCAAAGCGTAAAATGGATTAATATCTGGTAAAGGCATTCCAATGTGACTTAATAGCCAAGCACCTTGTCCAAAATAATTTAGTAACAAAGTAACTTTAACGAAAACCCAACTCACTCGTATATTATGTTTTCCGCAATGCCCCATATCTGAGTACAATGCTTCTGCACCTGTTGTGCACAAGAAAACGGCACCAAGCAGCCAAAATCCTTCTGGATAGGCAGTTAATAAATCGTAAGCATAATATGGATTTAAGGCTTTAAAAATATGAGGATTACCTCCAACACCAATAATTCCAAGTACTCCCAACATTCCAAACCAAATAAACATGATGGGCCCAAACATTTTCCCAACAATGCTTGTACCCATCCTTTGCAACAAAAATATCCCAGTTATAATTGCAATAACAATTGGGATGGTTGGCAAGTTTGGATAAATAATGGTTAATCCTTCAATGGCGGAAGAAACTGAAATTGGTGGCGTAATCATACCATCCGCAAGTAAAGCACATCCTCCAATAATAGCTGGGGCAACAAGATAGGGCTTACGTCTACGAACTAAAGCAAAAAGCGCGAAAATACCACCTTCCCCATTGTTATCTGCATTGAGAACTATGGTAACGTATTTTATGGTGGTTTGCAGGGTAATTGTCCAAAAAATACAAGACAAACCACCCAAAATTAACTGCTCTGTAATGTCTCTTCCATTAATAATGGCTTTGAAAACATAAAGCGGAGAGGTTCCGATATCCCCATATATGATTCCTAAGGCTACTACTAACCCTGCAAACGAGAGCTTTTGAGCTCCATGATGGCTAACACTCACTTTTAAAATATTTAGGTTGCAAATGTATCAACTCTTTGAAAATACCAATGAATTTATTTTTAAATTCTAATTCGCCATTTCACTCACAAAGTGGATATGCATCAAATGAATATCGTCTTTACTAAATTCTTCGCCATATTCTTTCATTGCAGTTTCCATCACATTGTCGTTTGTTTTGCGGAAAAAGTCCATTACTTCTTCAACAATGTCTTCTTCAGTTACCTCATTCACATACCTACTCAGATTTAATTTGGTACCACTGCTCACTATGTTTTCAATCTCTTCGAGCAATTCATCCTTTTTAATTCCTTGTCCCCTTGCAATATCATCCAATGATACTCGCTTATCAATATTGGTAATGATGGCAATTTTTCTGGCCGATTTATTCACCACAGATTTAATCGTCACATCTTCGGTTCGTTCAATATTGTTTTCTTTAACATATTGATCAATGACTGCCAAAAATTCTTTACCAAACTTAGTAGCCTTGCCAGCACTTACCCCAGTAATCTTGGACAATTCGTCCATGGTTATTGGGTACTTAAAGGCCATCTCTTGTAATGATGGTTCTTGGAATACAATATAAGGAGGAAGGTTTCTAGCCTTAGCTACCTTTTTACATAAATCCTTTAAAATACTAAATAATTCTTCATCGTATATGGCCTCTACCTGACTATCATCTTCGTCCATATCAGTAAATCGTTCAAATTTCCTGTCTATTGACAATTCAAATTTGGTTGGTTTCTTCAAGAAGGCTTCACCAGCATCGTTGATGGCTATTAAACCATAATTCTCAATATTCTTGGTCACCAAACCACGCAAGAGTAATTGGCGAATAACCGATTTCCAGTAATTGTCGTCGTTACCTTTTCCAATACCAAAACTCTCCAAATCATGATGCCCGCTCATGGCAACCTCGTGGGTTTTATTGCCAATCATGATATCAATACAATGCTTAAGGTTATATTTACCCTTGATCTCTTTAATTACTTTCAAGGCATCAATTGCGGCCTCTTGTGCGTCTATTTTCTCTTTAGGATGTCTGCAATTGTCGCACATTTTGCCACAATCTTTCTCAGGAAATTCCTCCCCAAAATAGTGTAACAAAAATTTGCGCCTACAAGAAGATGATTCGGCAAAAGCTTCGGTTTCAAAAATGAGTAACTCCCCAATTTCGCGCTCTGCAACTGGTTTGTCTTTTAAGAATTTTTCTAATTTTTCAATATCGGCAGGATTGTAAAACAAGATACATTCACCTTCTAAACCATCTCTACCTCCTCTTCCTGTTTCTTGGTAATACCCTTCAATGCTCTTAGGAATATCGTAGTGAATCACAAATCGCACATCTGGCTTGTCTATACCCATACCAAAGGCAATAGTTGCCACAATGATGTCGGAGTCTTCCATCAAAAATTTATCTTGATGAGAAGCACGAACCTTGGCATCTAGCCCAGCATGGTATGGTAACGCTTTGATCCCATTGGCCTGCAGAATTCCGGAAATTTCATCCACTCTTTTTCGGCTCAAACAGTAAATAATTCCTGTTTTATTTGGCCTTGCTTTTATAAATGAAACGATTTCTTTAATGGCTTCTCCCTTTTTGCCTTTAGATCTTACTTCGTAGTACAGGTTTGGTCTATTAAACGACGACTTAAACACCGTAGCATCGCCCATTTGTAGGTTTTTAATGATATCGCTTTGAACCTTTGGTGTGGCTGTTGCAGTCAATGCCATTACAGGCACATCTTTTATTTCCTTCACCATTGCCTTTATGCGGCGGTATTCTGGTCTAAAATCATGACCCCATTCCGAAATACAATGCGCCTCATCTACGGCTACAAAAGAAATATCAATGGTTTTTAAAAACTCAATTGTTTCATCTTTCTTCAGTGTTTCTGGAGCAATGTAGAGCATTTTGGTTTTACCTGCATTGATGTCCTTTTTTACCGCAGTAATCTCTCCCTTATTTAAAGAAGAGTTTAAAAAATGGGCAACACTCTCGTAGGATAGAGAGCGTATAGCATCCACCTGGTTTTTCATCAACGCTATCAGTGGAGAAATAATAATAGCCGTTCCTTCCATTATTAAGGCTGGCAATTGGTAACAAACAGATTTGCCCCCACCTGTAGGCATAATTACAAATGTATCATTGCCATTGAGCAAATTATGAATAATTGCTTCTTGCTCCCCTTTAAAACTATCAAACCCGAAATAATTACGTAAAGCCTCTTTTAAGTCGGGTTTAGCTGCTGATTCTTTTTCTTTTACACGTTTCGCTGCCGCCATAACACTGATTTTATTTGAAAATGTAGGCTAATTTAACACAAATAATTGGAAACTTAAAAGAAAAAGCCCGAAAAACTTTATTTATTTGCAATAGTTTTCATGTGAGACCCTCTCAACTTAGAAAACTATTAAAAATGCAAAACAAAAACAATTACGCCATTATTATGGCAGGCGGTGTAGGTAGCAGGTTCTGGCCAAGTAGCCGCACTAATTTTCCAAAGCAATTTTTAGATATTCTTGGTACAAATAGGTCGCTTTTACAGCAAACTTATACCAGGTTTTTAAGAAGCTTTTTGCCAGAAAATATCTATATAGTTACTAACCAAGCATATATACAATTGGTGAAAGACCAAATTGTTGGAATTGGCGAGCAACAAATTCTGGGTGAACCAATTGGGAAAAATACTGCCGCTTGTATTGCCTATGCATGTGGTAAAATAAATAAAATTAATCCTGATGCTATTTGCATTATTGCTCCTAGTGATCATCTTATACTAGATGAGCCCGCATTTATAGAAAAAGTTGATTTAGCCATGCATTTTGCCCAAAATAACCCTGCGCTAGTTACACTTGGTATCAGACCTAGCAGACCAGATACAGGTTATGGCTATATCCAATACTTTGAAAACCAAGATTTGGCTGATATACACAAAGTAAAAACCTTTACCGAAAAACCTACCTTAGATTTGGCCAAAACTTTCTTAGAAAGCGGCGATTTTTTATGGAATGCAGGCATTTTTGTTTGGAGTGTTGCTGCTATTAAAGAGGCTTTTAAAAATCACTTGCCAGAACAATACACCCTTTTTCATGATGCGTATGATTCTTATTTCACAGAAAAAGAAAATGATACCATCAAGGAAATATACGAGCAAACAAGAAGTGTTTCCATTGATTATGGTATCATGGAAAAGGCTAATAATGTGTATGTTATTCCAAGTGAATTTGGCTGGAGTGATTTAGGCACCTGGACTTCCTTATATGAAATATCTCCAAAAGACGATAATGAAAATGCGTTGAATGGCAAAAACATCATGACCTATAACACCTCTGGTTGCATGATACATACTTCTCAAAATCAAACTAATAAAATTTTTGTATTTAATGGCGTAAATGACTTAATAGTGATAGATACCCCAGATGTTTTGCTCATTTGCGACAAGAACAAAGAACAAGAAGTAAAAGACATTGCAACAGATATAAAAATTAAGTTCAACGAAAAATATAGCTAACTGAACGCTATTCTAAAAAATGGATTTACTCAAAAAAGGAGATTTGGTAGGCATAAGTTCCACCGCTCGAAAAGTTAGCAAAGTGGAAATGCAAAACGCTATCACAATTCTTGAGAATTGGGGATTAAAAGTGGCATTATCAGATTCGCTCTTTGATGAGGAAAACCAATATGCTGGTTCAGATTTAGCGCGCGCTGCTAGCTTTCAAAAATTCTTGGACGATCCAAAAATAAAAGCCATCTTTTGCGCAAGAGGTGGCTATGGAACAGTGCGTATGGTTGATGGCCTAGATTTTGATTTGTTTTTAGAAAATCCAAAATGGGTAATTGGCTATAGCGATATCACAGTTTTGCATGTGCATATCTATCAAAAAACAGGTTATTCCTCTTTGCACGGACCAATGCCTATCAATTGGCAAAAGGAAAAACTACACCAAGAAAGTTTAGATTTATTGTATAAAACTTTGTTTGTAGGCACACAAGAAATTAGCTTTCCCAAACACGTTTTGAACCAAAGAGAGGAAGATGTAGATGGCACCATAATTGGTGGCAATCTCTCTGTTTTGTATTCCATTTTAGGGTCGGCCAGCGACCTCAATTATGATGGAAAAATATTGTTCTTGGAAGATTTGGATGAGTATTTATACCACATAGATAGAATGATGATTGGCCTCAAAAGGGCAGGTAAATTAAGCAAACTAGAAGCCCTCGTAATTGGCGATATGAGCGACATGAAAGACAATACTGTTCCATTTGGCAAAACTGCTTATGAGATCATTGCAGATACCGTAAAAGAATACAGCTATCCAGTAGTGTTTGGCGCGCCAAGCGGACATGAGCCGCGCAATTTGAGCATGGTAATGGGAACCCGCTACCAACTTAAATTTGGCAAAAAGGTAACTCTTAGTTCAAATACATAAAATAAATAAAATACCTAAGTGCTCTAAAT
Organism: Bacteroidota bacterium; assembly: GCA_947485745.1. Taxonomy (GTDB): domain Bacteria; phylum Bacteroidota; class Bacteroidia; order UKL13-3; family UKL13-3; genus B1. The sequence goes on from CANKQY010000042.1 coordinate 12,348, forward strand.
TATTCTTTCACAAAACGCTTAGTAATTACTTGATTTGTATCTTGATTAATGATTCTTAATAAATAAAGTCCAGGGATTAAATGTCCGGTTTCTATTTCTACCTCTTTATCATAGTTTTTGTTCACATGCATTAATACTCCATTCAAATCATAAATCTCCAAATTCAAGTTTTCAGCATCAAATAATTAAGGAAATCTTAGATTTAGTTTATTTATTGTAGGATTTGGAAATAGGGTTAGTTCAGTTGCGTCTATATTGGCTGCATTAATTATTTTAGTGGATAAAGAATCTTCATTATAGGTAATAAAAAGATAACTACTTTGCCCTAGAAGGGTATAGTAAACCTTATCACTAACCCTAATTGAATCACTAAAAATCAAATTCATAAAATAACGATTGGAATTCTCTGATAATTTTATTGAAAGTGCTTTAGAATCTAAAACCAAAATATAATTTCTTAAGAGATTCCCTGATCCGTCCAACTGAATTCGATTATTATAACCTAAACCAGATAGAGGTTTATTATCGTATGAATTATTTAGGTAATTATTGGTTTTAAGAACGAAATCTATTTTAGATTCTTGGAACATAAAATTATTTATAGTAATATGTGCATAAAAGCTTTTAGCCCACAAAGTATCCAAATTAATACCAAATTTCACTAACATAGGATGAGTTTGAAAATCGGCAAATCTTTTAATAAAATTTCCGTTAAAGCTAATGCTATCTCTGTACGAAAATTGCCCAACAATTTGTTTGTTATCTGAAAAAATTTGGCCGCCGCCAGAACATTTAATGATACTATGTGCTGTTATTTTATTTAATGCTGGATTTAAAATTGCTAGAGGTAAATCCAATAAATATTTATCAGTTGAGTTATTTCTTAAATAATTGGTGCCATTAACGGTATAGGTAAAATTTGTTTTAGAAATTGAATTTGCCCTTAAAAGTACCCCTTCATCCAAAATTGAAATGTTATCAAAAATACTATCTACCAACCAAGTCTTTTCAAGCACCCCTGAGGTGCTTAATTTAATCAAAGTTGATGAATTATTCTTAAAAGTATTTACTCCATAAGCGAGGGTATCATAGGCCTTAATATAGTATGCTAAAATATACAAACAGGTTTCTTTGGATGAATATGCAATACTTATCGAACAGTCAACTTTCAAATTTTGTATCAGGTTGAAATTTCCCTTATCATCACCTTCAACTATCCTGTATGATTTTAACCCGCTACTATCGCAAATCTTTACATTATTTTTATCATAAAAATTATAACTATTTCTTATGCCCAAATAATACTTTTCACTTGCTGGACTCGCCACTATTATGCTTTGTGATCCTAACAAAGTACCATGAGTTACAAATTTATTTTGTAATACACCTTTTGAACTATTAATTTTAAAAAGATTTGGGTTTTTCTTCACCGACTTTTCCTTAACATTATCATAAGAGGCGGAATCTCCTTTAAATTGAATAATATTAATTATATTACTTTTAGTTTGATAGAGCGCACCATTTGCATAAAAAGGTTTTTGCTCCTCAAATTTTTGCCCAAAACTAACGAAAAACGCAAAGAATAATACCAAGAAAATGCTAAATACTTTTTTCATAGGTTACTAAATTATAATTAAATATCGCTAAGGTAATTTTAATAAACAAAATAAATAGTCACTATTTTCATCTTTTCTTTGGAAAAAAAACATTATTATATCATTAAGAAAAACGCGAAAAAGTTTAATAAGCCTATACCTAATGTGAATTTTGCTGAAAATTAGAAATACATTTGGCACACAAAAATGCCACTGATTACGCAAACCAAATCTACCAATAACATAATGCCTAAAGTATATCGGGCATCTTTTACATTGACTGAACCAAAATACAAAGCCACTACATAAAAGGTAGTTTCGGCAGCACCTTGAAACAAACAAGACAATTGCCCTGTTAGGCTATCAGGACCATAAGTTTTCATGGCATCGAGCATAAATCCGCGAGAGCCACCCGCACTAAACGGACGCATAATTGCAACTGGAATGGCATTGATTATTTGTTGATCAACCCCAAAAATGCCCATAACCGAACCTATCCCATTCATTACAATATCCATGAGGCTGCTGTTTCTAAAAATACTCAAAGCAACCAGCATGGCAATCATGTATGGCAGAACTCGCACACCTGTTGTAAAGCCGTCTTTGGCACCATTTACAAAAGAATCAAATACATTGGTATTGTTCAATTGAAATACTTTTTCATTGGCAATACAATAGCCAACAATCAATAAAATAATAAACAACAAAACTCCATTGCTTAAATTGCCTGTAAAATGAAATTTTTCAATGCCATCGAGCTGTGTAATGTAAACCATCAACAAAGCAATAATAGCCGAAACACCAGTAACCAAGCCTATCACAACTAAGTTCACCAAGTTAATTCTTTGCTTAATGCTCACAAAAATAAGTGCTGCTAAAGTGCCAATAAAAGAAGTAATAATGGTAGGCAACATAATATCTGCTGGATTACTTGCATGTTGTGCAGCCCTGTAGCCAATGATAGAAGTAGGAATTAAAGTTAAGCCAGCCGCATGCAAACACAAAAACATGATCTGACTATTGGATGCTTTGTCTTTATCTGAATTAGCCTCTTGCATGCTCTCCATTGCCTTTAATCCAAAGGGTGTTGCGGCATTGTCTAAACCCAAAAAATTGGCAGCAAAATTCATGGTCATAAAGCCATAAGCAGGGTGACCTTTGGGTAACTCAGGAAAGATGCGCACAAAAAACGGAGCCATTACCCCTGCCAATTTTCCAATGGCATTTGAATCATTGAGCAAGTTGAGCAAGCCACAAAAGAAAGTTAGGTAACCAATCAAAGGCAACCAAATATCCATGATGGTGTTTTTGCAAGTAGGGAAAATACCATCCGCTGCTTGCTTGCCCGCGCTTACTTCCACGGCGCCATTTGCCAGTAATTTATAAGTAGTATCGGTTTGAACCAACCCTGCGGCAGAATTGGCTTTCAAAGCACTGATAAATGCAGTATCACCCGCAAAATTCGACATTGGTAATTCTGCCACCAATACCGCATCATTTTGCTTCCCGTTTACTAATCCATTAAGAGAGTATAACCTATTTACAAAGAGCAAATAGAAAATATAGATTGCACTAATTGCAATCATCCAACTCCAAAATCTACTTAATGCCATAGCGTAATTTATGTTTATTCAATTCTACTCTTTTTGGTTCAAACCGAAAAAAATAGTTTTACCAAAACAAACGAATTGAATAGCAAAAAATACATTTTAAGAAAATCTGCTCTAAAAACCATCCGACTTATCAATAAACTTAAAGAGGCATCCATTATTAAGCTTAAAGAAAAAAATGGATACCATGAGCCAAATTTTCAAATTAATAATGATAATGTTTCTCGATCTGAACCGAAATTTCTTATAAGTATTTTCGATTACAACCGAAATTTCTTATGTTTTTTGAATGACTACAAGAATATCAGATAAATTAACAATCATTTATTGTTTTTGGGCTTAGCACCAAGCTCATTCACAAGAATAACTTCGAGGAATTCATACAATAAGGTCAAAAAAATGGTCCTTTAAATTTTACAAATACAAAAATAGAAATCCTTATCTTTGAAATGATGGATCAGCAAAAATTAAATATCTCGCCAGAAGAAAAGCTTAAAATACGCTTGGCAATGAGCTATGAAGAGCGTTATAAATCTGCTTTAAAAACCATCCGACTCATCAATAAACTCAAAGAGGCTACCATTATTAAGCCCAAAGAATAACATGGATGTTTTAGATGAAAATTTGATCGCATTTTGGAAATCCCTTTCAAAAAATGATGTTGAATATATAATGGTTGGCGGCTTTGCGGCTATTTTACATGGAACATCTAGAACAACCCAAGATGTAGATATTTGGATAAAAGATACTGGTGAAAATCGCAAAAAATTTAGGACAGCAATTGCCAATATTGGTCTAGGAGATTATGCAGAATTAGAAACAACCGAATTCGTTCCCGGTTGGACAAGCATCTATTTATACCAAGGATTTGAACTTGATATTATGACTTATTTGAAAGCCTTTCCTCAATCAACCTTTGAAGAATGTTACAACAAGGCTTATGTAGCAAATATAGAAGGCGTAAACATCCCTTTTTTGCATATCAACCAACTCATTCAAGAGAAAAAAGCCAACGCTCGTCCAAAAGACTTATTAGACATTGAGGAGTTGGAAAAAATTATAGCTATCAATGAAAATGGCCCAAAGTAATTAAACTTTGAGCCATTTTTTTGCCAGAAGCCAGCGGCCAGAAGCCCTTCTTCTATCCCAAATATGCCTTCAAGATTTTGCTCTTGCTAGATTTACGCAACCTGCGAAGGGCCTTTTCTTTTATCTGACGAACACGCTCACGCGTGAGGCCAATCTTCTCTGAAATGTCCTCTAATGTATGCGCCGGACCACCATCTAAACCATAATAGAATTTCAATACATCACGCTCTTTCTCACTCAAAGTGGAAATAACACGGTTGATTTCCTTTTGCAATGATTCGTTGATTAATTGTACATCCGGACGAGGTTCATCGTTGGTATCCAAAATACCTAATAAGGTATTGTCTTCTCCATCAGTAAGCGGTGCATCAATACTCAAATGCCTACCAGTAGAACGCAAAGCATTTTCAACTTCTTGCATTGGAATATCCATTGCTTCTGCAATCTCTTCAACGGTTGGTTCACGCTCTAATTCTTGCTCCAAACGAGCGGAGGTATTACCTATTCTTCCTATTGAACCAACTTTGTTTAAAGGCAAACGAACTATCCTACTTTGATCTGCCAATGCTTGTAAAATAGATTGACGAATCCACCAAACGGCATAAGAGATAAATTTAAATCCACGGGTTTCATCAAAACGTTTGGCAGCCTTAATTAAACCTAAATTTCCTTCGTTAATTAAATCGCCAAGGGTTAATCCTTGGTTTTGGTATTGTTTAGAAACTGAAACTACAAATCTAAGATTGGCATTTACCAAACGCTCTAGAGCCACTTGGTCGCCTTCCCTTATTCTTCTTGCCAACTCCACTTCCTCCTGCGCATCAATCATTGGTACTTTACTGATCTCGTTCAAGTACTTATCTAACGACTTGCTTTCGCGGTTGGTAAACTGTTTGCTTATTTTAAGCTGCCTCATATTATATTAAATCCCTTCTGGTGAATTGTTAGAATCTGCAAATTTCGTGAAAAGATATGTTTATCTATCAAAAAAACAAGTAATAGTTAGTAACTATTTCGATAACAGGTATTTAAATTGATAATTGTGGTTTATATGAAATTTGACAAAATTGACAAATTCAGCCAAATAGACCAATAAATTAAAATTAGTTACCCGTTTCTATTAAAATCAAATCATATAACTAGTAACTATTTATTTAGGTTGAACCAATATTTTGCGGTATTCCGCTGAACCGATTAAGTGAAGAAAATAAAGGTTAGCTAATTGTTTTGAATCATCAAAATCATAAAATGTGTGGCTATCGTCTATTTGAAAAGTTTCAACAACTTGGCCATTGGGCAATAAAAGTTCAAATGAAAGTTCCTTGCCTTTTAAATTCTCGCCCAATGAAACAAATAATCTATTGGTTACAGGGTTTGGAAACACCTGAAAATTATTACTAACATTGGTTTCTGTTAAACTTGTTTGAAATTTGCCCCAAGAAAAACCACTAAAATAGCTGCTATCGCAGGTATTACAAATAGTGCCTACCTGATACAAACCTTGAGGTAAACTAGCAACGTTAAAAGCGCCTGAGGCCATTTCGCATTTCTTAAGTTGCCAATATTGATAATAAGAATAAGTTTTTCCGCCGTCGTCAGTAAATCGATAAAAATACGTACGGGTATCATCTGAATCTATTGGCATAAAATTGCATCCCCCCATAGGACTGGGAAGCGGAAGACCACAAGTTCTAATAACAGGTGTCCATTTTAAATTGTCGGTAAATTTGTTTTGAAAGGAATCAATGGAGAATATTTTAATTCCAGTGCATGTATAGACGGGGTCATTCGATGAAATAAGTATAGTTTGCTCAGGTAAATTTCTTCCAATTATAAGTAGGCTATCTGGTTTAAAATTACGCATATCATTTACCAATAAATAACCTATTATAGAACTATCAGTGGCAGGTTTCCACCTAATTTTTACTTGAAATTTCCCATTGGATAATAAAGTAGAATTAATGCTGCAAAATTCGGGTATTTTGGTGCCTGCTTTTTTTTGCCCTGAGGCATTTAAACTAAAAATACATAAAATGAATATTATAAAAGCTAAATTTAGTTTCATGGCTTTAAAGTTTATAATGTTTAAAATTAACAAGTGGAGGCGGAGGGTTTGTTATTTGTTTATTGTGCACGTTAGAACCTATTTCATTATACTTGGTAACGTCCAATTGAATCCAATATCTGAGGTATAATAGATGTCTGTACCATTTGGGATAATTGTTGTTCGTAAATTATTAATTGTAGTAGTAATCAATGCCATGTCAGATTAATATTTACAATAAAGATAATGAATTACTTAGACAAGTTGTTTTAAATTTTTATTAATTGTTTTTACTTCCTGATAAAAAGGAACCGCATATTTATTTGGTTCGAACCAAAACTTAGCCAAATACTTGATAGATAAAAAGGCTGCTACCATAAGCCAAAACAGTGAGGTACACAAATTGAATAATGGTCCATTTTGTAGAATCTGTTTCCTTTTTTACAATGGCAACCGTACTGATACATTGCATGGCAAATGCATAAAAAATAAGCAAGGAGAAAACTGTTGCCAAACTGTAGCTTGGTTTGCCCGTTTGCGAATTGGTTTCAACCAACATGGCATCTCTAATAGAATCTAAATTATCTTCTGCTCCACTTACACTATAAATGGTTGTCATGGTTCCAACAAAAACCTCCCTTGCTGCCATAGAGGTAAGCAATGCAATGCCTATTTTCCAATCAAAACCCAAAGGCCTAATCACAGGTTCAATAAATTTTCCAAACTGACCAGCATAACTCGCTTCCAACAAATCGGCGTCGCGCTTCAATGAAATGCCTCCAATCATTGCCTCATTCTTTTCAGATTCGGTTAAATTGGCCATTTGCACCTCATATTTTGTTGCAACAGCAGCCATTTTTTCTCTTGGTCCGGTTGATGCCAACACCCATAACACAACAGATACGGCAATGATAATTTTACCTGCACCATAAACAAATGCTGCAGATTTTTCGTAGAGTGTGATCAATATATTAGAGGCAACAGGCATTTTATATCCTGGCAGTTCCATCAAGAAATAATTTTGCTGAACCGATTTAATAAAATGTTTAAAAATCCATGCACTTAACAAAGCTGCTACAAACCCAATGAGGTACATGAGCATAAGCACCAAACCATGTATATTAAACGGACCCCAAACTGCAGTATCTGGAATAAACAACGAAATTAATAAGGCATAAACAGGCAACCTTGCAGAACAACTCATCAATGGAATAACCAAAATAGTGATGAGTCTTTCCTTTTTATTTTCAATGCTCCTACTTGCCATAATACTTGGCACCGCACAAGCCATTCCACTTATTAAGGGTACAATAGATTTTCCATTCATGCCAAACGGACGCATCACTTTATCCATAATAAAGCCCACTCGAGCCATGTAACCAATGTCTTCGAGAATGGCAATAAAAAAGAAAAGCACTATAATTTGTGGCAGAAAAACAATCACACCACTTAACCCAGCCAAGATCCCTTCCACCAGTAAATCATTGAGCACTCCTGGAGGCAAGGTGTTTTTTATATACTCGCTCATCCAAGCAAATCCATACTCAACCAAATCCATTGGATAAGCACTCCAACTAAATACTGCCTGAAAAATAAGAAACATGAGTGCTAAAAATATCCCAATACCATAGAACCTATGCGTAAGTATGGCATCCATTTTTCGAGTAATAGATTTCTTTAAGTTATCTTGAGATTGTATCCTCGATATTTTTACAACCTTATCAATGGTATGGTACCTACTAAATACTTCCTCCTCCTGAAACTGCCTGGTATCGAAAGCATATTTTTCAAAAACTTCCTTTATTCTTGCCGATTTTTCGCTCAATAAATCCTTTGCATTGATGGCATATTGTAAGGCTGCGTAAGCATTCCTTTTATCGGTAACTTGGCTAAGTTCATTTAACATGGCTTGATCCAAATTCTCTAGGCCAAAATAGGTAACATGCGTTCTAGGAAGTTTATGAATAAGGGTTTGTTTTAGCGCATCAATGCCAGTTCTTTTTCTTGCATTGATAGGCACAATTGGCACCCCTAAATTACTTTCTAAAGCTTCCAAATTATAGGATATTCCCCTACGTGCAGCCACATCCATCATATTGAGGGCTATGATAGCCGGAACGCCCAAATCACAAACTTGGGTAAATAATAGCAGGTTTCTTTTTAAGTTTGAGGCATCTGCAATAAAGATCACCAAATCGGGGAAATTGGTTTCAGATTTATTGCGCAGTATTTCATAGGTAACCAATTCATCGGCCGACTTAGGATAAAGGCTATAAGTGCCCGGTAAATCTATTATTTGCAACTTTGTTTTCTCTGTGAGCATGGTATCACCCATCTTTTTCTCAACGGTTGTACCTGGAAAATTACTCACCTTTTGGTTCAAACCGGTAAGTGCATTGAATAAAGATGTTTTGCCACAATTGGGGTTACCAACTAATGCAACAGTTATGATTCTTTCCATACACTTAATTCAATTTCTATACTTGCTGCATCAGCTAACCTCAAACATAATTTCGACTCTCCTACCCTAATGGCAATAGGGTCGCCAAAAGGAGCAATGTTCTCCAATTCAACCTGCTCGCCTGGCAATACACCCATTTCAAAAAGCTTGAGGGCTAGCACATCTCCATTCACTTTTGTAACAACCGCTTGCTGCCCCATTTTAATTTCTGATAGATTCATTGCTGGGCAATTTAGACTTTTTCTAAATAGCTGCAAAATGATTGTTATCAGGGAAATGAGCAGAATTAATTGCAATTTAAAAAATCTTGATTGCAAAATATGCAAAACATTTATCCTATATACCTGATTTTATTGGCTTTTGGGGGTATTGTAAATTATTTTTTATGGAAAGCTTAGGCGTACTTGCACACCTAAAATAAAGCTAAAAAAATTGCTTTTGTATTTTATTAAAATAATAAATTATGCTTATTAGAACATTTGGAAGCGCCGTATATGGCGTAAATGCTGTAACCATTACCATTGAGGTAAATGCAGGACCAGGCAGCGGCATTGGTTATTTTTTAGTAGGCTTACCCGACAATGCTGTGAAGGAAAGTCAGCAACGCATAGAAAGCGCGCTAAAATTTAATAACTACACCCTACCCCGACAAAAAATTGTGGTAAACATGGCTCCTGCGGATATCAGAAAAGAAGGTAGTGCCTATGATTTACCTTTAGCTATAGGCTACATGGCAGCAACCGAACAATTGAATGCAGAAAAGGTGCACCGTTATATTATTATGGGTGAGTTGGCATTAGATGGAACGCTTAAACCCATAAAAGGAGCATTGCCTATTGCCATAAAAGCCCGCAAGGAGGAATTTGAGGGTTTTATTCTCCCAAAAGAAAATGCCAGAGAGGCGGCCATTGTAAATAATATAAAAGTATACGGCGCAGATAACATTGCAGAGGTAATAGATTTCTTTAATGGCAATGAAGACCGCTTGCAACTTTTTGAAATTGATACCCGTAAAGAATTTGAAGACTGCCAAACCAAGATAATTGATGATTTTAGCGATGTGCGAGGACAAGAAAACATCAAGCGTGCATTAGAGATAGCAGCGGCTGGCGGTCACAACGTTATATTAATTGGCCCTCCAGGATCTGGTAAAACCATGCTAGCCCAACGTCTGCCAAGCATACTGCCACCACTTACTTTACCAGAGGCCCTAGAAACCACAAAAATTCATTCGGTGGCAGGCAAACTCAACAAAAATAGTTCCTTATTATACCTCAGACCATTTAGGTCGCCCCACCATACTATCAGTGATGTGGCCTTGGTTGGCGGAGGCAATAATCCGCACCCAGGCGAAATATCATTGGCGCATAATGGCGTACTATTTTTGGATGAGTTACCAGAATTTAAACGCACAGTTTTGGAAGTAATGCGTCAGCCTCTAGAAGAAAGAAGGGTAACCATTTCTAGAGCTAAATTTTCTATAGAATATCCAGCAAGTTTTATGCTGGTGGCTAGCATGAACCCATGCCCCTGTGGCTATTTTAACCACCCCGAAAAAGAATGTGTTTGCGGCAGTCAGGTGGTGCAACGTTACCTGAGCAAAATAAGCGGACCACTGTTAGATAGAATAGACATACACATAGAAGTAACTCCTGTAGATTTTGACCAGCTAACAGATCAAAGAAAAGCAGAAAAAAGTGAATTGATTAGAAACCGGGTGGTGGCAGCAAGGGCTATACAAAGTGAACGTTACCAAAATATGGAAGGCATATATAGCAATGCACAAATGAGTTCTACCATGGCCAGAGAGTTTTGTCAACTTACTCCTGTTGGGCAAAATTTACTAAAAGTGGCTATGAATAAATTGCAATTATCGGCCAGGGCATACGACCGCATTTTAAAAGTTGCCCGCACCATTGCCGACCTTGCAGGCTCCGAAGAAATAAAAATTGAGCATTTGGCTGAAGCAATACAATATAGGAGTTTGGATAGAGAGAGTTGGGGTGGAGGTGTTTAAATAGAAGAAGGATATGTTAGAAAATAAATTACCAGATGAAATTCTAGTAAGTAAAATTTACTTCCTAAGAAATCAAAAAAATATGTTGGATAAAGATTTAGCAGAGTTATATGGCGTAACCACTGGCAATTTAAATAAGGCAGTAAAACGCAATATTGATAGATTCCCAGAGGACTTCATGTTTCAACTAAATGAACAAGAATTTCAAAACTTGATATTCCAATCTGGAATATCAAATTGGGGTGGAACCAGAAAAATACCTTTTGCATTTACCGAGCAAGGAGTTGCTATGTTATCTGGCGTTTTAAATAGTAAAAGAGCCATTACAGTAAATATTCAAATAATGCGCATATACTCAAAAATGAGAGAAATTCAATTCGCAAATAAAGACATTCAGCTCAAGCTAACAGAACTAGAAAACAAAGTTGGAAACCAAGACCAAAGTATCCAACAATTATTTGAATAATTGAGGCAACTCATCCATCAAGAAAATGAACCTAGAAAACGAATTGGTTTTAAAGAATAATTATAGATTCAACTTTATTTGCTGATAAACTGGCAGAAATGAACTCGGAACAATGCCTAAATTGAATCAACCTTATTGAAGCAAGTAATTATTTTGAAGCACTTGCGGCACCAATATGTTTTTAATGGCATGAAAAAAAAGAAGAAACTCGCCCAAAAAGGTCTTTTAACGCGCTCTAAATCCCAAGAACCACAATTTGGGCAATGATTTTTTAGGGTAATTTTGAAAATATTTGAATTCATAACTTAATGCAAAGTTAATAATTAGATTAAAATTACCTAATTAAGATGACTGAATAATGACTAAATTTAAAATGTTTTAAGATTTATCTTAATTTGCAACAACCTTATTTCAAAACAACATGTTATTCAAACAAATTATAGGTCAGGATTTTTTAAAAGAAAAGCTATTAAACATGGCCCAAACGGGCAGAATAAGTCATACCCAGCTATTTGTGGGGCCAGAGGGTAGTGGCAACCTAGCCTTGGCTCTGGCATTTGCCCAATATGTAAATTGTTTGCAACCATTGCCAGAGGATAGCTGCGAACATTGTGCTAGCTGTGTGAAATTTCAAAAATTGATTCACCCCGATTTACATTTTACTTACCCTACCATTTCACCATATAAACAAAGTAAAGAATTAGCAGAAGATTGGCGCGAAGCTTTATTGAAAAATACTTACTTAAGCGACTTTGATTGGCTTCAAACCTTAGACAACAATGCCAATAAGCAAG
>CANKQY010000043.1 GCA_947485745.1 Bacteroidota bacterium
TGCGTGATTATTTATGAACCCGGTGTATTTATTGCCTATACTTTTATTTCTAATAAAGAGCAAATAGATTTTGATTTGGTAAAAGGCATGGCAACGCCTATTAAGCTGAATAGCCTAATGGAATCGGTAATTGCACAAGTTGTAAGTGGCGAAAAAAGCAAAGGATATAAGGTTTATACCCAAATGAAAATTGCTGTAGAATTATAAACAACCTAAAATAAGTAGCCTACCTTAAGTCCTATCCTAATACTTCCGCCATTTGTGTATGGGTTAATTTCGAAACTCTGACCAGTAAAATTTTTAATGGGCTTTATTGGGTTCGAGGTATATTGAATAGGTGCACTGGCAAAAATTCCTGAAAATGCATCGATTACAAACCTGTTTCTATAGGTTCTTTGGTAACCAAAAATATAGCCCATGCTTATGCCTTTTAGTTTTTCTTGGTAATTTACCACCACATTATTTGTAGTACTATCTTGTAAATAATATTGATGGTCATAACTATTATATCTAATCATTAATTGCGAGTACCATCCATTCCATTCATTTCGTTGACGCCTATAATGACGAATATCTATCCCGCATTGAAATCCTTCCACCGAAGTCTTTTTTCTATTGCTACCATCCAATTTTAAATTAGTGTAAGCTAGAGAGCTTTGGATACTCCATTTGTAAGTAATTTTGGTTTCAAAGCTCATATTAATGGTAGCTAAAAAGCCACTGAGTAAATTAACTTTTACAATGTTTTTCTTTTTAACAGAATAGGGGTCGTAATTAATTCTATTTTGCCCCAAAACCGGCAAAACGTAAATAAGGAAAATAATATAAAATAAGGTTTGTTTCATTTTAGTTGAACCTATATCCTACATTTAATCCGAATCTACCAAACATTCCATTTATTGGGCCAAACCATTCAGGGTATCTAACTGTGCTTGCAGAGCCTCTTTTATATAGCCCCCAATTATAAACTGGACCTAAAAATGCTTCTGTTGTAAATCTTTTACCTAAGACCCATTTTCTTCCTAAAACCAAACCCAATCCTGTAGAATTGAAATTATCATTGGTATAAGTTTCAACCATGAATTGATATTTGATAAAGGGTTCAATGTAATAGCTATTTTTTTTCTCTGGCGTAAAGTAATCTCTGAATCCTATGCCTCCACCAAATCCTATAAATTCACCAGTATAAACAAAATTTAATCCATAAGCCCAAACATTAATCGATTTCTCTTCATTGTAATAATTTTCATATTGAAAATTGATTGCTCCCAAAGTCAATGCTAATGGCGACCATTTTATCTCTTTCTTAAAATGAAAAGGCTTATTGATTGGCTTTTGTTGTGCAAAAACTTGGAAGCTCAATAAGATGAAAAAAAATAAAATTAATCTCATTCAGGTAATTTAAAGCCACGCAGAAAATCGGCAATGTTCATTCTTTTTTTCGATTCAATTTGGAGGTCGGATAAACCAATAAAACCATCCTTGCATTTTACTTTTAAAAATGTTTTGTGGTCGGTAAATAGTTGGCCTACCTCCAATAAATTGTTTGGATTGGGTTCAAAATAAGCTTCAAAAACTTTTACCTGTTTTTCTTCTATAATGGTGTATGCAGCAGGGTAGGGATTCATGCCTCTAATTAAATTTATAATATTTTCTCCGGTTTGATCCCAATCAATGAAGCAATGAGTTTTAAATATTTTTGGTGCAATTTTTAAGGAACCTTCACGCTGAGGAGTTCCATTTGTATCACCTGCTTCAATTTTTTTAAGTGAATCAACAGTGAGTTTAGCACCAATTTTCATGAGTTGATCGTGCAATTCTCCTGCAGTAGTTGCAGGGCTAATTTGGCAATTGGCTTTTAGTAAAATATCTCCTGTGTCTATTTCATGTTTCAAGAAAAAAGTACTTACGCCACTTTCTTTTTCTCCATTTATGATGGCCCAATTAATTGGGGCAGCACCCCTATAATCTGGTAAAAGGGAAGCATGCAAATTAATCGTTCCCAGTGCTGGCATATTCCATATCACTTCGGGTAACATCCTAAAGGCAATCACAATTTGAAGGTCGGCTTGCAAGCTTCTCAACTCTTCAATGAATGCAGGGTCGCGCAATTTTTCTGGTTGCAATACCTTGATGTTATTTTCTACAGCAAATTTCTTTACAGGAGATTGTTGCAAATGCATGCCTCTACCTGCAGGTTTATCTGCTGCTGTTATTACACCTACAACATTATAGCCATTATCTACAATAGCCTTTAATGATTCAACTGCAAAATCTGGCGTACCTAAGAATACTATTCTCATGAAATTGAATAAGACTAATTTACATTAAGTTCGGCAAGCAAGTTATTTGCCTGAGCCACTTTTTGAATGGTCCATAAAACATAGCGAATATCTACTGCAACACTTCTACTATAGGCCTCGTTCCATGCATAATCATTGATAGTGGCAGTATAGGCACGGTCAAAATTAACCCCAACCAATTTGCCATCTGCATCTAAAACTGGGCTGCCACTATTTCCTCCAGTGGTATCCAAATTATACAAGAAATTAACTGGTAAATCATTTAATGTTGGGTGTATAAACTGTCCAAAATCTCTTGCAGCATATAAATCTTTTACTACTTGCATTAATTCATAATCAACACCATCTTCTTTTTCAATCACTCCTTTTAGCGTAGTGAAGGGTTTATTAAATTCTGCATCATTTGGATAGTATCCTCTCACAAAACCATATGTAAAACGCAGAGTGGCATTAGCATCAGGGATGAACTGCTTTTGTTTAAAGGCACTTTTTGCATCTGCATAACGAGCCAATAATGAATTTAAATTGCCATCTCTTTTGCGATCTATTTCGTCAAAATAATTCATTTCAATGTTTAGTTCGTGGGTTAAAGTAACCAAGCCATCATTGTACTTTACAAATGCTTCTGAGCTATCGCTCAATAATTTCCCCATAAATTCTGCTTTACATATTTTTGTTTTAGCATATAATTGGTTCAGCACTTTTTCTCTTGCTTCAAGTGTTGGATATTTTTTATAGAAATTTTCAACGGCAATAACTTTGTTATTATTGTTATTTTGATGTGCATCTTCAATCATTTTAAGAATACCAGCTTTTTCCAATTCTGGGTCCATTTGAGGGTATAACCTAAAATAAGCAGCCCTTAATTTAGGAACCTGAGTTCTCAAATAATTGGCTTTATCATCCTTTGAACTTAACTGTAAAAAGGCAGCTTTGTAATTGTCTATAGCCGCTGCCATTTGGAGGGTTGGTGCCACAGAATAAATATAATCAAAGAATAGGTTGCGAGATGCGTTTGCAATAACCTCATCGTATACTTTATTGATTTCGGGCACAACATTTCCAAATTTTGCATTTAATGTTGGATCAGCCTGCAAGAATTTTTGCATGTCTTTTTCTTCCTCAAATTTCTTTTCGGTTAACCCCACTCTTCTAAAACCTTGCAACTTGCCTTTATAGTTTTTTGTGGTATTAGCCAATGATTTAATTTTCCCCGAATATTTAATCTGAAGGCTATCACTTCCTTTCCCCATTTCTTCCATTTTGTTGATTTGCCAATCGTATAAATTACTGACATATTTGAGCATATAATCTTCGTGGTATTTATAAAATGCAGCGGGCTGGTTTCTAAAAGTTCTTCCAGGGTAACCAAGTATAAATACGAAATCGTTTTCGTTGATTCCTTTGGTGTTAATTTTTAAAAAATGTTTAGGTTTAAACGGCACATTGTTGGCGTTGTATTCTGCAGAGCTCCCATCGGGTGCTACATAGGCTCTTAAGAAAGCAAAATCTCCGCTATGACGTGGCCAAACCCAATTGTCTTTTTCGCCTCCATATTCTCCAATACTTCTTGCAGGAACATAAACTAAACGCACATCTTTTAGCAATTGGTAGCGGAATAATACAAAAGATTTTCCGGTAAACATTTCTGAAATTTCGCAGGATAATCCAGGGTTACTTTTGTTCTCTGCATCTGTAATTTTTTTGGTATTTGTGGCAATTATCTTTAAGCGTTCAACAGGGTCGGCAGTGTTTTGGGTGCCCATTAAAACCTCGGAAGATACATCTCTATAGCTAGCCGTAATTTTACAAACTAAACCCTTGGCTTGTGCCTCTAGATTTCGCTCTTTAGCCAAATAGCCATCTCTAATATAATTGTTTTGAACCGTGCTCATGGCAGCAACAAAACCGAAAGCACAATGGTGATTGGTGACCATTAAGCCATCATTGGAAACAAACGAACCGGTGCAGCCACCAACGCGCACAATGGCGTCTACCAAACTCACTCCATCAGGGTTATATAATGCAATTGGCTCCATGCGCAAGCCTGCTTTTTTTAAATCAATATTTTTCATTTCCGATAAAGGAAACATGCCTTCATCTGCTTTGTGGCTGCTAAACAAAATTGCTGCAGTACTGAGCAGCACGGTGAATAGAATTTTTTTCATATGTGGCGAATATAGGGAGTTATGTGTTATGAATTATGAGTTATGAATTTGAAATTTCGTTTTGGATAGAGGGCATTTGTTAATATACATTCGTCAGCAGTTTGGAGGTCGTTTTGGGTACAAGATTTTTCAGTTACTTGGTAGTTTGCCATAAACAATTCACGGCCAATTCCTGCAATACAACCATCAGTAAGGGGCGGGCTGAACCAATCGCCGTTTTTTCTCCAAAATATATTGCTATTGTCCGACTCAATTACATGCCCGTTTGTATTGCAGATTAAGGCGCCATCTAGGTTGTTTTCTTTGGCCCAAATGCTAGCCATTACATAGATAAGGGCATTGCCACTTTTAAGGTTTGATAATTTTCCTGGTGCTTTTTGTTGGTCAAGGTAAATACCCAATTGATGTATTTCTGCATCATTTTTTGGTTCAAACCGACTAATATTTATGTTGAAATTACTTTGGTTGCTATCTGGTAAATAGTTGCCTTTAGATTCTCTATACAAGGTATAACGAATTCTGTATTTTTCTCCTTTTTTGTGAGTTGGGTTAAAATTCTGCAATGCTTGTAAAGATTGGGTGTTAAATTTTTCCTCATTTAACCCACATAAATCCATTTTTAGAACTGCTGCTGCATTTGCTAACCTGCTGAAATGTTGAGAAATAAGGGCTATTGAGCCACCCTCGGCCAACATGGTTTCAAATATTAAATCGCCATACAGAAATGCTCTTTCCATGAAATTGATTTGTTCGTAAAGGTAAATTCCTACATTTGTCCCACAAAAATAAGTTTAAATTAAATGAAAACAGTTTATATTGTTTCTGCAGTGCGCACACCAATTGGTGCATTCAATGGTAGTTTAGCTGCCGTAAGTGCTCCTCAACTTGGTGCTGTAGCTATTAAAGGTGCTTTGGCCAAAGCAGGAATTTCGCCAGAAATGGTAGAAGAAGTTTTTATGGGTAATGTAATCTCAGCAGGCATGGGTCAGGCTCCCGCCACGCAGGCAATGATTTACGCTGGAATTCCCAATACGGTTCCTGCCACAGTTGTCAATAAAGTATGTGCATCTGGTTCAAAAGCTATTATGATGGCTGCACAAACTATTATGTTAGGCATAAATGATGTAGTGGTTGCCGGTGGAATGGAAAGCATGAGTAATATTCCTTACTACCTAGATAAGGCTCGTAACGGCTATCGTTTAGGACATGGTACCGTTTTAGATGGCATGGTAAAAGATGGTTTGTGGGATGTTTACAATGATTACCACATGGGAAATGCTGCTGAATTGTGTGCCCGTGAGTATAAATTTACCCGCGAGGACCAAGATGCATTTGCCATTGAAAGTTATACACGCGCGCAAAATGCTTATGCAAAAAATGCATTTGCAGATGAATTGGTTTCGGTTGAAATTCCTCAAAGAGGCAAAGACCCAATTGTAGTAAGTGTGGATGAAGAATATACCAAGGTTAATTTTGAAAAACTTAAAACTTTGAAATCAGCCTTTGAAAAGGATGGTACTATCACTGCCGCAAATGCATCCAAGTTAAATGATGGTGCTAGTGCTTTGGTGTTAATGAGCGAAGAAAAAGTAAAAGAGTTAGGCTTAAAACCATTGGCAAAAATTATTGCTTTTGCAGATGCCGCTCAAGCTCCAGAATGGTTTACCACTGCTCCAGCTTTAGCCGTTCCAAAAGCATTGAAGTGGGCCGGCGTTGATATTAAGGATGTAGATTTTTTTGAATTGAATGAAGCATTTTCAGTAGTTGGTTTGGCAAATACCCAATTATTAGGAATTGATGCCAACAAAGTAAATGTTCGCGGTGGTGCGGTGGCATTGGGTCATCCATTGGGTAGCTCTGGATCACGCATTGTGGTTTCATTGGCACATATCTTAAAAGCCGAAGGCGGAAGATATGGCGTTACGGGAATTTGCAATGGTGGTGGCGGAGCCTCTGCAATTGTGATTGAAAACGTAAAATAATTTTAAACCTTAAAGCAACGAAGCAACAATTTATTGATCGCTTCGTTGCTTTTTTATTTAATACAAAATTCAAGGCCACCAAGTCTCCAAGGCACCAAGTTTTTTGAAAGAAAAAATAGGGCCACCAAGGCTCAAAGGCACCAAGTTTTTTGAAATAAAAACTTCTTTAAAAAAATAACTCAGTGCCTTGGAGCCTTGGTGGCAAAAAAATAAACTCAGTGCCTTGGAGTCTTGGTGGCAAAAAAATAACCTTATGAAGTACAAAAAGTATCTGTTTTTAATGATTGCATTTTTGGGAGTAACATTTTTTGTTAAAGCACAGAAGCAAAAACTTGATTCGCTTTCATTAGATTCCTTAAAGGATTATGAAATACGTTTAAGCGGACTTTGCTACAGCATGGTGCGCGATTTTGACGAAGAAGCCCGCATTACTTCAGGCAAGAATTTTATCAGACAAATGGGCAGAGCCTTAAAGGTTAGCAACTCATATTACTACCCATTCGATTCACTTAAAAATGTCATGATTTTGCATGCCCCCGACGATTTATTTAGAATCATTACTTGGAATGTAGCCACCAATGATGAGAAGTTTAGGTATTTTGGGGTGATCCAAATGAATCCTGAAAAGTTGGTGAAGCTCAATAAAAAGGAAGTGTTGTTTGAAAATATTTATCCATTAATAGATAGAAGCGATAGCATTGATAATTTTCTTTTTAAACAGTTACCACCTAATTTTTGGTTTGGCGCTACTTACTACAAAATGGTAAAAACTACCTTTAATAAGGCAGACTATTATACGCTATTAGGATGGGATGGCGCAGGAGCAGAAACCAATAGAAAAGTGGTAGATGTTATTCGTTTTCAAAAAGGTCAGCCTGTATTTGGTGCGCCCATTTTTGATTTGAAACGCAAGGCCACTTATTCACGTTTGGTATACGAATTCAACAACCAAGCCACCATGACCTTGCGTTACGATGAAAAGCGCAAGTACCTTATTTACGAAAACATTGTTCCCGATAAGCCCGAAAATGCAGGTTTTTTTCAATACTATTATCCCGATGGTAGCTTTGATTACCTCATTTGGAAAAATGGCGTTTGGGAAAAGCAGGTTGGGTTTTTGGAGAATTAGTGGTTCGACAGGCTCACCATGACGCGCTGGTTCGACAGGCTCACCATGACGCCGTGGTCGGCTACGAACATTAAAACAACAGCGTCATGGTGAGCTTGCCGAAAGCGTCATGGTGAGCTTGCCGAACCATTAGTTCTTCGCAGCACGCGAAAGGCGGTCGTTGATGGCTCTGCCAAGGTATTCATTTGGGAATACTTCTGCTACTATTAATTTTACATTTAGCTCATCGGCTTGGCGGATAGCAGCAAACAATTTTTGTGCTGCCTCTGCTAAATTGCCTTCAGGAGAGAGGATAAACTGATGGTTTAATGGTAAGTGTTTATTGAAATTGTTGAATCCAATAAAGGCCATTTCGCTGTATTTGTAATTTGTTAAAAAATCTTCGGGCTGACCCAAGCGCAGCGCTGTTTTTGGTGCATAATGCTTGCTCAACATGCCTGGGGCAATTGGGTTCTCGTTGTTGATGAGTTTGCTTTGGTCTAATGGCATTCCAATTACATCTTCAATGGCCTCCACAGAAAGACCACCAATGCGCAATAATTGAGGAATAGGATTTACAAAAGAAACTATAGTAGACTCAATGCCAATAGTACATTCACCTCCATCTAAAACGCCTCCAATGAGGTGTCCTAATTGTTGGTTAACATGCTCTGCAGTGGTAGGACTAACAGTGCCCGATAAATTAGCACTCGGCGCTGCTAATGGGAAATTGAGCATGCTCAGCAATTCCAATGTAAGCGCGTGGTTAGGGATTCTTATGGCCACAGATGAATGTCCTGCCGTTACAATATCTGGTATTTGTGGTGATTTTGGTACCACAAAAGTTATTGGTCCGGGTGAATGAATTTTCGCCAATTTCAAAGCCAACTCCGGCAATTGAACACCCCAATTTTGAAAACGTTCTAATGAATTGCTATGAAGAATCAATGGATTAAACTGAGGCCTATTTTTTACCTCATAAATTTTTGCAATGGCATTACCATCAAATCCATTCGCCGCCAAGCCATAAACCGTTTCGGTAGGTATGGCAAGCAATTGACCAGCTTCTAGGATTCTTTTTGCTTCTATTAAGGAGGTAATGGTCATTAGTTTTTACTACAAAGTAACAAAGGAACAATTTTTTTGCCACCAAGGCACAAAGGCTCGAAGATTTTTTTACTACAAAATAAAAAGAGAACAAAAAAAGCAACTATTTAAATTAATAAATAGTTGCTTTGTTTCTTTGTAGTGAAAAATAAACTTCTATTTAGCTAAACCTCGGCGATACAACTAGGTCTTTTGAACCAGGTGTATACACATAAAATCCTTCGCCAGATTTTGCACCTAAGATGCCAGCAGTAACCATGTTTACCAATAGTGGACTAGGCGCGTATTTGGTATCGCCAAGGCCATCGTATAATACGTTCATAATGGCCAAGCACACATCTAAACCAATAAAATCTGCTAGTTGCAATGGTCCCATTGGGTGGGCCATACCAAGCTTCATTACAGTGTCAATAGATTCTACAGAACCAACACCACTTTGCAAGCAAATAATGGCCTCGTTGATCATTGGCATTAAAATACGATTGGCTATAAAACCAGCGTAGTCATTTGCTTCTGCAGGAATCTTACCAATTGCTTTCGATAAGTTAACAACAGCCAAACTCACTTCTTTTGAAGTTTTATAGCCATTGATTATTTCAACCAATTTCATTACAGGAACTGGGTTCATAAAATGCATACCAATAACCTTTTCTGGGCGCTTGGTAACACTGGCTATTTTTGTAATTGAAATAGAAGAAGTGTTTGAAGCCAAAATGCAATGCTCTGGAGCATATTCATCAATTTGCTTAAAAATATCTAATTTGATATTGATGTTTTCACTCGCTGCTTCAACTATTAAATCAGCATTGGCACTTGCCTCTTTCAAGCTAGTAAAAGTGGTAATGTTGGCAAGTGTTGAAGTTTTGTTTTCTTCAGTAATACTTCCTTTTGTTACCATTCTATCCAAGTTTTTGCCAATAGTTTCTATGGCTTTTTTTAATTGAGTTTCGTTTACATCAATTAAATTTACCTTGTAATTGTTTTGCGCAAACACATGTGCTATACCATTGCCCATTGTGCCTGATCCGATTACAGTTATGTTTTTCATTGTTTTTAAATTGCAGCGCAAATGTAAAAAAGCAATTCCATTAAAAAAGTTTTATTGGTCATCATTTTATCTCAACTAAAAAACTATGTTTGTAATTACTATGGTGAAAAATTATATTCTCTTGTTTTTTAGTTTGTTAGCTTTGTTTTCTTCGGCTCAAAACAATTCTTGCCCAACTGTACTTTCTTTTGATCAAATGCAGAAATTACAGGCATTTCAACAGCGTTTAGAAAATGGCGAGGTAATTTTAAATAAAAAGGCCATCAAATATGTACCCGTTAAGATTCATATTATTGGCAATAAAAATGGTATTGGCTATTATCCTGTTTCATTTTTGTTGCAAACTTTGTGCGAATTAAACACCCGATTTATACCAACTGGATTTCATTTTTTCTTATCTGATGTTGTTTCTTATATAAACGACGATGAGCTATATGAAGGCAATTCGGATGCCATTTGGAATAGGGCAGGCGGTTATAAAGATTCAAAAGCGGTAAATATTTTTTTTCATGGTGGGGGTATGCAATGGTGCGGCGTATATTTTGGTGGGGTGGATGTAATTTTTATCAAGAATTCTTGTCAGTTAACCGATGCCACAACTTTAACCCATGAGCTCGGACATTTTTTTACATTGCCACATACATTTTCTGGTTGGGAAGGTGGAAATACACCTGGTAATATTGAGAAGATTGATGGCAGCAATTGTCGAACTGCAGGAGACGGTTTTTGCGATACCAAAGCAGATTATGTTTCGGTGCGCTGGAGTTGCCCATTGTTTAGCAATTTAAAGGATCCCAATGGTGTAATTTTTAAACCCGACAGTTCTATTTATATGAATTATGCATCAGATAATTGTCATAGCCGTTTTAGCAATGAACAAATGTTAGCCATGCAAAATGATTTGCAAGGGAGAAATATTGCAGTTCCTACGGTTGATTTGCGCAGTTTGCCAGCACCGCAAAAAATAGCGCCATTACCAGGAGCAACCAATATAAATGCCAATGAAGTAAAATTAAATTGGCGTGCAGTGCCGGGTGCATTTGCTTACCATTTGCAAATTGCCCGTTTTGGAAATTGGGAGTACCTCAATTACGATCAACTAATTTATGATACCAGTGCGGTTGCAGATTTATTTGGCGATTGGCCATATGCTTGGCGCGTTAGAGCTATTACTGTAGCAAATACCTGTTCTTCCTTTGGAACAGTAGATACCTTTTCAACGCATGAATCACCTGCAAGTATCAACGAAATTGGGAATGATATGAAAGGATTGCTCTATCCAAATCCTAGTGAAATTGGTCAAACTATCTTAATAAAAACACCCATTGGTACGCAAGTAATTTTGTGCAATAGTTTGGGTCAAACCGTAACTAAATTTGAACCAAGTACCAAGGCAGAAATAGAATTAAAAATTGCCGAAGCTGGAATTTATTTTGTGGTTTTTAAAACCAGTGAAAATACTTTTGTTAAGCGCTTGTTGGTTCAGTAAAACTGTTGAAATCTTCCACTGTATCATAGCTTTTTATCATAGCAATATTTTTCGGTTTGATCCTACTACTTCTCGATTCATTTAAGAATTGCCTGAGGGAATTTTGTTGCCTCTTGAATCTTAATTTGAGTTCATCAAAATCTTTTGGATGGTATATGGCCAATAAGGGCTCTTCTAAATTATTTGCTTCGTTGTAATAACAAACAGTGCAATTGTTATGATGAAAATGCTCTATTAACATTGCTAAATCTTCACCAGTAATAGCAGGGTAATCGCAACCCAAAAGAAGGATGGCATTTTTCGGAAATATTTCAATAGCACTAAGCAATCCTGTAAATGGTCCGGCGTTTGCAAATTGAATATTGTCTAGTATAATTTGTTTGGTTTCAGTGAATAAATCTACTTGTGTTTTATTACATGAAATGTAGGCATTTAAGCCTAAATTATTACAAAGATTTGGTAAATGTTTGTATTGTGGTAATTGGTGATAATGCAAGCTAGCCTTGGGCTTACCCATGCGTTTACTTTCACCCCCACATAGAATAAGAGCAATTATTTCTTGTGCCATATTCCTATTTTTTTAGGTTCAAACAGTTAACAAAAACATTTTACCTTTCACCGCCATTTCCTCATCTATTTGATCCAATTGTAACTCAAAAATTTCATTCACCAATGAGGGATCGTATGCTGTTTTAACTTTAATATAATTGGAAGTAAAACCATACATGGTATCGGCATTATTTTCTGCCTCCCAAAGCACAGGAAAAGTTTTACCAAGGTTTTGCTCGTAAAAAAATCTTCTCTTTTTATCGGAAAGAATGTGCAACATTTTACTGCGCTCATTTCTGTTGCGCATGGGCACCTTTCCTGGCAATTTATAGGCAGTGGTATTCACACGTTCACTATATGTAAAAACATGCAAATAAGAAATATCTAATTCGTTGAGGTAATTATAGGTCTCTAAAAAATGCGCGTCTGTTTCGCCCGGATAGCCAATGATTACATCTACTCCAATACAAGCATGCGGCATTAAGGCTTTAATTTTTTCTACTCTCGAAGTATATAAATTTGTGAGGTATTTGCGGCGCATGCTCATTAATAACTCATCAGAACCAGATTGTAATGGAATATGAAAATGAGGAACTATTACTTTACTTTTTGCAGCAAGTTCTATAATTTCATTGCTCAATAAATTAGGTTCAATGCTGCTCACCCTTAATCTTTCTATTCCTTTTACCTGTTCTAAAGCTTGCAGTAATTGAAAGAAATTTTCTGTAACACCCTCAGTTCGTTCTGAACCAAACTCACCAGTATTTACGCCTGTTAATACAATTTCTTTGATGCCTTGGGCAACAATTTCTTCGGCTTGTTTTACCACATTGGCTATGGTATCGCTTCTGCTTTTTCCCCTGGCAAGTGGAATGGTACAAAAGGAGCAAAAATAATCGCAGCCATCTTGCACTTTTAAAAAAGTTCTTGTTCTATCACCAATAGAATATGAAGAATGGTAATCTATCACTTCTTTTATTTTACCCTCTTTTATTTCTGCCTTTTCTTTCTTTAATCCATCGCCAATATAATCGTTGATATTGAATTTTTCTGCAGCACCTAGCACCAAATCAACACCCGGAATTTGAGCAATTTCTTGCGGTTTTAATTGGGCATAGCAGCCTATGATAGAAACAAAAGCATTTTCATTGTGGCGCAATGCTTCTTTTACAATTTTGCGGCATTTTTTATCTGCATTATCTGTAACAGAACAGGTATTAATTACATACACATCTGCCCCTTCATGGAAATCAACTTTTTGATACCCATGTTCGCTCAAACTCCTGCCGATAGTGGAAGTTTCGGAGAAATTAAGCTTGCAGCCTAGCGTATAAAATGCAACAGTTTTTGGCATAATTTGTTGCAAATGTAGGGGAAATGGTCGCAAGTCGCAAGTTTGAAGAAGTCGCAGGTTTTGCTATGATGTTCTGGAACTTGAAGTACCCTAGCCTGAAGACTGGGGTTGGCTTAGTCTTCAGGACCAAACACAAACGACTAATGACCAAAGACTAAAAATCACGTACCTTCGCCTCCATATGACTGATTTTTCAACTTTGGGTTTATCTGCAAGATTGGTGAAGGCTTTGGCAGGGAAGGAGATTGTGAGGCCAACTTCCATTCAAGAGCAGGCCATTCCGGCAATCTTGGCTGGTAAGGATATTTTGGGCATTGCCAAAACAGGAAGTGGTAAAACTGCTAGTTATGTACTGCCAATTTTGATGAAAAGAAGCGGTAAGCCTGCAAAGAATAGGCATGTAGATGTGTTGGTTTTGGTGCCTACCAGAGAGCTAGCGGTTCAAGTTCAAGGGGTATTTCATGAAATGGGTCGGTTCGAACCAAAAGCTGTGAAGAGTTTGGCTGTATATGGTGGAGTTTCTATTAACCCGCAAATGATGGCTTTGCAAGGCGTTCAGGTTTTGATTGCCACTCCCGGAAGGTTGTTGGAATTATTAACAAGTAATGCGGTTCATTTAAATGAGATTGACACCTTGGTTTTAGATGAGGCAGATAAGATGTTGAATGTAGGGTTTAAAGAGGAAGTAGATCAAGTTTTGAGTTTATTGCCTAAGAGAAAGCAAACGCTATTATTTTCTGCAACCTTGAGTGAAAATGTGGCACTCATACAACAAGGTTTACTGTTTGAACCAATCGTTTTAAAAGTGATGGAGTCTGTTGAAAATTTGGATATCATCCATCACAAAGCTTATTTTATAAGAGAAGAAAAGAAAGGTCCATTGTTGCGTTACCTTATCAAGCACCATGAGATGAATCAGGTTTTGGTATTTACGTCTTCTGTCTATCAAGTTGACAATGTAACAGACAAGTTGCTAAAAAACGGCTTTGATGCCATGTCTATACATAGCCAAAAAAGTCAGGGCGCCAGAACCGAAGCGCTTAGCAAATTTAAAACTGGCAAGTTAAGGATATTAGTCGCCACAGATTTATTGGCTCGTGGAATAGACATCCAATTTTTGCCTTATGTTATCAACTATGAGCTGCCACGTTCGCCAAAAGATTATATTCATAGAGTAGGCAGAACAGGCAGGGCAGAAAACCCAGGTGAGGCTATTTCGTTTGTAACCATGGCAGATCAAGCACATTTTAAGGTTATACAGAAGAAGATAAAGAAAACGATAGAGCTGATTGATGTAGATGGGATGGATGGGGTTTAGTTTGTTTTTAAAGCATTTGTTTAGTTGACTTTAAATTATCACACATCATGTATCACACATTATGTGTTACACAAAATGTGTGATTTATTTTGAGTATTGATATATTTCCTTAGATTTGTATAATGGAAAACGAATTCAATCCTTTTTTTGTTTCTGGATATAGAGGAGCTGAGTACTTTTGCGACAGGGAGAATGAAACGCTAAAGTTGAAACAGCATATAGCAAATGGTAAAAACACAACAGTATTTGCCATTAGAAGGATAGGTAAAACAGGTCTTATACAACATGTATTTTCAAGTTTTATAAATAAGCCCAAAGTAGTTTGTATATACGTTGATATTTTAGGTACAAAAAACATATTGGAGTTTACCAACCAACTGGCTACAGCTATATACAATCGCTTTCCCGAAAATAACAGTATCGGTAAAAAAATCATGTCGGCTATAAGGCTCTTGCGCCCTTTAATAAGTTTTGATACCTTATCTGGTAGTCCAGAGCTAAGTTTTTCGCTTGGCAACGAAAAGCTATATGAAACAACAATTGCCCAATTATTTGGCTTTTTAGATGCCCAAAATATAAAAGTGGTATTTGCTATAGACGAATTTCAACAGATATTGGCCTATCCAGAGCAAAACACCGAAGCAATATTGCGCACGCACATACAACAATTAAAAAATACGCAATTTATTTTTTGCGGGAGCGATCAGAAACTGATGCACGAGATATTTAATACTGCTAAACGGCCCTTTTTTGCTAGTTGTACCTCAATGAGCCTTGGGTTTATTGAATTTGAGGTTTATGCCCAATTTATAAAAGGTGTATTTGAAAAGCACAAAAGAAAAATTTCTGAGGAGGCAATATCTTATGTGTTAAATTTTACCAAGCAACATACTTTTTACACGCAGTATTTATGCAATTTTTTATTTGCACTTACAAAAAAAAGTATCAAACTCATTGATGTACAATTTAGCATCAAAGAAATTTTCTTACAAAATGAGAGCATTTACTACCAATACAAAAACTTACTTACAGAAGCGCAATGGAAATTATTGCGAGCAATAGCAAAGGAGGATAGGTTAACTAATCCTCATTCTAGGGGTTTTATCGAAAAATACAAGCTAGGAACCTCTTCTATGGTTACGCGTGGCATGGAAGCACTTTTGGCAAAGGAGATGATCTACCAAAATGCAGGGGTAGAGAAAGCCTATTATGAAGTTTATGATAAATTTTTGATGCGTTGGTTACAATATAAGTAATTGTATTAAGCAAATTTTTTTGGGAAACTTATTTTTCAACAAAAAAAGATTCATTTCACTTTCGGAAGATTTTCTTAACCTATCAATTCTAGGTTGATATCAATTAAATTACTATTATAGGAGAAACTCCAGATCATTTTGTTTTTTCATTGAAAATGTTATATTTAATTAAGCAATTACCCAAATAGCAGGCCTTATGAATTTAACTTATTACGAAAATTTTTATAAAGAAAAAGGCGAGTTGCCCCGCCTTAAATGTTTTGGCAAAAAAAATGCCCCCGTTAAAGTCGAGGGCAACTTAATGTTTTCACAACGGAATAATCCTTATTGTGATTTGCTTCAAAAATTGTAAAGCAAAAGTAAGACTATATTTTAAAATAACAAGAATTATTTACCCTAAAACAAAATTTAAAAATAAATTTTTATGACAACAAAAAAAATATTAGGTCTCGACCTGGGAACTACCTCAATTGGTTGGGCGTTTGTAAAGGAATCAGATACCGATAGTTTACCTTCATCTATTGAAAAAATAGGTGTTAGAGTCAATCCACTTTCAGTAGATGAGCAAAAAGATTTTGAAAAAGGAAGCCCTATTTCTGTGAATGCCGATAGAACTTTAAAGAGAGGAGCAAGAAGGAATTTACAACGTTATAAACAAAGACGCGATAATTTAATTGACGCACTTACTAGTGCGAATTTAATTGATACTGATACAATTTTGGCTGAAAATGAAATTGGCTCAACTCATGAAACATATTTATTAAGGGCCAAAGCCGCAAGTGAACAGATATCTAAGCATGAATTTGCAAGGGTTTTGCTCATGATAAATAAAAAACGAGGCTATAAAAGCAGTAGAAAAGCCAAAAATGAGGATGAGGGTCAAGCAATTGATGGAATGGCAATAGCCAAAAAATTATATGATGAAAATATTACTCCGGGGCAGCTTGCTTTTCAATTGTTGAAAGAAGGTAAAAAGGTTTTACCAGAATTTTATCGTTCGGATTTGGTATTTGAGTTTAATAAAGTTTGGGAACTGCAAAAGCAATTTTATCCAAAAATATTAACTAATGAATTGAAAAAGGAATTAGATGGAAAAGGACAAAGAGCAACTTCTGCAATTTTTTGGAATAAATGTAAATTCAATATTGCTGAAAATAAACAGAAAACTAGAGGTGAAAAAAAAATTAAAGCATATGAATGGAGAAGTGTTGCCATTTTTGAGAAATTAGAAATTGAAGAGGTTGCTTATGTTTTAACTGAAATAAATAATGACTTAAATAAAGCAAGTGGCTATTTAGGCGCCATAAGTGATAGGAGCAAGGAGCTTTATTTTAATAGGTTGACTGTTGGTCAATATTTATATAAACAATTATCAGTAAATAAGCATGCTCGATTAAAAAATCAGGTATTTTATCGTCAAGATTATATGGACGAATTTGAAATAATCTGGGAAACTCAGTCTGGTTTTCATTCTGAATTAACACCGGAATTAAAAATTGAGATTAGAGATATAGTAATTTTTTATCAGCGTAAATTAAAATCGCAAAAAGGACTTATTAGTTTTTGTGAATTTGAAAGCAAAGAAATAGAAATTGAAAGAGATGGTAAATTGATTAAAAGAAACGTTGGATTAAAGGTCTCGCCAAAATCTTCACCCTTATTTCAGGAATTTAAAATTTGGCAAATTTTAAATAACATTGAATTCAGAAACAGAGAAACTAAAGAAAGATTTTTTATTGATTTGGATTCAAAGAAGTTAATTTTTGAGGAGTTAAATATTAAAGGTAACCTAAAAGCTAGTCAGGTGATTGAATTTTTAGGCTATAAACCTTTTGATTGGGAGTTAAATTATAAGGAAATTGAAGGTAATAGAACTAATCAAGCTCTTTATGAAGGATATTTAAAAATTTTGGACTTGGAGGGCTATGATGAGGATTTAATAAAACTAATAGGAAAAGATGAAATTAGGTTAAGTGATATTCCAAAATCAGCTTTCGAGATTAAAAAAATGATTCATTCCATTTTTGAATCCTTAGGAATTAATATTGGCATTCTTGATTTTAAAGCAGAGTTGGAAGGTAAAAGTTTTGAGCAACAAATTTCTTTTCAGTTATGGCATTTATTGCATTCATATGAAGGAGATAATTCAAAAAGTGGTAACGATGAACTCTATCGACTATTAAATTCGAAATTTGGATTCAAAAAAGAGCATGCGCAAATTTTAGCTAATATTTCTTTACCTGATGATTATGGCAGCTTAAGCGCCAAGGCTATGCGCAAAATTTATTCATATATAAAAGAAAATGATTATAGCGAAGCTTGTGCATTTGCTGGTTATAATCATTCATCATCATTAACTAAGGAGGAAAATGAGAATCGACCACTTAAAGATAAATTGGAATTGCTAAAGAAAAATAGCTTACGAAATCCAGTTGTCGAAAAAATATTGAACCAAATGGTTAATGTTATTAATGGTATTATTTCCGATCCTACTTTAGGTAAACCAGATGAAATAAGGATAGAATTGGCTCGAGAGTTAAAGAAAAATGCTAAGGAAAGAGCGGAAATGACAATTAATATCAATAGTGCAAAAATTGAACATGAAAAAATAAGAAAATTGCTAACAGGTGAATTTGGGATTAAAAATCCAACCAGAAATGATATCATAAGGTATAAGTTATATAAAGAACTGGAAGGGAATGGATATAAGGACCTATACAGTAATACCTATATTCCACATGAAAAGTTATTTTCAAAGGAATTTGATATAGAACATATTATTCCCCAAGCTAAACTATTTGATGATAGCTTCTCAAATAAGACATTAGTTCCTCGTCAAGTCAACTTAGATAAAGGGAATCAAACTGCATTTGATTTTATTGTGGGAAAGTATGGAGAAACTGGACTTAATGAATACTTGGGTAGGGTTGAAATGATGTTTAAATTAAAGGAAGGAGCAATAGGTAAAGCCAAATATAAAAAGTTGTTAATGGAAGGCAAAAATATAGGCGATGGATTTATAGAACGTGATTTACGCGAAACTCAATATATTGCTAAAAAGGCAAAACAGATGCTAGAAGAAATATGTAGGAAAGTAATCAGTACTTCTGGAAGTGTAACAGATAGGTTAAGAGAGGATTGGGATTTAATAAATTTAATGCAAGAATTAAATTTTGAAAAATATAAATTATTAGGTCTTACTGAGAAGGTAGAAAAAAAAGATGGGTCTTTTAAAGAGCGAATTAAGGATTGGAGTAAAAGGAATGATCATAGACATCATGCTATGGATGCTTTAACTATTGCCTTCACTAAGCATAACCATATACAATATCTTAATCATTTAAATGCAAGAAAAGATGAAGCTAATAAATTACATTCAAATATTGTTGCAATAGAAAAAAAGGAAACTGAATTAATAATAGATCAGAGTGGTAATAGAAAACGAAGGTTTAAGCAACCTATGCCCAATTTTAGAAAAGAAGCAAGACACCATTTAGAAAATATACTTATTTCATTTAAGGCGAAAAATAAAGTTGCAACAAAAAATAAGAATAGGTATAAAACAAAAGATGGAGAAAAGGTGAAAATTGAACTTACACCTCGTGGTCAATTGCATAAGGAAACGGTATACGGAAAGCTCCAACAATATGAAACTAGAGAGGAGAAAATTGGAGTTAAGTTTGATGAAAAAACTATACAATTGGTTGCCGATAAAAAAATTAGAGACGCGTTGATGAAACGGTTTAATGAAAATGGATTTGATGCAAAAAAGGCATTTACAGGTAAAAATAGTCTCGATAAAAATCCTATTTTTATTGATGTAAATAAAACTTTAAAGGTGCCCGTAAAGATTAAATTAGTTTGGTTTTCGGAAGAGTATACCATTCGTAAAGATATAACACCCGAATTGAAAATTGAAAAGGTAATTGATGTTGGGATAAGAAAAATTTTGGATAATCGATTAAACGAGCATAATGGAAATGCAAAGACTGCATTCAGTGATTTAGATAAAAATCCAATATGGTTAAATAAGGATAAAGGGATAATTATTAGAAGAGTTAAGATTAGAGGAGTGAAAAATGCGGAACCACTCCATTCTAAAAAAGATCAATTTGGAAATGAAATTCTTAATAGTGTAGGGAATCCTATAGGTGTTGATTTTGTAAGTACTGGAAATAACCATCATGTGGCAATTTATAAAGATGCTGAAGGCAATTTACAAGAAAAAGTTGTTTCATTTTATGAAGCCATTATTAAGGTAAATCAGGGTTTACCTATCATTGATAAATCTTTAAATGCATCCTTGGGCTGGGAGTTTTTATTTACAATGAAACAAAATGAATATTTCGTTTTTCCCTCTGCTGATTTCAATCCTTTTGAAATAGATTTATTAGATTCAAAAAATAATAGATTGATAAGTCCAAATTTATTTAGGGTACAAAAAATTGCAACAAAAAATTATTTTTTCAGACATCATTTAGAAACAAATGTTGAGGATCACAAAGAGTTAAAAGATATTGCATATATTAATTTACAAAGCCTATTTTTTTTAAACAAAATACAAAAGGTCACCATAAATCATTTAGGGAAAATTGTAAAAATAGGAGAGTATTAGCATGAGATTTGATTTTGAAAAGGTAGTGTCTGGTAGCGTCTCATT
The DNA here is from genome assembly GCA_947485745.1 of Bacteroidota bacterium. Classification (GTDB taxonomy): domain Bacteria; phylum Bacteroidota; class Bacteroidia; order UKL13-3; family UKL13-3; genus B1. The sequence goes on from CANKQY010000043.1 coordinate 20,343, forward strand.
AAGTGTGTAAACTCAAAAAGTTGTGAGACTAAATACTTTGTGATTTGCTTTCAAAAATTGTTCATATCTTTTCCAACAACCAATAATTTTCTCTGGCATTTGAAGAATATTTTTAAAAAATGATACTATCAAATTGAAAACTAAAAGATGCTTTGATAAATTCAACAATGAAATCTTTGTTGGAGATTTTGTAGATGTGCAAACTGACCTAATTCCGAGAAAGGTTTATAAAAAGGAAGATGGAGAGTTATACTTCAATCCTTATGAAAAAGAAGAAAAGATATAGGCATATTTTAAAACTGATTTAATTAAAATAGAAATTCAATGAATAACATTAAATTATTTGAAAGCAAACAAGTCCGAACTCAGTGGGATGAAAAAACGGAAACATGGTATTTCTCAGTGATAGATGTTGTAGAAATTTTAACTGATAGTTCAAATCCAAGAGATTATTGGTTTAAAATGAAAAAGAGAGTTAAAACCGAAGATGGGCTTGAACTGTCGACAATTTGTCGACAGTTGAAAATGAAAGCTTCAGATGGAAAATTAAGAGAAACAGATGTTGCCGACACTCAATCATTGCTTCGAATTATTCAATCAATTCCTTCACCTAAAGCAGAGCCATTTAAGCAATGGTTAGCTAAAGTTGGATATGAAAGATTGCAGGAAATAGCTGACCCTGAACAGAGCATTGAAAGAGCCAGAGAAAATTGGCAAAAATTGGGTAGAAGTGAAAAATGGATTCAGCAACGAATGACCGGGCAAGAAACCCGTAATAAATTAACTGATTATTGGAAAGAAAGTGGCGTTCAGAAAGGTGACGAGTTTGCTTTCCTAACCAATATAATCCATCAAGAATGGACTGGCTTAACGGTTAAGAAGCACAAAGATTTAAAAGGATTGAAATCTCAAAATCTGCGTGACCACATGAATGAAGCTGAATTGATTTTTACAGCATTGGCTGAACTTTCAACACGCCAAATTGCAGAAACAGAAAAAGCAAAAGGGGTTCAACAAAATGCCATTGCGGGCAAAAAAGGCGGGAAAATTGCTAAAGATGCAAGATTGGCATTAGAACATAAAACCGGAAAAAAAGTGATAACAAATGAAAACTTCTTACCACCATCCAAAGGCAAGAAAAAGTTAGATAAATAAATGACCATCAAATTCATATTCCTCTCAGCCCTTGCGATTCTTTTAATCGTGAAAATCATTCTCACCTTAAAAGTAGGTAAGAAAGAAGCAAATAAGTTGTGATTTGCTTTCAAAAATTGTTCTTTATATCTTTACCAACAACTTGTTGAAAGCATAGTTGTTATGAGTGATGGTTGTGATTTGCTTTCAAAAATTGTTCTTTATATCTTTACCAACAACATCAAAACAAAATGAAAGCAACAATCAAAGGTTGTGATTTGCTTTCAAAAATTGTTCTTTATATCTTTACCAACAACTTTATGGAATTAGATAAAATAAAGTTTAAAGTTGTGATTTGCTTTCAAAAATTGTTCTTTATATCTTTACCAACAACGTTAAAAGTGTTGTTTAACAACTCTTTGCTGTTGTGATTTGCTTTCAAAAATTGTTCTTTATATCTTTACCAACAACGAATGGCTTTCCAAGCATCTATTCACAATAGTTGTGATTTGCTTTCAAAAATTGTTCTTTATATCTTTACCAACAACGCAAAAGATTCAAACTGCAAATGCGGATCCGTTGTGATTTGCTTTCAAAAATTGTTCTTTATATCTTTACCAACAACCTCCTACTCTCGTGGCTAATTTGATGCTCCGTTGTGATTTGCTTTCAAAAATTGTTCTTTATATCTTTACCAACAACGAATATGATTTAGTTGAAAAGTTGTTCATTGTTGTGATTTGCTTTCAAAAATTGTTCTTTATATCTTTACCAACAACATGGATCCTGTTTTCTTCTCTTCCTGATCCGTTGTGATTTGCTTTCAAAAATTGTTCTTTATATCTTTACCAACAACATAATCATCGTAATCATCATCACTAAGGTCGTTGTGATTTGCTTTCAAAAATTGTTCTTTATATCTTTACCAACAACCACCACAATGGTTCATCATCAGCCGAATTAGTTGTGATTTGCTTTCAAAAATTGTTCTTTATATCTTTACCAACAACACCGACTTGACAGGTAAGAGTAGACAGAGAGTTGTGATTTGCTTTCAAAAATTGTTCTTTATATCTTTACCAACAACTAGGGAATTTTGGACCTTAAAATTCGGCGGGTTGTGATTTGCTTTCAAAAATTGTTCTTTATATCTTTACCAACAACGCACTGTGGTTAAAGGCCAATGATAGTATGAGTTGTAAGGATTTTAAGGAAAGAAAAAAAAAGAACTTTAAAGTCGTTTAAATTTGGGTTTGAACGATTTTTTTTATTTGTAGTGATTGCTCTAATCTTAATTTTTTTTGTTGAATAGTTGAGGCTGTGGTTTTTTGGGTTCAAAATCCTATTAACTGGATTTATGTTTTTCTATCATCAGTTGTAATATAACTGAAACAGTTTTCTTTCCTTATTTTGCAAACTATGGATCAAGAAAGATGTTATTTACAAAGGCAGAAATTCGATTTCAACATCAATTAATTTATGCCTTACCTATAGAAGAGCAATATGTCACCATTATTCAAATGGATAATGGGGGTATTATTCAACTTCATAAACTAATAAAAATTGGGAATGATTATTCTGATTTAATATTAGTTGCAACTCATTATTGTAAGCAAGGTAAAATGGTGAAAATATTGCCCGAAATCCATGAAATAAGCATCAATAAAACCATTTCGATTCTTTTTCATCAGCATCAAACCCTATTAAATATAACTATTTTGAATGATAAAGGAGTAATGCTATTGAATGCAAAAAGGCCATAAATTAAGAAGGGTGAATTTGCTTTCACAAATTCACCCACTTGCACCAATCCGCAGAATGGCATTACAAAAATAAAATTAACATTTAAATAAACAAGTAA
>CANKQY010000044.1 GCA_947485745.1 Bacteroidota bacterium
CAAAGTCCGATTACACCAATTTACGCAAAATGTTTTTATTAAATGCGGTATGCCCGCATCTGACGCAGCGCTTGCAGCGGATGTTTTGCTCAGTGCAGATTTGCGTGGGATAGATTCGCACGGGGTTGCTCGGTTAAGTGGTTATGTGCGCCTGTATGAAGCTGGTAGAGCAAACATGGATGCTCATCACAAAGTAATTCACCAAACGCCCTCTACCGCAACCATTGATGCAGATAAAGGTTTAGGACTGGTAGTAGCGCCAAAGGCAATGGAATTGGCTATAGAAAAGGCAAAACAGGTAGGAACTGGTTGGGTGGCCATTCAAAATTCTAACCACTTTGGCATTGCCGCTTACCATGCCATGAAGGCTTTACCTCACGATATGATAGGCATTAGCATGACCAATGCTAGTCCGCTTGTGGCTCCAACTTATTCAAAGGAACGGATGCTGGGAACTAATCCTATATGTATTGCATTTCCTTCTGGGCAAGAGCTCCCTTTTGTAATAGATATGGCAACATCCAATGCAGCTAATGGTAAATTAGAAATTGCCCAAAGATTGAATAAAGAGCTGCCGCATGGCTGGGTTCAAACCAAAGATGGAAGCCCAAGCATCAATGCCAATGAATTGAAAAATGGTGGTGCGCTTTTGCCTTTAGGCGGTCACAAAGGCTACGGTCTAGGCGCAGCAGTAGATATTTTAAGTGCAGTACTTTCAGGTGCAAATTATGGTCCATGGGTTCCTCCATTTGTAGCCTTTTTAAATCCGTTGGAGAACCTACCTGGCAATGGAATTGGTCATTTTTTAGGGGCCATGCGCATTGATGCTTTTAGACCTGCAACTGATTTTAAATTGCACATGGATAATTGGATTACTCGGTTCAAACAGGCTCAAAGAATTGATCCTAATCAAGAAGTTTTTATACCTGGTGAAATTGAGTTTAACATGAACAAGGATAGAGAATTAAACGGCATTCCTTTAAATGAGGTGGTAGAAAAAGACTTACAAGAGTTGTCAAAAAAATTAGGTTTGAACCTATAACCAGTTTTTCCGTTTAAACCATTGGAAAATGGAAATTGTAATCACAACCATTAGGATTATAACGCCCGGATAGCCCCATTTATGCGTTAGTTCTGGCATGTATTGAAAATTCATTCCATATACGCCTACTATAAAAGTTAAGGGCAAAAAGAAAGCAGAAAAAACAGTTAGAATTCTCATTACCTCGTTGGTTTTTTGCGAGGATAGTGATATATACAAGTTCACCAAGTTATTAATATTATCATGCAATTCATCCGTTTCTGTTTCTAACCTCAATTGATAATCCCTCATGTCTTCATAAAAGGAATTTTTTTGGTGTGAGTTTGGCAACGCCTCTATAACTTGCTTTGAAATGGAGTTTAACTTCTTAATTACGCCAGCTTTTCTTTTAATCAAATAGAGCCTTCTCAATAAATCTGGTACTTTCTTTTTGAGAAAAATATTCGAATCATAAACATCCATTTCCTGGTCCATTTTGCTTAATGGACCACTAAATGTTTCCATAGAATTTTTGATGATTTTACATACAATATCGAAAGGGTGTTTAACACTTTTTTCATTGGCATATTTGTCGGAAATGCGATTAATAAAATCAGTTTCACTCCTATGAATTGTTAGGATAAATGATTTATTGTAAAATATAGCTACTTTTCTGGTTAACTGCCTAATGTTGTCGCTTTCAACTTTACACTCCGAATCAAAAAATCTAATAATGATAAAAAAGTACTTCTCAAATGCCTCATATTTTGGCAAATGTTCAGATTGCAAGCAATCAATTACTGCCGCTTCGGGCAAATTGTATTCCAAGGCCAAATCTTTAAGCTGCTGCTCGCTTGGGTTAATGACGTCCTTCCATTCAAATCCAAATCCTTTTTCTGTAAAGTTAGATAGCATTGTTTTGATATTTAAAGGTAACTAGGGGAAATTAGGAATAATATTTTAAACAAAAGCCTTTTTTTGAAATTTTTATTTCGGCCCAAATTAATTGTCTTGTTGTTGATGTTTTCTTTTTACTTCAAAGTAAGCTCGCAAAAAAACAAACATTTCAATCTAAAATTACAGGTTTATTTTTTAGTTTTGATGATCATCAAAATACAGGTATGCTAGTGAGAATTCGATTACTATTTTATAAGTATGGAGTTCCAAAATTCGTGTACGTTTATTAACGCTAGATTAGCTCACCCTTGTGCGAATAAGTGAGGCATTTGTGAGGCTATTATTTACACATTAGCTTCACTACTTCAATATTTATTACCTACCACCAATCGGAAGCAAGGCTTGTACATCATTAAATTAGTTAAAGAAAATCAATCGGTTACTAAAAAAGTTTTGAAACTTAATGAAGCTATAAAACTATTTCAACAGCCAATCGTTATAATTTGGAGTGAGTAAATTTCATAAGTAAACGTTGGTCAGCAACGTGGAGGGCACCTTGAGTAAGTGCCCTCTTTTTTTGCTTAAAATTTTGGATGCACAAAATTATAAAAACAACAAAAGCCTCAATATGAGGCTTTTGTTTGAGGTACCGAACAGATTCGAACTGTTGTAGAAGCTTTTGCAGAGCTTTGCCTAGCCACTCGGCCACGGTACCTTATAAGACTCCAAATATAGTATAATTTTGAAAGTGTTCAAGAGCTATTCCAAAATCATCAATTTTTTTTGTGAAAATATGTTTGAACCGAGCTTTTTAATCCCAAATAGTAAGCAGCAAACAAAACATTTGCCTTTAGCATAAAAACAATAAAAAATAATCGCAGTATCATTTGAGATAATTAAACTATTTTTAAATATATTGTTAAATTCGCATCGTTCAAACAGAAAAATTATAAAAATAACAATATGAAAAAATTATTCGCAGTAGCAGTTTTAGCTACATCTCTTTATGCTTGTGGTGGTGGATCTAAATCTAATGCTCCGGCAGCAGATTCATTGCAAGTAAATCCAAACGCAGATTCTACAACAGCAACTGCTGAAATGTATGGCGAAGCAATTACACCAGATAGCGCCATTGCCATTGGCGAACTTGCGGCATTGATGGGTGATAAAAAAGTGTTGGCTGTTAAACTAACGGGAGAAATTTCTGCAGTTTGCCAGAAAAAAGGTTGTTGGATGGAAATCAAAAATCCTAATGGTGTAGCCTTGCGAGTTACCTTTAAGGATTACGGCTTCTTTATGCCCAAAGATGCTTCTGGTAGAACTGCTATCATGCAAGGTGTGGCTAAAGTAGAAGAAACCAGCGTAGCAGATTTAAAAGAATATGCAAAAGATGCTGGCGATAACAAAGCTGCCATTGATGCCATTAAAGAAACCAAAAAAGAATTGGTTTTTGAGGCTAATGGTGTAATTTTAAATTAATAAACTTAAAGTAAAGTGGCTCTCAATCTATTGATTGGGAGTCGCTTTTTTTATATCCTATGAAAAAGCTCATTATATTCACACTTGCAGGTTTTTTGGCGTTGATGTTGTTAGAAGCATGTAACAATAACAATACTAAAAATATTGATACAGCCAAAGAAGATTCATTGAGTAAAGATTCATTGAAAGCTTGCGGCCCCATTATGGATCCTAACAATCCAAAGCCCATGGCATTAATGATGCGCTTAATGGCTGCCAATGCAGATAGCATGCGTTCGCAATTACTGCGTGGTGAGGCTTTAGATTCTGCCAACTATCCATTTATAAAATTCTATTTGGTTGAACCTACCGATCCCAATGTATTAGAGCCTCAGTTTTTTGAAAATGCGAGGTTGTTCCAAGCGGCCTATAAAGATTTATTTGAGCACCCAAAAGAGCAGAAGAAATATTATAACTTGATGATCAATTCCTGCATTAAATGCCACGAAAGCTACTGCAGTGGCCCTTTGAGAAGGATTAATAAATTCCCTATTCAATAATATTGTCATAATTCTTTAAAAAATTAGTTGTATATAAATTTAATTTTTACATTCGATTAGTATCTAAGGTATTAAATCAATCATTTTTTAAACTTATGCATAAAATTTTTACACCAAGTTACCTGAAAAAGCTCTTGGTGGCTTTCGCCTTTTTAGGCATTGCAGAATCGGTATTTACTTATACCTCCGGACCTGGGGCAGGTTATACCAATGCGCCAGGAAATTCTAATTGTACCAGTTGCCACAGTGGTAGTCCAATTACAAGTGGAACTATATGGTCGAGCATGACTTTAACCAGAGCAGGTGGAGGAGGTATGTCTGGTGTATTGCCTAATGCTGCAAATGCCATGACCTTGAGTTTTACCTCACCTACAGAAACAACTATGGGTTTTCAATTGTGTGTTTTGCCATCCTCAGCAACCAGCAGCAGTGCATCTGTTGGTACCTTTAGTTTTGGCACCTCTACTTTGGTTCAAACCACTTCAAGCACTTCTCCAACACGACAATATTTAATGCATACCTCAAGTGGCGTTGGTTTTGCAAGCGGCATTGCAACATGGAATTTTAATTGGCAAACTCCTGCCTCTTATACTGGTGGTGCTACATTTTATGTTGCGCTCAATGAGGCAGATGGAAATTCATCTTCTTCTGGTGATAACATTTACCTTAAAACATTTACAGCTACTGTACTGCCTGTTCGTTGGTTGGATTTTTCTGCCACACACGCAAGTGATGGTGTTCAACTAAAATGGAGCACGGCTCAAGAAATTAATAACAACAAATTTGAAGTTGAGAGGAGTGAAGATGGTGTAAATTTTGAAACCATTCACAATACAAAAGGAAAAGGTAACAGTGAAACTACTTCTTATTATTCTTACATGGATGGCAATCCATTGCCAAGTAAGGCTTTTTATAGGATTAAACAAATTGATTTTGATGGAAACTCGGATTATTCTGTGGTAGTGAATTATGAGCCAAATAGTTTGAAGGAACCTATTGTTATAGTGAACGCTAGCGCACAAAGCATTTGGTTCAGCCAGCCAGATGCTATTAAAGAAATTATTGTTTGGGGTTTAAATGGCCAAATGGTTAATAAATTTGAAACCAATGGCAATGCTACTATGCCATTAACTGGTTTACAGAATGGATTGTATTTAATTGAAATTAATGGAACGCAAGGTTTTCAATGGATGAAAAAATTACTGGTTCAATAACCAGTAATTTTTTCTCCTTAATCTTATCTGTAAAGAACTTCCTTAACAGCTTTTATTGTTTTTTCTACGTTGGGAAGGAACTCTTCAACAAAAGTAGGCGCATAACCTAGTGGTGTGTCTTGTGTACAAATTCTACGTATGGGCGCATCTAAATGATCGAATGCATTTTTTTGAACCATGTAAGTAATCTCAGTTGAGATAGAGGCCAAGGGCCAAGCTTCTTCAACAATCACCAAACGGTTTGTTTTTTTAACGCTATTGATTACGGTGTCATAATCGATTGGACGTACAGTGCGCAAATCTATTACCTCGCAGCTAATGCCTTCTTTGGCTAATTCTTCTGCAGTTCCCAAGGCCACTTTCATTATTTTTCCAAAGGATACGATGGTTACATCTGTGCCTTCTCTTTTGATATCGGCTTTGCCAATTGGAATTAAATATTCTTCTTCTGGCACTTCACCTTTTTCGCCATACATCTGCTCGCTTTCCATAAAAATAACTGGATCGTTATCTCTAATAGCAGTTTTTAATAAACCTTTGGCATCATAAGGATTAGAAGGAACCACAACTTTTAACCCCGGGCAGTTGGCATACCAATTTTCAAAGGCTTGGCTGTGCTGTGCACCCAATTGTCCGGCACTGCCAGTTGGGCCGCGGAATACCATAGGAATATTGAATTGGCCACCACTCATTTGATACATTTTAGCAGCTGCATTAATCACTTGGTCTATGGCTACCAGTGAAAAGTTGAAGGTCATAAATTCAATGATTGGTCTTAATCCGTTCATAGCAGCACCAACGCCAATGCCTGCAAAGCCTAATTCTGCAATTGGGGTATCAATAATGCGTTTTGCACCAAACTCTTCGAGCATACCCTGACTAACTTTATAAGCACCATTATACTCAGCTACTTCCTCGCCCATTAAAAACACGTTTGGGTCAAGGCGCATCTCCTCGCTAATGGCTTCTCTTAATGCTTCTCTAAATTGTATTGATCTCATTGTATTTTATTTCCAAGCGCAAAAATATAACCCTTTGTGGGATATCAAAGTTTTATTACTAAAATGTAAAATTTATTGAAAAATAATTCCAATGTTAACAAATCATTAACTTTTTGTTGTTAAATAGTTATATTTGTTCTCATGAGAGAGAAAGTAAGATATTTTAGCTGGTTAACAAGGACTTACATTTGTTCTGTTTTCTTGTTTGGTCTTGTTTTTTGGGGAGCAAGCAGCTTTGCCTCCCCTGAGGAGGTTTCCACTTACGAGGTAGATTTGTATGGCCATGATTTGACTGTGAGTGTTTTAGGGTTTAAAAAGTCTATTTCATTTCCTTTAAACGAAAAAAATATTACCGAGCAGTTTCAATTGTTTGAATCTGCTGATTTAACAGATTTATTAGCTCAAATGGATAATTATTCTGCTGAATTTGGTATGGATGATATGGCCTATTTGTTATTTACCCAAAAAGTATGCAAGTCTATTTTTGGTTCAAACCAAACTGCCAAATTATTGGAATATACCTTACTCAAAAGAAAAGGATACAATATATTGTTAGGGTACTCACCTGAGGAAGTTACCGTTTATGGTTACCTTGATTTTAAGGTTTTAAATACCACTTTTATCAATTATCAAGGATTGGTTTATACCGATTTATCTTTTGCTCAAAACATGGAAACTTGTGAGGAGCAATTATTGGAAAAAATTTCTGGTGGTAGGGCAATTTTAATCAATGAAACAAGACCTCCGTTTTACAATGCCTTAGAGAAAAAATACAAGTTGCATTTTAATTTCGACAATAATACCTATTTCTATAACGGTGTTTTAAATCAATCGCTTGCTGCTTATTACCAGGAGTTGCCAGATATTGAATTTGGGCCTATTTACCTAAATTACCAATTATCAGATAAGGCCAAAAGTAATTTGGTAAAAGATATTAAATATGATATGGAAGGAATGAGTCCAATGCATAAAATTGATTTTTTATTGAGTTTTGCCCAACAAGCATTTCCATACAAAAAAGATATGGACGCAATTGGCAAAGAAAAATTTGCATTTCCAGAGGAGGTGCTATCTAATAATTTTGCAGATTGTGAAGACAAGTCGGTATTCTTTGCATACATGGTAAGAGAAGTATTTCAAATGCAATCTATAGCCTTAATATATTTCCAACAACATCACTTAAATGTTGCCGTAGCCATTAATTCTAAGGACGGGTACAATTTTGTTTTCAATAACCAAAAGTATATTGTGTGTGAGCCTTCGGGAATTGGTTTTGTGCCTGGCGAAAATGCCTATGATTTGAAGAAGGCTAGTATTGTAAATTGGTAAAAAATCAACTTACTTTTTTGGTCCTTTAGGCTGCAAAGGCCTTATCTCCAGATTCACACTATGAAAATTGTTGGGCATTTCCAAGGCTTGAACCATCATTAAAGCAACATCCTCGGGCATTAGCATGTAATCATGTGGTTTAATGCCGGGGCTATTTCTAAAGAAATCTGTTTTGGTTGAACCTGGGTAAACACAGGTAACTTTAATGCCAAAATCTCTCACTTCTCTAAATATAGATTCGCTTAATCCCTTCACTGCCCATTTGGTTGCACAATAGCCGCTAACCTGCGCCATTCCCTCTAGTGCGGCGGTGGATGCAATATTGATGATATGCCCAAATTCAGATTTTTTCATTTGTGGCAAAACTTGTTTGATACAATAAAACATGCCATGAATATTGGTATTAAACATTTCGTGCCATTGCTCTTCTGGCAGGTCTTCAATATTTCCAAAATAACCTAAACCTGCATTGTTCACTAGAATATGAATATCTGTTACCTGTTGGTATATTTTGGTAAAGGCGGTTTGAACCGACTCGCTTTGCTGGATATCACAAGAAATAAAATGAAAGTTTGGGTTAGCAATTTCGGCCGGACAATTTCTTCCCAAACCAAATACGGTGGCACCTTTATCTAGTAATTGTTTACAAAGTGCTTGTCCAATTCCTTTGCTAACACCTGTAATAACCGCATGCTTATTTTTTAGTTCCATTGATTGAAGGATGAAGTATGAATTATGAGGTATGAGTGAAATTTAAAGAAAACTCATACCTCATACCTCATAACTTTATCTAGTAGCCAAAAATTTCTTCCAAGGTAAGCACTTGCACCTTGCCTAGTTTTTCTAAATCGGCTGTTTTCAATTTGTCTTGGGAACCCATAATGCAATAGGTAAAAGGCTTATTGGTGTAATTACTGATTTGGAAATTTTCTATATCTGCGTAAGTTAATTGTGGAACTTTTTGGTAAATATCTTTATTCAAATCATAGTTTAATCCTAATTTTTGTGCGGCAGCATAGGCAAAAATGATGTTGGCATCATTGGTTCTTTCGGTTTCGATGGCATTTAAAATAGAATTTTTTGCCGATTCAAAACCATTGTCTGTTCTAGGCATTTTATTAAGCAATTCATTCATGGCTGGCACGGCATCGTTGAATTTGTCCGCTTGTGTTCCAACGTAAGCAACTATATAATAAGGATCTTTTTGCTTGGTTGGCGTATTGTAACGAGAATAAGTTGAGTAGGCCAAAGCCTTTGATTCGCGGATTGTTTGGAATACTATACTCGACATACCTCCTCCAAAATATTCATTGAACATGGTTACTACTGGTGCTTTAGCAGCATCAAATCCATTGGTAGATCTATTCATCCACATTATTTCTGCTTGAACCATTTTATAATCTACAAAAAGGACTTTATTTTCATTGGTTTCGCTACGAACAAATTCAATTTGCGCTGGGTAAGGCAGGGGAGTTTTGTTCATTTTGTGTTCTTTATTTAATGTTTGTGTTAAAGACGCGATTGGCAATGGACCAAAATACCAAATTTTATGTTGGTAAGAGGTTAACTGCTTTAAGTAGCCCGTTAATTCAACTGCGGTTAATGCTTTTAGTTGATCAGTTGTAAGCTCATGTTTAAAAGGATTTTTTGTTCCAAACATGGCATAGTTTTGAAGTGCTGCGCGGAAAATTAGCCCTTTGTTTTTCTTGTTATCTTCTCTTCCTTTAAGGGTTCTTTCCACCAGAGTATTGAGGGCAGTTTGATCGGGTTTTGCGTTTGCCAATAAATGTTCAAATAACTTTAATGCTGGAACAAAATTTTGGTTCAAACCTTTTAAAGAAACATATACTTGTTCATTGCCAACATTAACGCTGAAATCGCAAGCTAATTTAAAGAACTCCTGACTAATTTGATCAGCAGTGTATTTATCAGTACCCAAGTATTGAAGCAAGTTTACAGCCATTGGTAATTTCAAATCATTGAATTTACCCATATCTAAAACATAGTATAATTGGAACAATTCATTGTCGGTATTTTGAACATAGTGAATAGGAGCATAGCCTGTTTTGCCGAAAGTTATGTCTTTATTAAAATCGATAAACTTAGGTGCAATTTTTGGAGAAGGAGTTTCTAATATGTGCTTCACAAAAGGAGAAACGTCATCACGATTAACATCAACGGGTGTAATTTCTGGTTTATTGATTTTAACAATGCTTTTGTCTTCACCAACTTTTTTGTAAACTATTACATAATTATTGGCATAATATGTTTTAGTAAAAGCTACCAATTCTGCCTTGGTAATTTTCTCCATTTCATCGAGTTCAGCAACTACCTCAGCCCAGTTTCTATTGGTGGTAAAGGCATCCAACATGATACCAGCTCTGCCATCATTGCTTTCTCTTTCTTGGATTTTATATACCTTCATATTGGCAATAATTGCCTTTAAGGTATTTTCATCAAAATCTCCTGCTTTTACTTTTTCTATTTGAGCCAATAATAGGTCTTTAACTTCTTCAAGTGTTTGGTCTTTTTTAGGCTTTCCGGTTAAGAAGGCAATACTATAATCTTTGTTTCCCCAGACCGAAGAACTTGCGGCTAATACAGCTTGTTTTTTATTTAGGTTCAAATCTATTAAACCAGCTTTTGCATTTGATAGCAACATGTCAACCAATTGCAACATTCTACTTTCTTTGGTTCCAACTCCTGGCATTCTGTATCCAATCATTAAATTTTCTGCATCAGGACCAAAAACAGTTACTATATCTGGAGCAGTTTGTTCAGCTTCTGGTTTAAAGGTAAAAGCTGGAACTGGTTTGTTTTGCATGTAAGAAAAGTTAGCATCAATGGTTTTTATGGCTTCATCAGCATCAAAATCGCCAGATAAAACAATGGCCATATTATTAGGCACATAATAGGTATTATAATAATTTCTGATTTTTACCAAAGAAGGATTTTTTAAATGTTCAACTGTTCCAATAGTGGTTTGTGTTCCATACGAATGATTTTTGAAAAGAGAGGTCATCATTGCTTCAAAAACTTTTCTTCCATCATTGTCTAACGAAATATTTTTCTCTTCATAAACTGCCTCAAGCTCTGTGTGGAATAAACGCAAAATAGGGTTTCTGAAACGTTCTGCTTCAATTTCAACCCATTTATTAAAGTTGTTTTCTGGAATATCATTTACATATACCGTTTGCTCCAATGAGGTAAAAGCATTGGTGCCTTGCGCTCCAATTCCTTGCATCAATTTATCGTATTCATTGGCAATGGCAAAAGAGCTAGCAACACCGCTTACTGAGTCAATTAAATGGTAAATTTGTTGGCGTTTGGCTTCATCAGTTGTTTTGTTGTATTGTTCATACAAAACATCAATTTTATCTAATTGAACTTTTTCTTTAGCCCAATCTTTGGTGCCATATTTATCGGTACCTTTAAACAACATGTGCTCCAAGTAGTGGGCTAAACCAGTATTGTCGGCAGGATCGTTTTTACTACCAGCTTTGGTGGCAATATAGGTTTGAATTCTAGGTTGTTTTTTATTAACGGCCATCATCACCGTGAGGCCATTTTCTAAAACATAAGTCCTCACTTTCATAGGATCATTGGCAACTACCGTATAAGTATATTTGCCATCTGGTGATTTCTTTGTTTCGGTAACAAATTTGTTTTGTGCATTTGTGTTTAGACCTATTAGGCCTATTAGAATTAAAAGGATTAACTTTTTCATGTTGCTTTTTTAAAGTTGTGCAATGTAAACATAATCCTCAAAAAAATAGTATTTTTGCTGCATGACGTGCGGATATGTTTGCCCAGTTTGCGAGGGAAGTGGTTACCTAGAAAATGGCGATGATTGCGATTATTGCCAAAGGCCCAAAACAGGAAAGCCTTCCGGTAAGAATTATTTTTTTGAAATAAGTAACATGCGGTCTTTTCCTTGGAGGTCTTTTTTAAAGGTAAAATTTACGGGCTTTTCTGAGACTATAAGAATTAAGGCATCCTTTTGATATTCATTTATTTCGAATAGCAGGTGTTTTGCTTTGTCAGCATTTATGAAAGTTTCTAGAATATTAGAATAAAATAGCAGCGGATTTGAGTTTGGCACAAATAGGGCAAGATGGGGTTCAAAATCTAGCACATTTTGGTGCATTTGTTCCTTTTCAGTTTCGGTAATGTATGGTGGGTTGCTGATCCAAATTTGCGCATGGTGATTGGCTAAAAAAGCTTTTCCAACAGGACTTAATACAGAATTTGTGTGGAGCTCAATAGGTAGTTTTAGTGATGTTGCATTTTTTGCCACCATGGAAATTGCTTCCTCAGAAATATCCAATGCATCAATACTTGCAGCTGGAAGTTTCTTTTTTAAAGCCAAAGCAATGCAGCCGCTGCCGGTGCATATGTCTAAAATATTTAATTCAGGAATGGCTAATTCTTTTTCATGGATGAGTTGAAGGCACCAATTTACGAGTTCTTCAGTTTCTGGTCTAGGTATTAATACATGAGAATTCACTTCTAGCACTAGGTCCATAAAATAGGCATAACCCAGAATGTATTGAATGGGCTCACCTTTTCTTAATCGGTTCAAAACGAAATTGAGTGTAATTTCTTCTGCAACGCCCAACTCCTTTACAAATAGTTTGAGGTGTGCTTTCTTTATGAGTAATTTATCTTCGTAAACCCAATACATAAGCTCCTCCGCTTCTGCTTGAGAGTAAAGCGTTTGTAACTTTTGAACTGCCTCATTAAAATAGTCAACTACATCCATTTTTTTGGTTCGAACCTGATCTAGGCATTTAATTTCTTATAATTGGTATCAAAGCTAATGAAACACAGGGTATTTTTTGGTTTGCTGCGATGGTTTTCTTTTTTTTGTTAGATTTGATTATTAAATTCAAGCAATGAGAATCACAATTTCCCTATTTCTATTATCCCTTTTCACCTTAAGTTACGCCAAAGCTCATTGTTTTATTGGAGGCGTGAGTTACTTGGAGCAAGCCATTAATGAGGAGCAAAAAATAAATCAGTTGATTTTATTTGTGGAGAAAACAGATGCAAAATTTATTAGAAATGATGTGGAATATAGCGGGTTTGATGCTGCAAAACATTTAAGAATGAAAAGAGAAAAGGCTGGAAGCAAAATTAAAACTGCCAATGATTTTATTGACCAAATTGCAAGCAAATCTAGTGTGAGTGGCAAGGCATATCAAATGAAATATAAAAATGGTTCCATTATAAACGTTAGGGATGTTTTGTATTATGAGCTTAAGAAAATTAATGCCAAACAAGTGGGCTTGCACATGGGCCTTAAGCTAACAAAATCCCCTGCCTGTTAATTAGGCTTACGATTGCTAAATCTTCCTCCTTGATGGTATTTTCTATGAAAATATATTTGCGGTCAAAAATTTTTCCTTCTACATAAAAACTTATCCAATACGAATTATTTAGGACAAAAAGTTCTTCTGGTATTGCTTCAATTTTTGAATAACTCAAAGGTTCAATGGTTTCAAGAAAATGACGAAGTTCGCTGGTTTTTTTCTCTTCTCCATCAATGGTTCCATATCCTTTACTCGTTACTAAAACTCCATCCATTTTCAATTTAGTGTAGTTAATGGCATATACATTCCAAACCATTTCCATTTCATCGCCCAGCTCATGCACAACTGCAATGGCCAATCCTTCAAAATTCTCTTCAACAATATCTTTTAGCATGGTGCAAAATTAAATGTTATGAAATGAATTTGTTTAATTTTTTTGTCGCACAAATTCTGCATAGCAAGCTCTAATAGCAAGCACTAGGTCATAGTCGTTGCTATTCAATATAAAATAGTGCGGTAGGTTGCAGAATTTCTTAAACTCAAGTATTTGTTCTGGTTTTAAGCTGGTAGCTCTTAAAATTATACTATTGGTGTACCTTTCATCTACCATCATTTGTTCTTGGTACAGTTCTACCAAACGTTGTAATTTAATGTACTGCTGCAATTGTCTATTCCCTCCAGCAAACATATCTGTAATTACTGATCCGGTGCTACCAGTAATCCAAGAATTTACGTGCTGGTAGTCGTTTAATAGTGGGCTAGTCCTTAAAATTTTTGCAGCTTGCCTAGCTAAACTATCTCTTTTTCTTTGGTTATAATTTACTTCCACCTCTTTTAATCTGTAGCTAGTTGATTTTAATTTAACTCTTATGGGATCTGTTAATTGATTCGCAACGTATTTTTTTACCGGTAAAACCAAGTTTTGGTAACCAATTACAGAAAATATGAGGGTGTCGTTTTCATTCACTTGAATTCCGAACGCGCCATATCGATTGCTAATAAACCTTTCTCCGCTTGGTCTTTTTAAAATATTGGCTAAAGGAATGGTGTTATTTGTGTCTGAACCAATTACATATCCGCGTAGCAACATCGTTATAGGTTCTGTTTGAGCCGAAACGCTATAATAGGAACCGAATAAAAATAGGACGCCAATAAAATAATATTTGTAACTCACCTTATGCAAATAAAATGGTTCGAACCGAACAAACCATACCGTTTAACTAATAATGAAGATTATTATTTCATGGTTTCACCATAATTAAATGTTGGTAAGTGAGTCATTTAAAAAAAAGTTATTCTTAAAATTTAATTTAAGTATTTGACGATCAATAGGCTTCTTTTTATTTAGATATAGTCTAAATAGATTTTTTTTTTAACAAGATTTTTACG
Organism: Bacteroidota bacterium; assembly: GCA_947485745.1. GTDB lineage: Bacteria > Bacteroidota > Bacteroidia > UKL13-3 > UKL13-3 > B1. The sequence goes on from CANKQY010000044.1 coordinate 14,182, forward strand.
ATTCTGAAATGTGCTTATATTCGCGGCTGAATAGACGAAAGCAGCGATGCTTAAAACAATTTGACGAGGCCTTTACAATTAAATAAATTACAGATATAATCATTCCAAATAAATGAAGTTTTCTAGACTGTTTACCTTAGCCGTTTCCTCCCTTTTAACCATACAATTGGCATTTGCCGATGCTGCAGAGGGTGAAAAACTATTTCAAGCCAACTGTACGGCCTGCCATGCCATCAAAGAAAAAGTGGTAGGACCAGCATTGAAGGATGTTCACAAACGCAGAGAAGCCAAGTGGTTGGTAAAATGGATTAAAAATTCACAAGCACTCGTAAAATCTGGAGATCCAGTTGCAGTTCAGTTATACAAAGAAAATAATGAATCGGTAATGACTTCATTTGAGAGTCTTTCTGATGCTCAAATTGCCTCCATCGTTGATTATATTAAGATTGCAAGTGATGCACCAGCTGCCTCACCAGTTGCTGCAGGAGTTGTTGCCCCGGGTGCAGGAACACCATCAAACAATGGTGGAAATGGATTCTACACAAGCACAACTTTCTATGCATTGATAGTGATGGCAATCATTCTACTTTTGATTGTATTTATATTAAAGCGCATCCAAAATGTAGTAGAGGAATTATACAATCAAAAATTCCCAGAAGCTGCAGTTGAAGAAAAAGAATCAAAAATTACCTGGAGACAGAATACTTTATCTTTTAGGTACAAATTATTCAAAAAACATCCAATAGTTGGAACTATGGTCGTGATGCTTGCCTTTACGGTGGCGTTCGGTTTATATGGTTTCGACTATGGTGTAAGAGAAATTGGTGTTCAAAAAGGATATGCACCAGTGCAACCAATCAACTATTCTCATGAGTTGCATGCTGGTACCTATAAAATAAATTGTTTGTATTGCCATAGTGGTGCAGACAAAGGAAAGCAAGCTTCTATTCCTTCGGCTAGTACTTGTATGAATTGCCACATGCACATAACTGCATCTGCTAAATACGATGGAAAAGTTTCGCCTGAGATTGCAAAAATTTATACTGCAGTAGGTTGGGATGCTGAGAAACGCGCTTATGATCCTACTAAGCCTAAAACGCCAATTAAGTGGGTTCGTATCCACAATTTACCAGACCATGCTTATTTCAACCATGCGCAACATGTTAAAATTGGAAAAGTTGAATGTCAGGCTTGTCACGGACCAATAGAAACGATGGCTGTGGTTTCACAGCAAAGATCTTTGCAAATGGGATGGTGTATCAATTGCCACCGCGAAGCAAAAGTGGATGTTGCCAACAACGATTACTACGAAAAATTACATGCTAACTTGAAAATGGAAGGCAAAGAAATGATAACCGTAGCTCAAAATGGTGGTTTAGAGTGTGGTAAGTGCCATTATTAATAGGTTTGAACCTAGACAACCCAAAAAGTAAATTTCATTTACAACTTAACAGGAAAAAAATTATCAATGGAAAATAAAAATCAATACTGGAAAGGTTTAGAGGAGTTAAACAACGACCCTAAATTTTTAGAATCTAAAAAGCATGAGTTTGCAGAAGGTATTCCTTTGGATGAGGTATTCAATGAAAGCGATGGTGAATTGAATGCAAATAGAAGAGATTTCTTAAAATATTTTGGTTTCAGTATTTCTGCTGTTGCCTTAGCTGCTTGTAATAAAGCGCCTATTAAGAACGCAATTCCATACATTGTTAAGCCAGAAAACATTACTCCAGGTATTCCAAACTGGTATGCCTCAACATGTAATGCATGTTCAGCAAATTGCAGTATATTGGTAAAAACCCGCGAAGGTCGTCCTATTAAAATAGAAGGCAACTCGGAGTCGCCAATATTCAAAGGAGCAACCTGCGGTGCTGGTCAGGCTAGTTTATTAGGCTTATATGATAATGAGCGTTTACGCGGGCCCAAGGCAAAAGGAGCAGATACTACATGGGAAAAAATTGACAGTGAAGTGCCAGCTGCATTGGCTTCGGCTAAAAGCATTGCTTTGGTAACCTCTACAATTAATAGCCCTTCTACCAAGAAGGCAATTGCAGAATTAACAGCAAAATATCCTCAAACAAAACATATCCGTTACGAAGCATTTTCACAAGGTGCTATTTCTTCTGCTACCAAAGAGGCTTTTGGTATTGAAGTTGTTCCTGGATACCGATTTGATTTGGCTAAAGTAATTGTTTCCTTTGGTGCGGATTTCTTAGGTACTTGGATTTCTCCAGCAGAATATACCAAGCAATGGTCGAAAACCCGCACTGCTGAAAACAAAAATATGAGCCGTCATATTCAAATAGAATCAACCTTATCAGTTACAGGTTCTAATGCAGATGTTCGTTATCCAATAAAGCCATCTGCTGAAGCTGCTTATATTATTAGCTTGTACAATAAGATTGCCGTTTTAGCTGGCGCACCTGCATTAGGTACTTTGCCTCCTGTTGAATTAGCTATCAATGGTATTGAAAATGCGGCAAAAGAACTTTGGGCTGCAAAAGGTAGTTCACTCGTTGTATCATCTTCTAACTTTATTGGTGTTCAATTAGTAATACATGCTATCAACCAATTACTAGGAAACATTGGTACTACAGTTGATTTGGTTAATTATAGCAACCAACATTACAGCGATGATGCTGCGTTTAAGCAATTGGTATCGGATTTAACTAGCGGTTCTGTTGATGGTGTTGTATTTTATAATGTTAACCCAGTTTATAGTTACCCAGAAGGTGCTAAATTGGCTGAAGCCATTAAGAAAGCTAAGGTAAGTATTTCATCTAGTAGCAATTTGGATGAAACTTCAGAAAACTGCCAATACCTAACTCCAGATAATCATTTCTTGGAAAGTTGGAATGATAGTGAGCCTAAAGCTGGTTATTACACGTTTACCCAACCTACCATATCACCGGTATTTAATACACGTCAAATGCAAGAATCTATAATGCATTGGGCTGGAAATAAAAACAATTTCTACGATTACATGGTAGCAAATTGGAGTGGTAAATTGAGTGGCGATAATTGGACTAAAGCTTTGCATGATGGTTTCTACCAAGAAACATTAACAGGCGCACAGCCAAAAATGACTGGTTCTGCTGCTGGTATTGAGTCTCTTGCTTATGAATTGTATACCAACAACAAATCGAAAATTGAATTAAAATTATACGCAAAGGTTGGTGTTGGTGATGGTTCAAATGCGCACAATCCTTGGTTACAAGAATTACCTGATCCAATTAGTAAAGTTACTTGGGATAATTATGCTTGTATCAGTAATGCTACAGCAAAAGAATTAGGAGTAAAGGATGGTGATAAGATTAACCTATCTTTCAAAGAAGGAAAATTAGAAGCTTTACCAGTTTTGGTTCAGCCCGGACAAGCCAATAACGTAATTGCGGTTGCAGTTGGGTATGGTAGAACCAATGGCGGTAAATCTGGATTAAATGTTGGTATCAATGCTTATCCAGCTTCTTTATTGGTGAATGGCACTCATTTTTATGGTCAAATGGATGTGAAGGTAGAGAAAGCCGCAGGTTCATACGAATTGGCTCAAACTCAAACCCACCATACTATTCAAGGTCGTGCTTTGATAAAAGAAGCATCACAAAATGAATACAGCCACGATACAAAAGCTGGTAACCATGATCACCATAAAGCAATCAAAGATGCTGGTAATTTAATTACACTTTGGTCTGAGCATGATTCAAAGGGCCACCGTTGGACCATGGCGGTAGATTTAAATAAATGTACTGGTTGTGGATCATGTGTAGTAAGTTGTAATGCAGAAAATAATGTTCCAGTTGTTGGTCGCCAAGAGGTATTAAACCGCCGCGAAATGCATTGGATTCGTATTGATCGTTACTACCGTTTCCGTAACAAAACTAATAACAATATTACCAGAGAAGAAGAGTATAACATAGAAGCTACCGGTGTAGATTTTGAAAATGTAAGTGTTACACACCAACCATTGATGTGTCAGCAATGTGGTCATGCTCCTTGCGAAACTGTTTGCCCAGTATTGGCAACGGTTCATAGCAGCGAAGGTTTAAACCACATGGCTTATAACCGCTGTGTAGGAACACGTTATTGCGCTAACAACTGTCCTTATAAAGTTCGTCGTTTCAATTGGTTCAAATACCGTGATAACTCACAATTTGATTTCAACTTTAACAATGATTTAGGGCGTATGGTTATCAATCCAGATGTAACAGTTCGTTCACGTGGAGTAATGGAAAAATGTTCATTCTGCGTTCAACGTATCCAAGCTGGAAAGTTAAAAGCTAAATTAGAAAATAGAATTATTCAAGATGGAGATATCAAAACTGCTTGTCAGCAAAGCTGCCCAGCAGATGCTATCATCTTTGGAGATATCAATGATGAGAAGAGTGAAGTAAGGAAATATTTTCAAAACGATCGCGCATATTTCTTATTAGAAGAGTATAATGTTCAGCCATCAGTAGCTTACATGACTAAAGTAAGAAACGTAGATGAGTTATTGAATGTCCCTGCTGCTCATGGTAGCAAGAAGCATGAAGCGCCAAAAGCCGAAAAAGAAGTTGAACATCATTCATAAATTGTAAAAACAAGTAGTAACACATGTCATACGAATCGCCAATTAGAGATCAGTTAGTTACCGGTGGAAAAACCTACCGTGATGTAACGAGGGAAATCACTCGTCCCTTAGAAAGTGCACCTTCCAAAGGATGGTGGTTTGGCTTTAGCCTCTCAACAATCGTTTTAATTATTTGGATTTATGCAACCAGTTATTCAATGGTTGTAGGATTAGGAGCCTGGGGATTGAATAAAACCGTAGGTTGGGCTTTTGATATTACCAACTTCGTATTTTGGGTTGGTATTGGTCATGCTGGTACCCTAATTTCCGCGGTATTGTTATTGTTTCGTCAAAAATGGAGAATGTCTATTAATCGTTCAGCAGAAGCAATGACCATCTTTGCGGTAATTTGTGCGGCGTCATTTATCATTTCACATATGGGTCGCCCATGGGTTGCTTATTGGCCAATACCATTGCCAAATGCTTTTGGTACATTATGGGTTAATTTCAACTCACCATTGGTATGGGACGTTTTTGCAATTTCAACTTACTTCTCAGTTTCATTGGTATTTTGGTATATCGGTTTGATCCCAGACATTGCGTCGGTGAGAGATAGAGCTACCACAGCTGGCCGCAAGTTTTGGTATAGTTTCTTTGCTATGGGTTGGACGGGATCTGCCCGCACTTGGCATAGATATGAGGTAATAAGCTTAATTTTAGCTGGTATCTCTACACCACTTGTACTTTCGGTTCACTCAATTGTATCTATGGACTTTGCAACATCATTGGTGCCAGGATGGCATACAACCATCTTCCCTCCATACTTTGTTGCTGGGGCGATCTTCTCTGGATTTGGAATGGTATTAACTCTTTTAATCATTGCTAGAGAGGTAATGAATTATAAAGATTATATTACAGAAGAACATTTGGATGCCATGGCTAAAATTATTTTGGTAACAGGTACTATGGTTGGTATGGCTTATATCACAGAGTTTTTTGTGGCAGCTTATTCTGGTGTTGAGTATGAGCAATATGCATTCTTAAATAGAGCATTTGGACCTTACTGGTGGGCATATTGGACAATGATGACTTGTAACTTAATTGCTCCGCAAGTATTTTGGTTCAGAAAGTTAAGAACAAACCCAACCTTTTTGTTTATCATGTCTATCATTGTAAATATTGGAATGTGGTTTGAGCGTTTTGTAATTATTGTAACCTCTTTACATAGAGATTTCTTACCATCATCTTGGGCAATGTATGCGCCATCTATTGTTGAGGTAAGTATCTTAATTGGTTCATTTGGGTTATTTTTCTTCTTATTCTTCTTATTTATTAAATTCTTACCTTCAATTAATATGGCTGAAGTGAAAAGTATCATACCAACGCATGCACATGCAGACCATGATCATTCACATGCTAGTCATGGCCATGAAGTAATTGAGAAAGGAGCTGTTCATGGAAACTAGTAAAAAATTAGTATTGGGTGTTTACGATAACCCTGATAAAACATATTCTGTAACAAAAAAGCTTATCAGCAGCGGTTTTAGTGTGTATGATGTTTATTCGCCATTTGCTATCCATGGACTTGATAGGGTAATGGGTATTAAGCGTTCACGTTTAACTGTAGCAGCCTTTATTTTTGCTATGATAGGTTTGAGCACTGCAATTACTTTTCAGGTATATGTAAGTTATTTCGACTGGCAAGTGAATGTTGGTGGTAAGCCATCTTTGCATATTCCAACTTATATTCCAATTACTTTTGAATTGAGTATTCTATTTACTGCATTTGGAATGGTATCATGTTTTTTTATAGTGAATAAAATGTTCTTTGGTAAAAACGCGGATATCATGGATATTAGAGTAACCGATGATTTATTTGTTGTTGCCGTTGATGTAAAGATGAGCAAGGCAGATATGGGTTCTCTAAATCAATTATTAATGGATGGTGGAGCCATCGAAGTGAGAGAAAGGATTAAAGAATTATGAGATTGAAATTAGTTTATACAGCATTCATCATTGGTTCAGGGCTTATTTTTTTGAGTAGCTGTAGTTCTGGAGGTGATAATCCTGGTTATGAGTACGCACCTAATATGTATGTATCATTTGGGTATGAGCCTTTAAGTCAAGAGGCCGATAAGCCAAACACCATCAATCCTAATGGTATGAACATGCGCTTACCTGCAGCTCATACAATTGCTAGAGGTCAAATGGATTTTGCGAAATATGAATATTCAGTAAGCAATGCTTCTTATGAAGCTTCTGCTAGTTTGAAATCGCCAATTGCAGCTACACCAGCGGTTATTGCTGAAGGTAATACACTTTATAATATTAATTGTACTCCTTGTCATGGCGCAAAAGGCCTAGGCGATGGTGCAATTGTTGCTGCAGGCAAATTCCCTCCTCCACCTTCTTACGATTCGGATCGTATTAAAACCACACCTGATGGAAAGATGTTTTATTCTATCCGTTATGGAAAAAATCTGATGGGTGCATACGGAACAACTTTAAATCCAGAGCAAATTTGGAAAGTTATACATTATATCCGCACAGTAAGTGGGCCTTACAAAGCCAGTGCTACTGCTAGTAACGCTACTAATTAATCATTAACCGAAGACATATTTACAATGGAACACGCAGAAGTTCATATCAGAGAAGAAAAATACCAAATCACCGAAGGCAACAAGAAGTGGGCTTTTGGATTAATGATTGTGGGTTTGATTTTGGCAGCTATAGGTTATTTTACCTACCATCCGCATATTGAAGGGTTATCAGAAAATGATTTGCACCATTTGGTTCAAAAGCGTTTACTGAGTAACTTATTAGTAAATGGATATTTCTTTTTCATCGTTTCGGTTTGTGCTATTGCCTTTATTGGAATAATGCAAGTTGCCAATGCAGGTTGGTATGTTGCCATTAGAAGAATTCCGGAAGCAATGAGTGAGTACACTCTAGTAGGTGGACCAATTTTGTTAATCATTAGTATTATCGGATTGCCAGTTTTGTACCATTGGGCTCATGATGGAGTTATGACAGAAGGTACAAGTAATTTTGATGAATTGTTGGCTAGCAAAAGTTGGTACTTAAATAAGCCATTTTTCTATATTAGAATGGTATTGTTTATGGCATTCTGGACTTATTGCGCGCATTTGTTCCGCAAAAATTCTAGGAATGAAGATCAAATTGGGGGCTTAACTAATTTTCAAAAGAACTATAATTTGTCTACAGCTTTTATGGTAATCTTTGCTTTCACTTTCTCTATGTTTACTTGGGATCAAATGATGAGTATTGATGCACATTGGTATTCAACTATTTTTTCTGTTTATAATTTTGCAACAGGGTGGGTGAGTGCTTTAACTATCATTTATTTGTTTACCCATTATTTAAGAGGTAAAAACTATTTAAATATTGCCTCAGATGAGCACCAACATGATTTAGGTAAATTTATGTTTGCCTTCTCTGTGTTTTGGACATACATGTGGGTTGCACAATTTTTATTAATTTGGTATGCAAATATTCCTGAGGAAGTAGTTTATTACAAAGAGCGTTTATTTGGTTCATACAAATTCTATTTCTACTTTGTTGTGTTAATTAACTTTTTGATCCCATTCTTTTTCTTCATGGGAAGAAATGCAAAACGTAGTAGAGCAAATGGTTTCTTTGTTGGTTCTGCCATACTTATTGGTCACTGGATGGACGTGTATTTAATGGTAATGCCAGCTTCTATGAATTTGGCAACAGATCCTTCAGATGCGCACCCAGCAGGTGTTATTAAGGTAGCAGCTCAAGGTTTTGGTGCAATGGAAATTGGTTTCTTATGTATGTTCGCTGGTTTATTCTTGTGGATGACATTGAAAGCATTAACCAAAGCAAATTTGTATCCTACAAAGCATCCATATTTAATGGAGAGTGCTTTGCATGATGTTGGCGTTTAGCCCTTCGACAAGCTCAGGGTGACGCCCTTCGACAA
>CANKQY010000045.1 GCA_947485745.1 Bacteroidota bacterium
TGTGGTGTGGGAGGGTTTCGAACCCCCGACACAAAGATTTTCAGTCTTTTGCTCTACCAACTGAGCTACCGCACCGTTACACTTTTGCCTAAACTGGAGTGAATTGTTCCTTAAAATAAGGCTTTCGCTTATTTCTAAGGAGTGCAAAAGTAAGGTTTCCTTTCATTTTTGCAAAGTTTTTTTGAAAACGGGTGTGTTTTTGATTAAATAGTTTGGGAATTAGGTCCTTTGATTTTTTTAGCCTAAAATTTTTAAAAGCGGTTCATGCGGCTTCTGCTTTTTGATAATAGTTTGAAAAAGGCACTTTCAGGTTTAAACCGATTATTTTTTAAATTATACGTTATCAATGTTTTGCATTTTTGTGTAGTAGTATTGTAGTAGTAGTTGGATTTTGAATTATTATTGGTGATAGTGATGAAGGGCTATTGAAATTGGGCTTGAGTTATCTTTAGATTATTTTTACCTCAACAAATCTAAAAACAATGAAAATTTTTACAACAATCAAGGTTTTTTTCCTGATGATGCTGCTAAACTTGGCGGTTCAGGCTCAAAACAATGTCACCTTCAAGGTAGACATGTCCAATTATGTTGGATTAAATGATACCGTTTATGTGAATGGTACTTGGAATTCGTGGTGTGGTAGGTGTAACCCTATGGTAAAGCAAGGAACTACCAATATTTGGCAAGTAACTTTACCAATACCTGTTGGCGCTCAAGAATATAAGTTCACCGTTGGTGGATGGAACGCGCAAGAGGCATTGGCCTCTACCTTGGCTTGTACCGTAACCAATGGTGGATATACCAATAGGTCGTTGAATGTTACGGCTGCAACTGTATTGCCAGTTGTTTGCTGGAATTCATGTTCGGCTTGTACAAGCTTATTGCCAATGAATTTACCGGTTAATTTTGATAGCACCAACGTTGACTATGTATTGCAAGATTTTGGTGGCAATGCAAGTTTGGTTTTTACCGACCCTGTGGTTTCCACCAATAAGGTAGCTAAGGTAACAAAATCTAATACAGCGGAGTTATGGGCTGGTACTACTATTGGACCAGCTAGTGGATTTGTAAGTGCCGTTCCTTTTGCGGCAAACGCTAATAAAATGACTATGCGTGTTTACTCACCTGACAGTGGCATTGCCATTCGTTTAAAGGCTGAAGATCCTAATGATGGAAGTAAAAGTGTAGAAACAGAAGCGCGCACAACGGCTGCCAATACTTGGCAAACTTTGGAGTTTAATTTTGCCAATCAAGCCTCTGGTACTGCCGCAATAAATTATAACTACATTTACAAGAAGGTTTCTGCATTCTTTAATTTTGGCGTAACTGGCGCAACTGCTGGTACAAAGGTGTATTATTTTGATGATTTGAGATTTGTACCTGCAAGTGGTCCAATTTTGGCTCAAGTAAAATTGCCAATTAATTACGATTCTACCAATGTTAATTACAACATGACTGATTTTGGTGGAACTGCTAGTAGTGTTGTTGTTGATCCAACAAATGCTGCCAATAAAGTAGCGAAAGTTATTAAGTCAAATACAGCAGAAACATGGGCTGGAACAACTATGAGTACAGCTACAGGTTTAGCTGAGGCCATTCCATTTACCTCAACAAATGCTAAAATTAAAATGATGGTTTATTCACCTGATAGTGGCATTGCTGTCCGTTTAAAAGCGGAAGATCCTACAGATCCAACTAAAAGTGTAGAAACAGAAGCGCGCACAACTGTTGCCAATGCGTGGAGTGAATTGGAATTTAATTTTGCTAATCAAGCTACAGGAACCGCGCCAATCAATTATGGTTATACCTATAAGATGTTGTCTGTGTTCTTTAATTTTGGTGTAACGGGTGCAACTGCAGGTACAAAAACATATCATTTCGACAATGTTCGCTTTGCAGGAACTACACCTCCAGTAATGGCTCAGGTTAAATTGCCAATCAATTTTGATTCTACAAACGTTAATTATACCATGGTTGATTTTGGTGGAACTGCCAGCAGTGTTGCAGTTGACCCAAGCAATGCAGCAAATAAAGTTGCTAAGGTAATTAAATCAAATACTGCTGAAACTTGGGGTGGAACAACCTTAAGTACTACAAATGGCTTAGCGGAAGCCATTCCATTTACTGCCACAAATTCTAAGATCAAGATGAAAGTTTATTCACCTAATGCAGGTGCTGTAGTACGCTTGAAAGCAGAAGTTTTGGGTGATCCAACAAAAAGTGTTGAAACCGATGCAACTACAACAGTAGCAAACGCCTGGCAAGAATTGGAATTCAATTTTGCTAGTCAGGCATCTGGTACTTCTCCAATTAATTATAGTTATACTTATAAATTGTTGTCGGTATTCCCTAATTTTGGTATTACTGGTGCAACTGCAGGTGCAAAAACATATTATTTTGATAATATTATGATGGCAGGTGGTATTACACCTCCACCACCAGTAAGCAAGGTGAATGTTAAATTTACTGTTGATACCAAAAACATTCCAATGAATGCGGGTGACACAGTTACTTTAAATGGAACTTTCAATGGCTGGTGCGGTGCTTGTACCAAAATGACCAATATAGTTGGAACCAAAATTTGGACTACCACTATTGCTTTAGATACGGCTATGGAATATGAATACAAGTTTGTAATTGGTAACTGGGTTTCGCAAGAAAACTTAGCTCCTTCTTTGCCTTGTACTAAAACTACAGGTAGCTATACGAACAGGGTTTATAAAACTACTAAAGTTAACGATTCTATTCCTATGGTTTGTTGGGAAACTTGTAATGCATGTAGCAGTGGCGGACCAACAAAAACCAATTTGACTTTTAGAGTGGATATGTCGAAATATGCCATGAATGCTAACGACACCGTTACTTTGAATGGTACCTTCAACAATTGGTGTGGCGCGTGTACCCCAATGACCAAGTTAGGAACTAGCAAAATTTGGGCAGCTACTGTGCTATTAGATAAAGATAGCTCATATGATTTTAAATATTCAATTGGTAACTGGGTTTCACAAGAAATTTTGAAGGAAGGACTGGCTTGTACTACTACCAAATCTGGATATACTAATCGTACTATTAAGGTTTCTAAAACCAATGACACTATGCCGGTTGTATGTTGGGAGAGCTGTGTAAGCTGCGCAAATACTGCATCTAAGGCTAGGGTTACCTTTAAGGTAAACATGAAAAATTATGTAGGAGACCTTTCTAAAGGAGTTACTTTAAATGGTTCATTTAATGGTTGGTGCGGTGCTTGTACACCAATGACTTTAATTGGTTCAAACATTTATGGCGTTACCTTGAGTTTAGATACAGGTGCTTATGAATTTAAGTATACTATTGGTAATTGGGACGATCAAGAATCGTTTAGCCCTTCTGATTTGTGTACCAAAACTACAGGAACCTTTACCAATCGTTATATGGTAGTTTCTGACACATCTGCTAAAACCATTGGTGCTTATTGCTGGAACACCTGTACTATTTGTGATGCAGTAGGATTAGCTAATCAAGTTTTGAATTCAGTAAAAATGTATCCTAACCCAGCAACTGATAATTTGTATATAGATTTTGGACAAAGCATTAAGGCTAATTCAAAAGTAAGTGTATACAACGTAGTGGGTTCATTGATGATGGAAAAAGCCAATACTGAAGCCAACGCAATTAACGGTCTGAACCTAGACGTTCATTCGTTAAACCCGGGCATTTATTTGGTAAAGATAGAGTTGGATCAAGCTGTAAAAACCTACAAATTGTTGGTTGAATAAGTTCTGATTTGTTTGTAATTGAGAAGAGAGGCCTCGCTAATTTAGCGGGGCTTTTCTTTTTATATTTTACTCAGGTATTCTGTAAGATTGGCCCCATTATCGAGGCTCATTTTTTTCCTTAAGCGATACCTGCTTATTTCTACCCCACGCACAGAGATATTTAAGATAGTGGCAATTTCTTTGGTTGATAGATTCATGCGCAGGTAGGCGCACATTTTGATGTCGTTTGCAGTAAATGCGGGAAAACGCTCTTTTAAAATAAGTGTAAATCTATCATGAATGTTATTAAAATAGAGTTCAAATTTTTCCCAATCTCTATCAATGATGGTATCTTTTTCAATGTTTTTGATGAGGTCGCTTATCTCAGGTTTAATTTTAGGATCATTGCTAATACTTGAAATATGTTTAAGCTTGTCCTTGATACTTAATAACATTTCGCTTTTTTGAACAATATGCATGGTAGAGGAGGCTAATTCTCTGCCTTGGTGCTCAATTTCTTGCTGTAATTTTAGGTTTTTTAGTTCTATCAGCTCCTTGTCTTTTTGATCTTTTTCTTGCTTGAGTGATTCGGTTTGTTGTTTAAAAAAGGTATCTTTTTCGGCAATAATGCGGATGGCTTTTTTTCTAACCAACATTTGCGGGAAGAAACCAATGAGTAATACTATAATAATTCCTATAAAAGAATAGATAAACTTAGCAACTTTGGTCCAATACCAAGGGGCAGGAATATGAATTTTTAGAATCGTTTCGGGCCCTTCTATACCAAGGCATTTAGCTTTTATGTGAAAAGAGTAATCTCCAAATGTTAAACGGCTAAACTCTCTGGTAGTAGAGGTTTTATAAGGCGACCAATCTTTCTCCCAACCCTCTAAATAACTTGAAAAAGATAGGTCGTTGAAGGAGTTTGCATTGGTTGAACTGTAGGAGAATTCGATAGAGCGATCGTTTATTTCTATGGTGTTGCTTTGCGGTCCAAGGTATTTAAAGTAAACAGAATCTAGTTGTTCAAGAGAATGAATTGCTGTAATTAAAGTTTGAGGTTGAACTGGATTGAATTTACCAATTTGGTTCAAATTAAACTGCTCAAAGCCAGATTCCACACCGAGAAAAATAGTTCCGTTGCCACACTCATTTAGGAAATCGAATCCTCCAACAAGGTTTTGGTCTAGTTTAGGAAGCAACACCTTAGAGAAAGAATATTCTACCCCATCATAAACAGGTTTAATGAACCCAATTTCATGGTTATTAATGAACCACAATTTGCCATTTTTGCCAACATATAATCTTTTGTATGCATCATTGTTATCAAGTAATCCATTGAAGTTTTTAGCAGGTTGAAATCGTCCGTAATCTTCGCGAAACTCATAAACACCTTTGGTGGTGCAGAAGCTTAAACCTTGTTGGGTGTTAAAAACATAGTTTTCATTTTGGCTAGGTAATCCTTCTTTTGTGCCAAGCAGCTTTACATTTTGCACACTTTGTAAGTCGTTGTTTAACTTTAATTTATAGAGGCCTTTATAGGGATGGGCTACCCAAATATTACCTAATTCATCTTCTTCTAAAAATCTGCTCGACTCTTTAAATGGGTTGGGTTTGGACACAAAGGAGAGCGTGTTGTTTTGCCAATTAAAAATAGAAATGCCGTTGTAGGTACCAAGAGCAAAGAATCCTGGGTTGCTTTTTAAAGGAATGATTTTCCAACAGCCTCTGATTTCAGAAATTTTGGTTGCAGAATTACCTAGCACTTCAAATAAACCCTCGTGGTGGCATACAAACAATTTTCCGTTAATTTCTTGAACCCACCAAACTTGCCCTTCGGTATTTGCAATCAACTCAAAATTACTGTTGTTGTTTTTCTTTTGGGCATATAATCCATTGTTGGTGCCAAAGTAATAACTATCACCAAATTCGGTCATACAATATCCTGTTCCTTTAAGCAGTCCATCGGGCACTACATATGCAAAAGGGTAATTGGTTCTAAGCAAATCTATACCATTATCCAGGCCTAGCCATATATTGTGGTTGGCATCTTTATAAACCGAAAGCACATTGTTGTTTTGAAGCCCGTCTTTATTGCTAATGTTTTTAATGATTTGGGCATTGCTATCTAAAATAAATATACCGCTTCGGTTTGAACCTAAAATATAATTATTGCCAAAATTGCAAGCCTTATAAATACGACTAAATTTAAATAACTCTTCATTATTACTCACCTTAACCAACTTTTGGTCTTGATAAAAATAGAGTCCGTTTTTATAGGTAGTAATCAGTAATTGGTTATTACCTTTAGCAAGAATAGACGAGATATCTAAACCACTTCTGCTAATTAATTTGTTGAATTGCCCACCTTTGAATTCAAAAATACTCCCCTCAATATCTGTTAAAAAGAGGCGTTTGCCAACTTTATAAATGTTTTCGAGTGTATTTTCAGGCTGTGCTACCGCAATAAGTGATTTTTGGTCGTACATAAATACCTGGCGATTGGTTTGAAAACAAAACCTGCCCTCATATTCTTCTATTCCCCAAACATCTTCAAAGCCTCTATAGCCCTCGGGCATTTGGTCGACAATTGAAATGTATTTCAAACTGCCATTAGTTTCAAATTGAAAATAGCCCATTTCATTTTGCCCACCAGCATAAATTCTTTTGGTTTTACTATCGTATAAAATAGACCTAAGGATGGTGTTTTTAGGAAGCGAATGTTTGCTAAATATTTTTCCATCAAATATAAGGAGGCCCTCATTGTTGGCGTAAAACATCAAGCCATTATCTCCTTCGCAAATATCCCAATTTTGGGTTCCTCCTTGGTATATTTTTTTAGTGTAGTTTTTAATCAAAGGGCTATTAGAAATAGGCTGCGCAACTACGCATACCTGAACTAGGAAGAAGTATGCTACCAGCAAGAAGGACAAACAAGAACATTTTTTCGTTTTTATCATATCAATGTAGAATCAATTATAGGAAATTCTAATTTATCTTCCAAGCAATAAAATATTTATTTACAGATACTTGACAAGTTTTGTAGTAGTGATGTTGTAGGGCGTAATTGCTTTGACGTAGGTGAGTTGGGGAGGTGAAATGAGGTATTTCGCTTGGTATCATTGAGATTCACAACATAATTAAGAGGATATTGAATTCAACTTACTTTTTAAACAGATTATTAATTGTGTTTGGGTTTGCCTATTTAGTGGTCTTCCCTTATGAACTAAAGGCTCAGGATCTAGAAACAGATTCAACCTATAAGCCAATTGCCACTGGGCCTGCAGGTTTAATTCCCTTAAAAAAGTTGAATGTAGGTGGCTATTATCGATTTTTTGGGATAAGTAGAAATTTAGAACAGCCATTTGTGGTTATACCAGGAAATCCATATGCCAGTGCTCCGGCATACATATTGGGCACAGGAGATGTTTACAGAGATCCACCAATGATGCTATTGAATTTATCGGTTCAGCCAACATCAAAAACTTTTATTGGGATGGATTATGCCTTGTACCACAACTTTTCTGGAAATCCAGGCTCAAGCCCTATTAACTTAAACTTAGGAATTAATTTAACCGGCAGCATACAAACAGATGTTGGAAAATTTACAGCTCATATGGGCGGTATCAATTGGGTGGAATTGAGTGGAATGGTTTTTAGTAGCTTTATAGGATACCAAAGATTTAGCATTTATGAGCGTTGGCCTTGGGAGGGTAATGCCGTATCGTACGATAGGGCATCTAATTATTACAGTTATGGAAGTATTAGCAGAGACATGCGTTTTGGGATGCAGCCATTTAAAGGTTTATTGGTAGATGGTGAAGAATTACCTGGCAACATTTCATTTAGGTTTTTATATGGCACAACGCCAGCTCAAGCATTTATTACCAGTAATATTCCTTCTTATGCTTTAGGGGGAAAGATTAAAAAGAAGTTTAAGAACCAAAGCATTGGAATCAATACCATGGATTATCGATTGTATGTAGATTCTACAGCAAGAGAGCAAGCCGGCATTCAGCTATTTACCTTTTCATATGATTTAAATTATAAGGGATTTGTGGTTTCTGCCGAAATGGGTAAGGGACAACTTTATTCTCAAGTGCAAAAGGAAGGTTGGGGCAATGCTGGAAGAATATTGTTAAGAACCCCAGCAAAAGTTACCAAGATTCCAATAGAATTGGAAGCATTTTATTTGAGTCCGCAATTCATTAATTACTACGGTAATTTTTTAAGCTTCAATACCAATATTGTAAGTACAGCAGCATTGAACCAGAATGGCGCAACTATAGGCGGAAGTGGAGGCATTAGCAATTTTGCCGGATCAATTACAGATGTTGGTCAGGTGAGTAATAATAGAAAAGGATTTAGCGTAAATGCATGGTTCGACATAACAAAATCAACCAAATTAAATGTAGGAAACATGAGCTCAATGGAGGTAAGTTCAATGAGCAGGCAATTGGCATTTGGACATAAGATAAATGCATTGCCATTTTCTCGGTTTACACCATTTACAAATAATGTAGGCGCTTATAGTAATTGGACATCCTATTTCAGAGGTTTTTCGCAAACCATGCAAATTGTGGATACCAATGAAATAGGTAGGCCAAAAAGTTTGTTAGGATTTAATATGTTACAGGTTCAATTAAAGCAAAGAGTTAACTTATCATGGATGCCGTTTTATTTGCTTTATGTGGGTTCATTTGGATCAGCCCAAAGCCAATTTGCCTTGTTGCCAGATTTCAGTAACAGTGCTTATTTGCGCACTTATTACCACGAATTAGATGGCGTTTTTATGCTACACAAAGACGTGAGTTTGGTTACCACATTTGGCAGAGAGTACATAAAAGGAAATAAGCAACTCAATAAGGGAGATAACAAAGATGGAATAGTAGGAAGTATTAATAATGACCCAATCAATCAAACAGGAAAATTATTTGGGCTTGGTTTGGATATCCATCTTTCTAAGAACACTAATTTGTATTTGCGAAGAAGGTGGATGAGCCAGGTAGACAAAAGCTTTTTACAAGACAATATCAAGGGAACAGAAACCTCCATAGAACTAAAATTATTCTTTTAATATGAAAGTTATTAATACATATATATTGTTGTTATTGGCTGCAATGCCAATGTATATTTTTGGGCAAGACAAGCAAGAAAAAAAGGTTGATTTTTTTGGTTCAGGCCGATTTTTATTGAACAATGGCAACTTGAGCGGACCATTATTGGATAAGGATACCACCACTGCGAGGAAGCAAATGACAGGAGCTACTTTGTTTGATTTGGGCTTTCATATTAGGCCAACAGAAGAAACAGAAATCAAAGCCATTACTCGTGTTACCAATGATATCAATGGTTTTTGGGGCGGCGGCATTACTTTTTATTTGCGTGAATTGTATTTAAGAGGTTTAATGTTTAAGCGTATTAAATATCAGGTGGGAGATTTAAACACAAGAATGACCCCTTATACATTATTTAATCCTACTGGAGATTTAAGTGCACACAATCCTTTGGCGTTAAATACTTTTTCTGAGATTATAGACTATGATAAATTTTATGGTAAGAATTCTTGGCGACAGCAAGGTGCCACTGCTGATATTGGTTTTGATTTTGATAAGCCTATAGATCATTTGCATGTTACAGGCATGATTGCTAAGAATAGGCAAACAGATTATTTTAGCACTCCAGATAGGTTATTTTCCAGCGGAACATTGGAGGCTAGGGCTTTTCATCAGTTGAGTTTGGCTTACAATTATGTTTACATTTTTGATGTTAAAAACTCGGCCATGTTTTCTAATGGCCTGTTTAAAAACAATGTTCAAAGTATAGCGGCAAAGGAAAAAATTACATTAAGCAATCACACACTTAACCTAAAGGCAGAGTTGGGTAGTTCTAAAGTTACCTTTGACAATATTGCTGGTTCGCCAAATGTGCCAAATGGATCGTTTGTTGATGCTGGTTTTGATCTTCATGACAAGAAACAATCATGGACAATTGGAGCATCATACAGAAGTGTTGAAACCAGTTTTAGGAGCATGGGTGCGCAAAGTAGAAGAGTAGATTATAATATGGTAGCAAGTGAGTATCCATACTATACCAATAGAGAATCTGTTAGGCCAGCAACCATACTTGATATTTTAACAGATGGCAACTATTATAACATGTTTTTAAATCCTGCATTGAAGGTGTATAATCCTGCCTATGAAAACATGTTACCTTATGGAAAGGCCACACCAAACAGACAAGGAGCAGATATAGAATTGGGTTGGAGTCATTCCAAAAAGCAATTGTTAAAATTGGGTGCGGAAGGTTCTGTGTACAACGAAATAACGGGTCAAGGAACCATTAATTTGAGAAGTTTTACCCACCTAGAAGCCTATGCTGATTTGGGTTTGAATGAATTATATAAAGGTAAGAAGAAATTACATTTGGGGTTGTACGGACGTATACAAAATACCAAAAGAGATGGTATAGAAGGCATTGATAAAATAGATTTGAAAACCAATCAATTGAAGGTGGGTATAGAGTTTGAGATTATACCTAAATTGGAATTACAGTTTGCAAGCATTTTTGTAAATGCCAATGGAAATGAATATTTGGCAGAAAGAAATAGCTTTAATGAAATAATCTTTTATAATGCTTTTAAGGCCGATTTAAATGAAACGCTATACATTGGCGGTGTCAATTATCAATTTAGCAAGAATAATTGTTTGAAGCTTCAGTTTCAGCAAACCAATTGGGGAAACCAATTACTGCCAGAAAACCAATATAAAATCAATCGTTTTACTGTTTTGTACAATTTGTTTTTTTAAAATAGTTATGAATAAAATAATTATATATTTTGGAATAATTGGCTTTGTTTTTCTTTCATCGTGCAAGAAAGATAGTTCAATTGAAGGACCCGAGTTGGTTGATATTTTTGGGGAGTTTAAAATATTAGCACCATTACGCGCCTCACAAAAAACTGCAGATTTCGCCAAAGGAGACATTGTTTATTATAAAACAACCTTGAGCATAAGAACTAAATGGACAGTTGAGGTTATTGGATTAAACAGTGGTGCTAGAAAGGTATTCACGGGCAACGACAAAGATTTTAGTTTGAACCAATTGGCTTGGAATGGAACCATAACTTTTGCACCGTTTTTTAGAAAGAATGAACCTTGTGTGGCTCGAATGAGCTTTGATTCTTATCCCGATACGGTATACTCAGATACCATTGTTATTACCAATGTAAGGCCCACACCTTCAGTTGATATTTTAATAGATGATTTTGAGAGTCCACAAAGGCCTTACAACACCTTTACCGAGGGCCAACAATCATTCAATGGAACCACTGTTAATTATCAAGGAATATCACCAGCCGAAAAAACACGCTACTATGTTTTAGCCGGAAACCATGGCCCGAGCGCTAGTTTATTTTTATGCGGTATGAACTTATCGGCTAAAATTAGTCAAGGTATTAGTGAAAATTATTTTAAATTTAGTACAGACAATCCAGAAAAGGTATTCTTCAATGCCTATGTTTATGGGTGGGGTGATAACAAGGCCGAAATGAGCATAGAGTTTCAAGAAGACGATAACAAAGATGGCATTTATCAGCCTGCTGAGGAAGGTGCTTACACCTACCGTTTCCCAGTAAATTGGACTGGTTGGAAATTGGTGAGTTTTCCTTATTCGGCTACTAAAATTTCTACCTCAGGTGGCTTTGGAAATGTGGATCGTACAGGAAGAAAAGATTTAGATAGAATTATTGCTGCTCAGTTTTTGTTGCTTGCCCAACCTGGAACATCAGGTGCAACAAGGGTTGGAATGGATTATTGTTCATTTACATTTAATACACCTTTTCAACCTTAATGAAAAAGTTAGTAGCATTTTATTTTATCCTATTCATTTTGCTGAGTGCATGCGGCATTCATATGCATCAAACAGAATTGGTAGATGAATGGGGAAGCACCTATGATTCCAAGTCTTCAAGAGAGTTTCAAGATAGAGAAGTTTATAGCGATCAATCTGTGGATGTTTGGGGCTTAGAGAAAACAGAATGCAAAAATTTTGCTCGCATTGATAGTATTTCCTATTCTGGTAAGTCTTGTTTGAGTATAACCTGGGACAAAACAGGAAAATGCCCTTGGATAGGATTTGGAATTGGCTGGAATGGTTATGCACCAAAGGATTTGAGTGATGTGATGGCAACCGGTAGTATTGATTTTTATGTGCGTGCTATTGATGGTAAACAATTTATTCCAACGCTCATATTTTTATTAGAAGATTACGCGGGAGTGCAAACAGCTACTGTTTTAAAAGCAAAACAATTACAACGCTATCCAATAGATACGCAATGGCAAAAAGTGAGTATTCCTTTGAGTGCTTTTTTACAAGCAGCTGCGCCACTAAGTGATTTTAGTAATATCAAAAGTTTAAACATAGAGTGCCAAGGTTCTGGTGCTTTTTTGTTTGATGAATTGAAAATAGGAGGTGCAGAAATAAAACCTGGTAGCACTCAGAAATTTGGTCAGGTAACGGCTACAAACTACCCAATAACCTTATTCCATGATGAGTTAACTTATGCTTGGGGATTAGGTAATTATGCGGGAAGAAACATTGCATTAACAAGCGATGAATTTTATGCGGGCAATAAGGGTTTGAACCTTAAATGGAATGAGCAAGAAATGGGCAAGGGAAATAGGCAAATGGGTTTTAATTGGGCCCATTGGCAAGCAATAGCTATTCAAGATTCCATGAGTCAATTGAGCTTACATTTCTTTATAAAAGGAAATTATCCGGCCGCTTTGGGGCAATTACAAGTTGGCTTTGAGTCTTACAACGGAAAAAACAATTTAGTGAATGTAGTTAGTAATTATGCTAGCCCTAGTAAGCTCAAAGAAAATTGGATGGAAGTTACTATACCATTTACAGATTTTAACTTTAATAAAAACGGTTTCGACACAAATAGGTTCAAACAGTTTTTAATTCAAATGAATGGAATTGGAGATGTTTGGATTGATGAAATAAGTATACAAAAAAATTAACAAGATGAATAGAAAATTGCTTGGGATGTTTTCGTTATTGGCTTTATTGATGCAGTGTGGAATGCCACAAAAAAAGACTGCAGAAAGTCAGGCTAAAGCTTTGTTAAACAAAATGACTTTAGAGGAAAAAGCAGGTCAAATGACCCAACTTACCATTGAGATGATAACAAAGGGTGAAGGGTTTAATTTAGAGGTGCCTCATGCCATAGACACTGCTAAATTGAAGAATGTAATTGTGAATATGGGAGTTGGCTCCATTTTAAATGTAGGCGGACATACCTATCCAATTTCTTATTGGAAAGAGGTGCACGCGGCTATTAAAAAATACAGTTTACAAAGTAGGTTACACGTACCTATTTTGTATGGTATAGATGCCATACATGGTGCCAATTATACTGTTGGCGCAACACTTTATCCTCAACAAATTGCTCTGGCGGCAACATTTAATCCAGCATTGGCAGAAAAAATGGCCACTTATGTTGCATCCGATGTTAGGGCTAGTGGCATTCCTTGGAATTTTTCTCCAGTTTTAGATGTTGGAAGAAATCCAATGTGGCCAAGGTTTTGGGAAACTTTTGGGGAGGATCCATTTTTAGTTTCTCAAATGGGTGTGGCTTTGGTAAAAGGTTACCAAAACACTGCTGGTGGCGAATACGCAGGAGTTGCAGCTTGTTTAAAGCATTATGTTGGTTACAGTGATCCTAGAAGTGGACACGATAGAACGCCAGCTTATATTGCAGAGCGTCAATTGCGTCAAATTTTTTTATATCCTTTTGCAAAAGCAGTAGAGGCAGGGGCTAAAACTATTATGATCAACTCTTCTGAAATTAATGGTGAACCTGTGCATGCTAGTAAGTTTTATTTACAAACTATATTGAGAGATGAATTGAAGTTTAAGGGTATAACAGTAACAGATTGGGAAGACATTAAAAACTTAACTGATAGACATAAGATTGTTGCTACTTATAAAGAGGCAGTGGCTTTGGCTATCAATGCAGGCATAGATTTGGCGATGGTTCCAATGGATTTAGTATTTACCCAATACCTCATTGAAAATGTGAAGGAGGGAAAAATTAAGCAGCAAAGAATTGACGAAGCGGTGCTAAGAATCCTTACTTTAAAATACGAGCTAGGCTTATTTGATGAGAAACTACCAGCTATAGAATCTTATATTCAACCTGGTTCGCTAGAAAGTAAAAAATTAAGCTATGATTTGGCAACTCAAAGTATTGTATTGCTTAAAAATGAGAATCATATTTTACCACTAAATGTGGGAGAAAAAATATTGATAACGGGTCCGAATGCAGATTATATCAATGCCTTAAATGGAGGCTGGACGCATACTTGGCAGGGGAGAGACACGTCATATAACTCAAAAGTGTCAACTGTTTTTGGGGCCTTTAAGCAGGTTTATGGAGAGGCAAATATTAAGTACCTTGCAGGAAATACATATAACAATCATTTAGCACCAAGTGCTTTGCTAGCGGCTTCAAATGGCATCAACACAGTTGTTTTATGCCTTGGTGAAGACACTTATACAGAAAAGCCTGGCGACATCAATGATTTGGAGTTAAGTGCTGCACAGCAAGAATTGATATCAATTTACAAGTTAGCTGGCAAGAAGGTTATTGTAATTTTATTGGAAGGTCGTCCAAGAACATTTGCCAAAGTGGAGTCTTTGTGTGATGGTATTATTTATGCTGCATTACCTGGAGATGAGGGTGCTTTGGCAATTGTAAATATTGTAAATGGTTCAGTAAATCCAAGTGGTAAATTACCTTTTACTTTTCCTCGTTATCCAAGTACACATACCACTTATGATTGTAAGTATACAGAGATACTCAACAACGACTTTCAGCCATTGGGTTTTGATCCGTTGTATCCATTTGGGCATGGATTGAGTTATACTCAATTTAGCTATTCGGATATGAAGATTGCGAATAGGGAGGCTAATTCAAAGGATAGTATTTTAATAAGTGTAACAGTTAAAAATACAGGTAAAATGGGAGGTTACGAAATAGTTTTGGTTTACAGTTCCGATGTGGTGGCTAGTATAACACCATCTGTAAAACGATTGTGTGCTTTTAATAAAGTGTATTTAAATCCAAACGAAAGTAAGGAGGTTAAATTTTCTATACTTACCGAAAGGCTCGCTTTTGTTGGTTTAGACAATAAGTTTATTGTTGAACCTGGAAAGTTTTTATTTAGTGTTTCTCAATTAACAGATTCCTTAAACATTCATCCATAATGGCTATTAAAAAAATATTGGTTATTTCTTTTTTATATTTTGTTCCTGCGCAACTTTATTCTCAAGAGTTTTTACGTTGGTCGGATGAATTTAATGGAAATGCCCTCGATACCAATTATTGGGAGTATCAAATTGGTGATGGTTGCCCAAGCCTTTGCGGCTGGGGGAATGCTGAACAGCAGAGTTACCAAAAAAGTGCAATTGTTGTTGAAAATGGATTGCTAAAGGTTAAAGCAAAAAAAGAAAAGATAGGAAATAGTACTTATTCATCAGGGAGAATAAGATCGATTAACAAGTTTGATTTTGCTTCAGGTAGAATTGAAGTACGCGCGAGAACCCCAATTGGTCAAGGTTATTGGCCTGCAGTATGGTTTTTGCCAACAGAAAACTACTATGGTGGTTGGCCTTTGAGCGGAGAAATAGATTTGTTGGAAGGCAAAGGTCAAGAGCCCACCAAAACATGGGGATCATTACATTATGGTGCCTATTCGCCAAATAACAAGTATACCGGAGCAACATACACATTAGCGTCTGGTTCATTCACATCAGACTTTCATACGTATGAGTTAATATGGAAAAACGATACCATACAATGGTTTATAGACAAGGTTCTTTTTAGCACAAAAACGCGTGCAAACCTCCCTGAATTTTGGTGGCCATACGATCGTAATTTTCATTTCTTGATTAATTTGGCAGTAGGAGGTTACTTTTTAGGAAATCCTGATGCAAGCACACCAGATACTGCTACCCTACAAGTAGATTATGTGAGGGTTTATCAAGAGCTAAAAGATATTTTTATTTCTGGACCAAAATCTGTGTTGCGTTTGGATCAAAAGAAAGATTTTTATACGCAAAAACTTGCTGGTGCAACCTATAATTGGTCGGCACCCGCCGGCATTCAAATTACATCTGGACAAGGTACTCCAAATGTGAAGGTAAATTGGGGCTTAAAGAGTGATAGTATTTTTGTAACAGTAACTCACCTTGGAAACACACATAAAATAGGCAGGTATATTGAAACCTTACCTGATACTTGTGTTGGTAAAATTGATGATTCAGAATTTATTAAATCTATGTATTGGGTAGGAAGCAATGGTACCCATAAATCTTCTATTACCAATCCCGCTAAGGATGCAATTAATCAGAGTAATATGGTAAATAGGTATTACAGAAATGGGGGTGTTCTATATGATGCAATAACCTTGCACACTGATTTGATTAGAAGTGCGAAAGCTTTTGAAGATGGTGCATTAATTTTAAAAATGAAATTATACACCACTGCTCCAATTGGAACTGAAGTAAATATAAATTTTGAGAATAGGAATTTGTCTGCTAACAACGATTATCCAGTTGGTAGAAGGTGCGTGTTACAAGCAAAAACAACAAAGAGTAAATCTTGGGAAGAACTAACATTTAAGTTAATTCTGAAGCCTGATGTAAATATGAATGAAGGCAGTATTAATCAATTGGTGATGTTGCTTGCACCAAATACAAATGGTTCTGATGTTTATTTTTATGATGATTTCGTGATACAAGAATTGCCTTGTAAAGAAACATTGAATAGTGTTTTTGAGAATGAAGCTTTAGCCAACGCAATATTGGTTCAGCCCAATCCATTTAATAGTTTTATAGAATTAAAAGTTGATTTTGTGCCGAGTCAATTAGTGATCATTGATTTAATGGGCAGGGTTTGTATTCAATCTACTAATCTTATGGATTTAAATGACCATTTAGGAGCATTGCAAGATGGAACCTATGTGCTTCAGGTATTTGATGGCGATGAGATGAAGCCAATAAAAATTATAAAGTTTAACCATTAATATGAAAAAGAACTTTGTTTTATTTTTCTCTTTTTGGCTTGCAACCATGGTTCAATCATTATTTGCTCAAGTTGTAAAGGTAGAAGTAGTTGTTAATCCGGCAGGAGGATTTCAACTATTGCGAAGCGGAATGCCTTACTATGTGAATGGTGCGGGCGGTGATGTTTTTATGGATAAAATCAAAGTATGTGGCGGAAATTCGGTGCGGCTTTGGGGTGCAGAAAATGCACAAGAGGTATTGGATGAAGCACAAAAAAGAGGCATTACTGTTATGCTAGGCCTTTGGATGGCTCCAGAACGTCATGGATTTGATTACAGTGATAAGTGGGCTTGCCAAGACCAAGTTGCACAATTTAAATCGGTTGTAAGTAGGTTCAAGAATCATCCTGCATTGCTAATGTGGGGAGTTGGCAATGAGGTTGATTTGGAATATTCCGATTTTGCAGTTTGGCAGGCGGTTCAAAATATTGCATCCATGATTCATGAGGAAGACAAGAACCATCCTACCTGCGTAGTTACTGCTGGTATTGATGTTCCGGAGGTTCAATTAATCAAAGAAATTTGCAAAGACATAGATATTTTGGGTGTGAACACATACGGCGATTTACCGGCACTTCCAGAAAAAATTAGGTTGTTTGGTTGGGATAAGTCTTATATGGTCACAGAATGGGGCCCTAATGGCCATTGGGAAGTTGCTAAAACAAGTTGGGGGGCAGCAGTAGAACAAACCTCTACCGAGAAGGCAATAACCTACAGAGATAGGTTTACAAACTATATTAAAAAGGATAGCTCACTTTGTTTGGGTTCTTATGTATTTTTATGGGGTCAGAAACAAGAAACTACCCCAACATGGTATGGGGTTTTTGTTGGCGATAAGCAAACTGAGGCAGTAAATGTTTTGCAAGAAGTTTGGAATGGAAATGCCCCAGAAAATTGGGCACCTCAGATTACAAAATTTTTATTGAATGAGAAGAAGCCAAGTGAAAGTTTTGAGGCTAAAAAAGGTGCTAAAGTAAAAGTACAATTGAAAGTTGAGCACAAAGAAATGTCGTCACTTAAATACAAATGGGAAATTTTACCTGAGAGTGAATTTACCAAAAGTGGCGGCGATGCAGAAAAGAAGCCAGATGCTATTCCTGTGAGCATGAATGGTGATGTGCAAATTGGTTATAATTTTAAAGCGCCATTTCAAAAGGGTGCTTACCGCTTGTTTGTGTATATCTATGATGCGCATGATCAAGTTGCTTGCGCTAATTTTCCTTTTTATGTAAAGTAGTTTTCATTGCATTTTAAATAAAAAGCCTGACCAAAATTGATTGGTCAGGCTTTTTTGATTAGAAGCGTTTGTGCTTATTTTGATTTGATAATTTTTTGTTGGCCTAGTTTTGAGCCTTCACAAGTTAGCTCAACCAAATAGATTCCAGCCTGCATCATTTCCATTTCCTCTATAACTAGGGTTGCTTGCCCCGCTTGAGTTTGAATAGTTTTGCTTAATACTGTTTTACCACTCACGTCGGTAATTAGCAATGAAATTGGGCTGCTTGGCATGTTTTTTACCCAAATAATTGGAGAACTTTCAAACGGGTTGCTCACTTTTATTTCGGGCTGATCCAAACTTGAAAGCGGAGAAAGTGAAACAACTTTGCTATAGCTAAATGAGCCATCTAAGTCTATTTGTTTGATGCGGTATTGCATGGATTTTTCAAAGGCTTGATCCAAGGCATCTTTGAAAGTATAGACTATTTTTCTGTTACTGTTTCCGGCTGCTTTTACCTGACCAATTTCATCAAAAATTTGATTGTTAAAAGAACGTTCAATCACATACATACTTGAGTTTATTTCGGATGAAGTTGCCCAACTAAGTTGGTTGGTTAGCGGGTCAATATTAAGGGCTTCAAAGCTCAACCAATTAACAGGAAGTGGGTTTATAGATGACAAAGAGCCAATGGTGAAATCGGAAATACCCGACATTAAGCCAGTATATAAGTTGTTACCAGAAACGTAAGTTGTAATAGGAACCCAAGAGCCATATACATCGGTGCGCTTCATTAAGTATAAACTGTCTTTGGAGAACACACCAGAAATACCTGTTAAATCAAAATTGATGCTGTATTGAATGGTATTGTAATAGTTTCCTGTTCCCATGCCAGAATAAGTTACAGCATACCATTGCGACTGGCTCACATTATTTGGTGTGAAGATACTTGTGTTGTTTGTAGCAGCTGTTGTATTACTTGCAAATACAGGAACCGCCCCAGAGAATGGCGCTGCATTGTATCTTGCAAATGCAATTTCTCCGCTAGAACTACCAATTGAATTGAAGATGATAGACATATTGCCGCTTCCAAAAGTTCCGGTTGAGGAAACAGATTGCACACTTAATGGAGCACTTGCATTGCTTATATGAATGTTTCCTATATATATTCCATTACCAGAATTAGAGCGGTCTCTAATTGCAATAACCACATAAGGACTGCCGGCATAAGCCGATAAATTAACACTTTCAAGTCGCCAATCTGTTGCAAAACTTGGTGTATATGAACTAGAGGTTGGCGTGTCGGTTCCCAAAGTTGGTGTTGAAAGTTGGCTAGACTTGGTATATAGCGGCACAAATGTTAATCCGCCATTGTTGCTAATCATCACCTGTAAGGTATCATCTGTGTTGGCAAAAGTATTTGGGGCATGTGCTACATTGAAATGCATAACAGGGTTAGTACTTCCCACTAGAGAAATAGGTGGAGAAAACATAAAAGCTTCCCTTTGATTAGTGATAATATTGTCTGCAAAGAGCACATTGGAATTGCTAATACCATTCGATTGAATGGCAATTTTTTCTTTCCAAAGTGCTGGTGTATTTCCTTTACTTGTCCATGCGCTCAATATATTGTTTGCTATCCTGTATGGCAGCGCATTGTTTGGAACAACCTCATAAACCACAGTCAAGGTATCATTGCTTATTAAACCATCACCAGCCAAGGAAGTATATATTTTTACTGTATAGAATCCTGTTGAGGGAAAGGTCATGCCATTCACACCTGAAAATAAAACGGAGTTTGTATCATTAGGAGCAATGCCAATGGTTGTAGAAACGGGTCCAATGATAGGGCCATTGTTGATTCTGTATCTTACCTGAATGCCACTTGGTCTGGCTTGGGTACCTGTATTTTTCACTACTGCGCGTAGAGGAATATTTATAGAAACTGGCAGCTTAACTTGTTGTATTGGACCAGACGCAGAAATGCCCACATCTATAGGAGGAATAGGCATTACAGTACATTCCATCATTAGCCTTGTTGTAGCCCAACCTCCGGGTGCTGCATAATTTAAACCAACAATTGCATTAGAAATTCCACCTCCAATTATTTGGCCCATGAAATAAAAAGAAGTATTTGGTCTAAATGGCACTTCTGTTTGTGATGTTCCAAGAAAATAGTTTAACCCAGTTACTGTTTGCCCACCAGCAATTCCAGCAATAATTGATTGATTTGAAACTAATATAGGGGTGCTAAGGTTAAAGGTAAGGTTTGACCCTAAGTCGCTTGCTTGCACCACATAATTAGGTGAACGTGCTAAAATATTGCCCAAGGTGTCTAATATCATTCCACAAACGGTATCGCCGAGGGCTTCTGAGTTTGCAGCTAATGGCGACCTTACCTGGGTTACAATACCTGAATTTGCTACGAAGTATTTTGCTCCCCAAAAGTGTGGTATGGTTGTTCCATTTCCGCCACTAGGAGCAACAAGGGTATCGGTATAACCCATTCTTGAATTGCTAATAGACATGCTGTATGTTCTTAAGTTATTAGCAT
Organism: Bacteroidota bacterium; assembly: GCA_947485745.1. Taxonomy (GTDB): domain Bacteria; phylum Bacteroidota; class Bacteroidia; order UKL13-3; family UKL13-3; genus B1. The sequence continues at coordinate 20,638 of CANKQY010000045.1, forward strand.
TGTTATCGTCGTTAGGAACAGAAATGGTAATAAGATTAGCGCCAGTATTGGTTGGGTAGAATGGAGGGAAAGAAACATTTACATTTCCATTTGGAGCCAAACCTGTAATGCTTGCTGTTGCTGTGTATGTATTGGTTCCTGTAATATTGAGGGTAACGGTAAGACTCGTAATTGGATTTAGGCCGGTATTAGAAATATTGGCTCTAATAGAATCTGGAAAGTAGAAAGGTAGCGCAACTCTTCCTTGGGCATAAACGGCCCTTACAGATGCGTCGTTTAAAGTAAGTGGCGTAAAGGTATAGGTTCGACCCAAATCTGGCGCTGGGCCAGCTGGGGTGCTCACTGGAGACCTATAGTTAACTGCATTGTTTATGTAGAAGCCTGTATTGGCTACTGATCCAGACCATGCTACCGTTGAGCCTTTAACTAAGTGCATGTTTTGGTTGGCAACAATCATGCTATTTCCAATAATTCCAACTGCAGAAAAGCGAGCAAAGTTTACAGGTGTTGAGGCGGTCCATCTTCCATAAACTATTTGAATTACATTGGTGCTTTCGTATAATTTTATTTGAAAATTGATTGTGTCCCATTGGCCAGCTACTGTTGCTTGAAATTTGTCTTTAACATTTTTCCATTGAATGGTACAAACTTGCGAGCCAGGCGACCCAGATATGAAATATCTAAATTCAGATGCGTTTGTGCCTGCAAACAAATCTTGCCCAAAAGCGAAGATCATGCTAGAATCCTTTGTAGATGGGGTTGGAGCAGTGGCAGCAGTAAAGGGCCCATTAGGGGGTGGTTGTGCATGCGAGGTAAATAGAAAATGCCTCGAGGCAGTATCTCTACCCAGCTTAATAAATCCATTGGTACTAAAGGTAAATGAATCATAAGGTGATCCATTAAAATTAAAAATAAACCCTATTGGCAATGGTAAAGAAAAGGCATCATCTTTATTTGCAAGCGGAATAGTATCACCATTTGTACCTAAATCTGTATAGGTACTTGCAGAAGTTGTGAAGCCTCCAGGCAGATAATTTAATTGGGCTTTGGCTGAATTAATCAACAAAATAAAGGAAAACAGAAGAAAGAAATAAGTAATGTTTTTTTTCATACAAAAATTTTTTAATAAATAAGAAATTGACGAGCGAAAACGAGAGGCATATTTAACAGACCATTTAATTAAAAGACTCTATTTCAAATCAATAGTAATTATTAATAATCTAAATTCCAAATTTTTTTTTAAAAATTAATACAGCAGAAGTGCAATTAGACTAGCAATGATAAATATAGTGAAATATCCTCCAACATAAACAACAAAATAGCTCAAAATATTTTTACCAATGCTCTTGTCGTACACATCTAATCGGTTGATGCTTTGTAGTGAAATTACAACATTATTTCGATCGTCAATGGCGTATTCTGTGAGGTAAATATGAACTTCATTTTCTGGATGTCCCTCACTTTGGTTGTATTTAAGGTTTTTTCTAGCCTCTACTTTTAGGTAGAACAAATGATTACTTGGAAGCTCCGTTCTCGTGCCCGTGAGCTCATCAGTTGATTTATTTATTTCGGGATTTTTTAAATGCCAAACATCGTTGTTGTTATGAACAATGATGTATTTTTCTCTGGCAATGGCTCCTTCAACTTGCTCGCCATCACTTGTGCTAGCAGCAACTTTATAATAATTGAAAACAGAACCACGGCAACCTTCAAACAGCAGCAACCACAATGGCAAAACAAGAAGTATTGGTAAGGATTTTGGTTCGAACCAAAAATTATTTTGCTTAAAAAAAGGCATGGCTAGTAAATTAGCAGATTAAAAACTAAAAGCGATACCCTACACACATTCCAGCTCTAAAGGCGAAAATATGATTATTTTCTGCATAATAATCTTCTGGATATTGGTTATAAGTATCCTTCCTAATATAGCGTTCACGGGTATAGCCTAATCCAATATTTAAAGAAAAATTGACAGTGGAAGTTGGTTGAAAAAGGAA
>CANKQY010000046.1 GCA_947485745.1 Bacteroidota bacterium
ACAGCATATCTTATAAAAAAACTTCCCATCCCAACCTGTGCGCCAACATAAAAAAACTGCGCAATGAGTGCAGCTTTTAATTGAGGATAACCTAATAACCTCTTTAGGGAAAAACCTTGTAAACTATTGTTATTTCTAATGTCGGGCAAAGGCAAACGCATGAAAACAATCATCATAAAAAGCACCAAACCTCCTATAAACAAATAGGGAATTTGAACCGATGAGGCTTCTAATTTCAATTGTGATATTAGGTGAGATTCATCTAATCCTATAAAAGCATTTGGGTCATTTGGTCTATTATTTAAAATAAATTTACCTCCCAAAAATGCTGCAAGTGTAGCTCCTAATCCGTTAAACGATTGTGCAAAATTGAGTCGTTGTGATGCTGTTTTTGGATCACCCAAAATACTCACATAAGGATTGGCTGCAGTTTCTAAAAAGGTTAATCCAGATGCCACAATGAATAAAGCTAATAAGAAAAAACCATAGGAAAGTGTTGCTGCTGCTGGGTAAAACAAGAATGCGCCTACAGCAAATAAGAACAAACCTAGTACAATTGTTTTTTGATAACCCCACTTTTGTATCACAAATCCTGCAGGTAAAGCCATTAAAAAATAGGCAATATAGAAAGATGAATCCACCAAAGCTGATTGCATATCGCTTAGCCTGCAAGCATGTTTTAGATGTGGTATTAATATCGGGTTAAGGTTATGCGCCAATGCCCACAAAAAAAACAAGCTAACTACTGCATAAAAAGAAAGGTTATTAGTTATTGCTTTCATTGAGCTATTTTCCTCCTTATCTTAATTTGAATGGCCCCTGTAATTATTTGATCCGAAACCAAGATTAAATATCCTCCGCCGCCAGCCCCGCTTACCTTCCAACCCAAAGCCAAGTCTTTGTATTTGGCAATCATTTCATAAATTGAATCGTCTACCATTTCTGGAAACATGCGCACTTGCGCCTCAAATGAACGTGTAAATGCCATGCCAAAAGCAGCCAAATCTTTGTGTAAAATTGCCGCCCAACATTCCTCTGTTGCTTTAGCTAATGCTTGCACTCCTTGCTTGTCAATATTGGTTCGAGCCAATACATCATAGCCATTTTTGCGCGGACCTAAACTTACTAAATACAGATGCTTTTCAATAAAATTAATAATGCTTTCATCGTTTACAGAATCTATGGATTTAGGCCAATATGCTCCTTCATAATTACTTTTATTTAAACCTGCAAATACAATTCCAATGGCATCTTGCGAGCCAGCCACTTCTGTTTTTCCTGGAGGATTTTCATAGGCAAATAACATTTTTGCCAATAGTTCTTCATTACCTGTTGGCAACTGATTTTGCCATAATTCGGTTGCCATTTTCCTAGTACTACTTGCCATGCCACTGCGTTCATTAAAATCGTGGTCAGGCTCAATACTTATGGTAATCACCGCACCACCGGCATGCATAGAAACAAAGGGTTGATCTAACCAACCCCCAGCTAAATCTATCCTAAACGGAATCTTATTTATTTTGCGCAATTCGGTAGTTGAACGAGCGGGCAAACCTGCATGTGGCTCCCTTTTCAAAACTATTAATTCAATGCCATTGTCTATGCAAAGCTGCTCTTTTTCTTTACTAAACCCATCTTCATTTACCACAAAAATATCCGGTTTGATCCTATCCAATTCTGGTAAAAAATCTAGGTAACCACTACCAGAACCTATACAAACTTCATGCACATTTAGCAAGGCCTCAAGCAAGTATTTACGCTCATTTTCAGTGTTTACTGGGTAGCGTTTCTTTAACTCATAAACCGTTTGGTCTGAACCAATACAAACATAAACATCTCCAAATTCAGCGGCACTTTTTATAAAAGCAATGTGCCCGCTATGCAACATATCAAAGCAACCGCTTACCAGTACTTTTTTAATCATCTGCTATAATAACTATTGCTAGCAAAATAAACAATTGTAATTCATTGCTCGAAGTGATTTTCAATTTAATTCTTAATTATCCATACTATTAAATACATCTGTATGTTTGATTAACTTCACTTTTTTTTTAACTTTCCACCATGAGAAAAATTTACTTCTTACTATTTCTGTTTGGTTCAATACAATTGAATGCCCAGAGTGATAGCAGCAAAATGCAATGGTTCTCCGATGCCAAATTGGGTATTTTTATTCATTGGGGAATTTATGCCGTAAATGGCACGAGCGAATCTTGGGCTTTTTTTAATAGAGAAGTTCCCTACCCAGCCTACATGAAACAAATTGAGGGGTTCAAAGCAGAAAATTACCAACCACAACAATGGGCCGATTTAATTTCGGAATCGGGAGCAAAGTATACCGTGATCACAGCAAAACACCATGATGGTGTTGCACTTTGGAATACAAAAATGAATAAGCTAAGCATTCCAAACATGGCTCCGGTAAAACGGGATGTTTTATCGCCTTTTGTAAATGCTGTTCGCAAAAACAATATCAAAATAGGAATTTACTACTCACTTATAGATTGGTCGCACCCAGATTACCCCGGATTTAGGGGCGATTCTAGTCGCTATAAAGTGAAAGACGACACCCTACGCTGGAATAGGTTCAGACATTTTTACCAAGGACAATTAGATGAACTTACCAAAACCTATAACCCAGATCTTTATTGGTTTGATGGCGATTGGGAGCACAGCGCTGAGGAATGGCAATCTTCTTTGGTGAGGCAAAAATTATTAACTAACAACCCTAAAGCAATTATCAATGGAAGATTGCAAGGCTTAGGTGATTATGATACACCTGAACAAAATTTCCCGGTTACAAAACCAAGTAACCGAAATTGGGAATTGTGTTTAACCAGTAACGATAATTGGGGATATAGGCAATCAGATACAAACTTTAAAACACCCTATCAAATTATCAGCATCTTTGCAGATTGCATTGGAATGGGTGGAAATTTATTATTAGATATTGGTCCTAAAGCCGATGGAACCATTCCTGATGAACAGATTTATTTACTCAAAGAATTAGGCAAATGGACCAAACAGCACAATGAAGCAATATTTGGCAGCATTGCAGGGATGCCGTCCGGACATTTTTATGGCTCCTCCACCCTTTCCAAAGATTCTACAATATTATACTTATTTGTAAATAACACTGGCGCCAAAAATTTAGTCATTAAAGGCCTCAACAATAAAATAATTAGCGCACATGTTTTGGGTAAAGGCACAACCATTACCCCAAATATTGTTGGAAAAATATCTTGGAGTCCCGTACCCGGTTTGGTACATTTAGAAATACCCAATGAAGCACAAAATGAATACATTACAGTTATCAAACTTACCCTAGATAAACCTCTTAATTTATATAACGGAAAAGGTGGCTTCAATTAATTCGTCATACTGAGCAACTAGAATGTACCACCTTGAGCCTATCCACCAGAACGGCAACCTGTGCCTTCCGGAGGGACAAAAAGGATAAAACAATTTCATTGAATTGTGTCACTGGCGTTGCGTCTTTATAAATTGTATTACTCATGCTTTCTTGGTATGTTAATTGACCAAATGCAATACAAAGATATTGCTTCCAACAAGTGAATTCTTTAACTTTATGATTGCCATTAAATTTATTTACTCTTTAACGGAAGGCAAAGTGTGAAGCAAATTCCATAATTTGTGAGAAGACCATTTTCCTGTGCTAATAATCAGCGTTTTGAACATAGGAAGCAAGAAATAAATGCTAATCGTTACCGATCTTAAATCGGCTGTATCAATGGACTATCAGGGGTTTCAAAGAACTAAAGACAACGCAACGCTAGTGTAATAAATTTAAAAATGAATAAAAATCATGTTTTACCATGAACTTTAATTCATAAATATTGATCTCTCCCTATTTATATTGGCTCTTTTGTATCTTGCACTAAATTCGGTAGCAATGGAAAAAATTCGACTTAATAAATTTATCAGCGAAAGTGGTTTATGCTCGAGGCGAGAAGCCGATAAATATATTGAACAAGGGCATGTTTTTGTCAATGGCAAAAGAGCCGCAATTGGCGACCAAGTTAAGGCTGGTGACAAAGTTAGGGTTAATGGACACCATCTTGAACCAAGAGGAGGAGAAGAAACCATATTTATTGCCCTCAATAAACCCACCGGAGTTACCTCAACCACAGAAGATGGCGTTCAAAACAATATCATACAATTTGTAAACCATAGCAAAAGAATCTTTCCCATTGGCAGGTTAGACAAAGATTCGCAAGGCCTCATTTTTTTAACAAACAATGGCGATTTGGTGAACAAAATTTTAAGAGCTGGTAATAACCATGAAAAGGAATACCTAGTTACAGTTAACAAACCGCTATCAGAACAAGCGCTAATTGGAATGGCAAATGGGGTTCCAATGTTAGGCACTACCACAAAAAAATGCAAAATAGTACAAGAAGGCGTTAATGTTTTTCGCATTACACTTATTCAAGGTTTGAACCGACAAATTAGAAGAATGTGCGAGCATTTTGGATATGAGGTTACTAAACTTGAAAGAGTTAGAATAATGAATATTAGCTTAAAAGGCATTTCATTGGGCGATTGGCGAGATTTGGATGAAAAAGAAATGGAAATGATTTATAGCATGTTAGAGGATTCTTCTTCTGGACCAATTAAGAAATCCAAGCCTAAAACTGCTGTTAAAAAGGCCAACGAGAAAAGACCTGCTAGCCCAGCAAAAAAATCAAACCCCTATAAACATCAAAAACCAAAATTTGGTAATTCCAATAACAGAAAAGCCGCCCCCAAACGTGGAGGCCGCCGAAAATAAATTATTTACTAGGCAAAAGGCTCAACAAACAGAGTATGCCGAACGCAACGCTTACCAAATGGAATTCATTCTTAGACTAGAACTCCTCTAATAATCTAAATTATCGCCTAACTCTAAATCCTTCCTCAGTCGCCGATGCCCCGGCATAGCTGACGGTGCATGTGTTGACGCAAGTAAATCATCTCCTCCCGATGCACCGGAATTCCAAATCTCCACATCTCCCCCTAACTCATCCTCACCAAAGTAGCACCTCCACCAAACTTTAAAATATCTGCATCTTCAAAATTAAGAACCACTTCAGGATGTTTACTTAAATAGGTTCGTATTTTATTTTTTAAGTATGCATTTCCAACCCCATGAATAAAAATAATTTCCTTCATGTGGTGTACAAACGCAGCTTCCAATACTTGGATAAATATATCCATTTGAAATGCAGTAATATCTTCTGCTGTGCCATATCCATTGGCTTTTAAAGAATCATAATGTAAATCAATTATCTGAGAAGGTTGTTTCTTTAAATCAATTGGTGCCAAAACAACTTTCTCATTGAAATCCTTGTCTTTTAAAACCTGCAAATTCAATTTTTCTAAAGGCTCATCCAACTTAAAAACATAAGCTTGTTTCGCTAAAAAGAAACAATGCTTAAAATAGTTATGAAAGGTTTTTGATTGAAAACTCAAATTAGCTATTAAACTGCCAAAAGGCTTTACAGTTGTTGTCTCAAATGGCATCATAACAAAGTGGTAAGCTGGCCATTTATCAAAATAATCCATTCTTGCCCGACCAATTATTTTGGTTTCATCCCTATCTAGCTTTAAATCATTTTTTAGATGAAATAACCCTTGGTCTTTTTGGTAAACCAATAGGTTCAAAAACTCACTATAATTATTATGAATGTGAATGCTTAATTCTGTTTCACCTATTCTTTCAAAAGCTAGAAAAATACCTAAGGGAAAACTATTGGCAGCCCTTAATGGCTTTAAAACAGATGAATTATCAATATTTCCCGATTTCTCATCAAAATTAACTTTCACTACCTCAGAAAGGAGTACAGGTATTTCAAAATCGCTATCAACTGTAACTCCTATTTGATTATTACTTTTGATGGAGGTAACAATCCCCTCTAAATTTTCATTTAAAAATCTAACTTTATCTCCAAGATTGATCATGGATTAAACGTTAAATTTAAAATGCATCACGTCACCATCCAATACTAAATACTCCTTGCCTTCCATACTTAATTTACCAGCTTCTCTGCATGCTGCTTCACTTCCATGCTTTAAATAATCATCATAATGAATAACCTCGGCTTTAATAAATCCCCTTTCAAAATCAGTATGGATTACACCTGCTGCTTGCGGTGCTTTAAAGCCTCTATGGATGGTCCAAGCTCTTACTTCTTGAACACCCGCAGTAAAATAGGTAATCAAATTTAATAAATGGTAAGCTCCATGAATTAACTTTGCAACTCCAGATTCTTCCAATCCAAGGTCACTTAAAAAAGCCTGGCGGTCGTCAAAACTTTCTAGCCCGGCAATATCAGCTTCAATGGCAGCACTAATAACAAGCACTTCCGACCTTTCATCCTTTACGGACTCTTTTACTTTATCAACGTGTGCATTTCCCTTTACTACACTTGCTTCATCTACGTTGCATACATATAGCACTGGCTTAAGTGTTAATAAGCATAAATCAGCAACCTGCTCCAATTCGTCTTCAGTAAATATAAGCGTTCTAGCGTTCAAGCCATTTTCTAAGTGATCTTTAAATTTGATCAGTGCAGCCTCCGTTTTAACCGCAGTTTTATCACCTGTTTTTGCCGCCCTACTCGTTTTTGCTAATTTCTTTTCTATTGAATCAATGTCTTTCAATTGCAATTCTGTATCAATAACATCTTTGTCCCTTAGCGGATTTACATTGCCATCAACATGGATAATGTTATCATCTTCAAAACACCTTAACACATGAATAATGGCATCTGTTTCGCGAATATTACCCAAAAATTGATTGCCTAATCCTTCTCCTTTACTGGCTCCCTTTACTAAACCAGCAATATCAACAATTTCAATTGTGGTAGGCACTAACCTATTCGGCTTTACAAATTCAGCCAATTTATTTAATCGGATATCTGGCACTGTAATGACGCCAACATTTGGCTCAATGGTACAAAATGGAAAATTAGCAGCTTGTGCTTTTGCATTGCTCAAACAATTAAATAACGTCGATTTTCCTACATTGGGCAAGCCCACGATTCCACATTGTAATGCCATATTTTATTGATATATTTTAAAACTCAGAATGATTCTTTGAGAAAATTATTCTTATGATTTGATAAATTGCTTTATGTCTGAAATGATTTTTTCAGCCAAACTATTAGCGGTATTTTCACTCTTACTCTCGGCATAAATCCTAATAATTGCCTCAGTGTTCGACTTGCGCAAATGAACCCATTCATTATCAAACTCAATCTTCAATCCGTCTACCTCGTTAATTGGTTGTTTATTATATTTATCTTTTACTTGTTTAATCAATAAGTCTATATTGATTTCTGGCGTTAACTCAATCTTTTTCTTAGCAATTGTATAATCTGGGTAACTAGCTCTTAACATAGAGCAAATTTTGCCATACTTGGCTAAATGCGATAAAAATAAAGCTATTCCAACCATTGCATCTCTGCCATAATGCAATTCTGGAAAAATAATTCCGCCATTTCCTTCACCACCAATAACAGCTTTGTTATCCTTCATCATCTTTACCACATTCACTTCTCCAACTGCACTAGCCTCATAACTGCCTCCAATCTTTTCAGTTATATCACGTAATGCCCTCGTAGAAGATAAATTAGAAACCGTATTTTTCTGGTATCCCAATCTTTCTAATTTCTCTTCACTACTATTTTTTAATACATAATCCGCAATTGATACTAAGGTATATTCCTCTCCAAACATACTGCCATCTTCACTTACAAGTGCCAAACGATCCACATCTGGATCAACCACTATACCTAAATCTGCATTATTTCGTTTTACCTCACCAGATATAGCAGTTAAATTCTCTGGTAATGGCTCTGGGTTATGAGGAAATTTACCATCTGGTGTGCAATATAATTCAATTACATCATCCACGCCTAATGCTTTAAGCAATTGTGGAACGGCAATACCTCCAGTAGAATTTACTGCATCAATTACCACCTTAAATTTCTTGGCCTTGATAGCTTCAACATCTACCAAATCAATTGCCAAAATAGCTTCAATGTGCTTCTTAATATAACTATGATCTTCAAATCTTTTACCCAATTTATCTACGTCGGCAAACTCTATTTTATCACTATCCGCAAGTGATAAAATTTCCTTACCAATTTCATCAGAAATAAATTCACCCTTACCATTCAATAATTTTAAAGCATTCCATTGTTTTGGATTGTGACTGGCAGTTAAAATAATACCTCCAATAGCACCTTCCATTACTACTGCCATTTCAACCGTTGGGGTGGTACTTAATCCTAAATCAATTACATCAATGCCTAAGCCCATTAAGGTTCCACAAACCAACGAATTCACCATTTCACCAGAAATGCGCGCATCCCTGCCCACAACAATTTTGCAAGTAGGCTGGTTTTGCTTAATTAAAAATCCGAATGCGGCAGTATATTTTACAATATCTGTTGGTGTTAATGCATCTCCTGCTTTTCCACCAATCGTACCTCTGATACCTGAAATAGATTTTATTAGGGTCAAAATGAATATTTTTAAGGCCGCAAAAATAAGCTTCCTTTAGCGTATTTATAGCCTAACTTATCAATTATAACCTAAAAATCTCATTATTAACGCTTTTAAAAACGATTTTACAGTTTTATCAACACCTCTTCCAATTTAATGATCACCTAAAAATCGTAATTTCTAGTGTTCATATTTAGCCTAATCCCTAATGAAATGTAGCTGGTATTCAGTTCAAACTGAGGTAAAGGAGACAAGGTTCTTCTATAGCCAAACTTTAAATCTACAAACAGATTGTGCTTGGGCATATAGCTTAGCATTAAATCTCCCATTAACAGTTTAGTTTCTACCCCTTGCCCAACAAAATTGCCATAATCGTTTGACCTAGAATTATAACCCAAACGAATGTCCTTGCCCCAATTACTATTATTTGTATCATTTCCATACAAAGCATAAATAATTTTAGCACTAATATTTAATCTATTTGTGGGTTGAAACCTAACAATACCAATCATCTCATAAAAATTTGATCCCAATGGATGCGACATAAATTGACCAAAGTTGCTGAAACTTTGTGCAGAATTATAACTGGTATAATTATAAGGCCTCGCATAGTTAAATTCACCTTGTAAATCTAAATTATTTACTCCTGCAACATCCACATATTTCAAGCCAGTTTGTATGGCATACTTATTTCCCCACCAGCCATTTCTTGCTAGTAACTCTTTTAACACAAACTCCGAAATAACAAATTGCCCATACCAAGAAAAATGCTTCAAAAAATTGTATTTATAATTAACCCCAATAATTGCTTTATCTGTGCTATTTAATCCATTCTCAACAGATTTATAAAAAATAATCGGATTCAAATAATTTGGATCGAACCCCGTATTTGTGTACCCACTATCTCTTTTAAATAAAATGGTCTCAAACAATCCTATGTTAAAGTTCTTTCCCAGGTTCAAACTCAAATGATGGGTAGCCATGTAATGCCTCGGTTGCACAGCATACCCACCTGCTATTCCATCCCTTAACTCAGTCCAAATATTAGTATAATTCATCTTCCAAACCCTGGTATTCAACCTCAATGTTAAATACTCCGGATGCATATCACCCAAAATGAATGTTCGGTAACCATCGCCCATAAAATTTTTAGTATGACCAAATTGTAAATCCATGTATTTATTGAGCGACCCTGTTACATAAGCGTTTGATAAAAAGTAGTTGAACGTTTTACCATTATTCGACTTTACAAAATTAGCATACATCAAAGTACCATCTCTGGTAAAATAATCTCCAACCCAACTATTAGGTGTTAAAATTTCGTCACTTACTTGGGTATAAAACCCAATATTATTGCCCACATTTCCCCTAATTTCAATCCCTCTATTGTTTAAAATTGCATTCGTCCCATTCCACTTATCAGTGCTCATTTGATAAGTCAATACTGGGTTCACCACTAAATTAAAATCTTTAATTTGAACACTATATAAAGCCGCTTTCCTTGTATAAAATTGGTTTAAAAATGCCTTCTTAGATTTACTTTCTTCACTATTGCTCCATTCAAAATTATCATTAATAAGGTAGTTCATGTTAAAGTAATCTTGTTTAGATAAAGCAATTTTACTTACCGGAAAACTATCTATATAATTAGCTATTGCTTTACGCCTGTAACTTTTGCTGCCACTATGAAAATAATCGTTTGATAATTCACCAGATTTAATCTCTAATCTATCCAAAATTTGTTGGGTCAAACCTCCAGTTGGAATATAAGTATGTTGTGCTTGGGTTTCGGTTTGAACCAAAAACAAAATGAAAAATAAAACAACTATTCTTAAATTGATGCTCATTTGATTTACTTTAGATTGGATGTTAAAGTTCATGTTGCAAAAATGTACTAATTAATGGTTTACAACAATTTATTCCGGGTCAGTACCCAATTCATGAAAATCGGTTATGGGTGGCTCACCTAAAGAATATAATATCTTCATGATTTCTTTTTGTTTAGCAGGCTTACTCAACTTTTCATAAGAAGATGCCAAATTCCTTAATATCCTTTTTACTATATCTATGTTACTGCATGGCTTTAAAAAATCCTGCCTTGCCTCTATATGTATTTGTTGCAGAAACTGCTCCAAATTAGCTCTGGTAAATATGGCACCCCCATTAAATGCATTGATGTAAAAAATAACTTCACCATTCTTATTCATCATTTCCTCAATATCGTTAAACCGCATCTCCACATTACTTTTTCCAAACTCTTCCATATAAGCCAAAACAAAGTGCTGCGGCAAATTAACGCCGTAAATTGGGATGTTTAGCTTTTGTGCAATCAAAAGGTAAATGGTTGCCAATAAAATTGGATTACCCTTTTTACTTTCTAAAACTTGATTGATAAAAGAATTTGATGGATCATGGTAATTATCTAAATTCCCTTTAAACCCATGAACTTGGTATAATATATAATTGATAATCCTAACCTTTTCGTAAGAACTTAACTCATAATTCATCTCTAGCCAAACATCTAATCTTAGCTTCTCTATGATATTAACTAACTGTTGTTTTTGATAATCAGGAAACCTGTATTTACAAACCAAATAAACGCCGTGCAATAAATCTTGCTCTTCCGTTTTTTCCCATTCAACAAACTCAGAAAATAATTTATTAAATTGTAATTGATGAATGATATTCTCCAATCTTTGCTGATGGGTAAGGTCTTTCAACTCGCCCCATTCTTCCTCCAAGAATGGAATAACTCCAGTACCGTATGAGAGTAATTTTTCTTCTATGTGATTAAAAACTTCTGGATCATCATCATCCAAAAGGGCTACCAACGACCTTAATTCAGACTCATTCATGGTTATATCTTTGTTGGATTGGCATTTCCAAATTTAACAAATTGATGCGCATGAATGCAAATTAACTAACTACTTTTTTTTAGCTGTAGGCTTTTTAACAACCCCTTTTTTGAATGCTAATTTCTTAGGCTCTTCCAGAGTTACCAACACTCTGCGTTTTGCAGCTACCTTTTTAACTGGGGCCTTTTTGGCTGCTACTTTTTTGCTTGCAGGTTTATTTTTTTCCTCTGTCTCAATAATTCCAGCTACCACTTCATATGTTAAGTCTTCCACCTTCTGACCTTTAGGTAGCCTATAGTTTTCTTTTCCTTTTCCAATGTAAGGACCCCATCTTCCTTGAAGAATTTTAATTTCAGCATCCTCTTCAAATACTTTTAATAATTTATTGGCATCAGACACCCGTTTATCCTCTATTAATTCGGTTGCTCTCACCAAGTCGATTCCAAATACATCGTCTGTTTTAGGAATACTAATGAATTTGCTATCATGCATTAAATATGGTCCGAACCTACCTATTGCTGCTTTAATATCTTTCCCTTCAAAACTGCCAACTACCCTAGGCAATTTAAACAAATCCAGAGCCTCTTCAATAGTAATAGTTTCAGTTAATTGCCCCGTTCTTAAACTTGCATATCTTGGCTTTTCTTTCTCATCATCACTATTTTCGCCAATTTGTGCATATGGGCCATACCTGCCAACTTTAACATATATTGTTTTACCAGATTCGGGATCTAGGCCTAAATTTCTTTCGGCGTTTTGCCTTTCAGCATTCTCACTTGTATTGGTTACAACCGCATGGAAAGGTCCATAGAATTTTTCTATCATCTTATTCCAAACCAATTGACCTCTTGCAATCTTATCAAATTCTTCCTCAACACTTGCTGTAAACCCGTAATCCATAATAGATTCAAAATGCTTACTCAAAAAATCTGTCACAATCATTCCTATATCACTAGGAAACAATTTGGATTTTTCACTCGCAAATTTCTCGGCTTTTTCTTCCCTACTAATGGCTTGCTTTTCTAATGTTAACTGAATAAAACTTCTCTCTTTTCCATCACGGTCTTCCTTTACCACATACCCTCTTTTTTGAATAGTTGATATGGTTGGAGCATAAGTGGAAGGCCTTCCAATACCCAATTCCTCCAAACGTTTTACCAAACTTGCTTCAGTATACCTTGCTGAAGGTCGAGTGTATTTTTGAGTAGCTTGTATTTGGTTCAAGACCAATTCTTCTCCAATGGCCAACGGTGGCAACATTTTGCTGCTTTCATCTTCCTGGTCATCGTCGGTGCTTTCTAAATAAACCTTTAAAAAACCATCAAATTTCAATACTTCTCCTGTAGCAACCAATTGCTCTGATAACCCAGAAATTGAAATAGTAGCTACTGTTTTTTCAATTTGCGCCTTTGCCATTTGAGAGGCGATTGCTCTCTTATAAATTAAATCGTATAAACGCTTTTCTTGAGGTGTACCTTCTATTTCTACATTTTCAAAATAGGTAGGTCTTATAGCCTCATGAGCCTCTTGAGCACTATCATTCTTTGTTGTGTAACGCATGGGCCTGCTGTATTGCGGACCAAAATTAGCAGAGATATAATTCTTTGCACTTTCTATGGCCAACTCAGATAAATTTACACTATCTGTACGCATGTAGGTGATAAATCCATTTTCATAAAGCTTTTGTGCAATACTCATGGTTATACTAACCCCATAACCCATTTTTCTACTTGCTTCTTGTTGCAAAGTAGATGTTGTAAATGGCGGTGCTGGCGATTTTTCCGTTGGCTTAACCTCTAAATTTTTTATGGTAAAGTTAGCACCGGTGCAATTGTCTAAAAACAATTTAGCTTCCGCCTCTGTCTCAAATCGCTTACCCAATTCAGCTTCCATTTGCTTGCCACCCACATTAAACCTAGCTATTAGCCTAAATGCAGATGAATAAGTAAATTGGTTGATTTCTCTTTCCCTATCAACTATCAACCTAACTGCCACAGATTGAACCCTTCCTGCACTTAAATTTGATTTAACCTTTTTCCAAAGTACCGGAGATAATTCAAAGCCTACCAATCTATCTAAAACCCTTCTTGCTTGCTGAGCATCCACTAGGTTCTTATTTATGCCTCTAGGATTGTCTATTGCCTTTAAAATGGCAGGCTTTGTAATTTCATGAAATACAATTCTTTTAGTATTCGATTCTTTAAGGTTCAAAACTTCGCTCAAATGCCAGCTTATGGCCTCTCCCTCGCGGTCCTCATCGGAAGCTAACCAAACCATATCGGCTTCCTTGGCTAACTTCTTTAATTCTGCTACTATGGCCTTCTTATCTTCACTCACCTCATAACGAGGAGAAAAATCACCTTTAACATTGATGGCATCATCTCCCTTTGCCAAATCTCTTATATGACCAAAACAACTTTTTACAGTATAATCACTACCAAGAAATTTCTCGATGGTTTTTGCCTTTGCTGGCGACTCCACTATTACTAAATTCTTACTCATCTATCTCTTATCTTAATTTATCTAAAATCTCTAGACTATCCTAAAAACTCAAATATTTTCGGGCACAATATGCAAAATACTCTTGTTAAAAAAAACAAAAAGCCGCCATGCAGCAGCTTTTTATCCAGTTTACTGTATTTTATTCTACCAACATCTTGTGAACAAACCTACCTGATTCTGTTTTCACCTCAATTAAGTATATACCTGATTGCATGCCCTTTACTTCAATATTAACGTCATGTTTTCCACTTAAAAATGCTCCTTTTGCCAAGGTCTTTAAAATTTTCCCTTGTAGGTCCATTAAATTGATTTCCATGTTGCTAGTCTCAGCATTATAGAAAGAAATACATGCCTTTTCAATGCTTGGATTGGGAAACAAGGTGAAATCCATTTCCTTTTTCAACATCTCAGATACCCCCGTTGGTTGGCCAATTGAAAACTCATCAATGTAAATATTATTTCCCCTTAATGATTGTAATTCAAACCTGATTTTGCAATTATTATAGCCGTTGTAAGCAGACAAATCAATATTGAATTTCTTCCACTCCGAAGCACTTGGAACAAATGAAGTTGTTTGTATGGCTCCAGTTTCCATTTCACTTGCTAGTATTGTTCTCACTAATATTTCAGCCCTACCAAAACTGTTAGATATATAAATTCTCACTTTATCGTTACTGGCAGTTAATCTTTTTGCGTAAGCTAAGTAAAAACTTAATGAAGGATTGGCAATAGTAGAAATGTCTATTGAAGGAGTAACAAACGCATTGCGAATATTGGTTCTCCAGTTTTTTAAATTCATAGCCGCCATGGTTCCTGAACCCCCGGCTCCAATAGTGTTATTCACTTGCCAGCCACTATCGCCAGGACTGGTATAATTTTCTGTTGTCCAACCGGTACCTGCTAAACTTGTCACATTAAAACCAAAAGAATAAGGTGCTTTAATGGTTGCTGCGGGTAATGGTATATAAGAACCGTCTGCATTCAAACCTGCCGCAGTTAAATTAGCTGTGCTAATAACAAGCGGCCTCAACGTTGCTAAAGCATTATCAACCCTTGTTTTTTGACCATTGGTGTACATATTCATACAATTACCATCGGCATAATCCATAAAATTTTTAACCAAATCTGGGAGATTGGGAGAATCATTTGTACATGAATTTCTGCTAGTTGGGCAACCAGTAGTTGCGGTTGAAACCGGCGGTGTATCGCAAACTTGATCACCAAAACTTAAACAACTGCTGCTTGTGCCACCTGTGCATCCACCTTGAAAGGGATGGTATAAACCAAGCCAATGCCCCGCTTCATGGGTTAATGTTCTTCCTGCTTGTGATACATTGGAGGTTTCAATCAAACCCATTTGATCAGAACGGCACATCACGCCATCAGTTTTGGTACTAGAATTAATTTGCGTTGGAAACTGTGCGTATCCTAAAACCGTGCTCAAAGGATTTCCTGACGAGTTCTCAATTGAATTTACCACCCATATGTTAAAGTACTTTTTTGCGTCCCAATAACTCAAGGCTTTTTGTGCGTCGCGCGCATCATCTGTACCAACATTGTAAATTCTATTAACACCATTGGTTGGCGCTCCATTTGGGTCGTACTGTGCTAACCTAAATTCAACAAGCATATCTGTTGCCAATGCATCAGTACTACTGCCCCCATTAGTTCCAGCCTTTTTCCTAAAATCTTCATTCAAAACACGCAATGCATCATTTAACTGAGTAATTGAAATATTTTCAAACCCGTTTTTATGAATAACATGAAAAACAACTGGAATAATTCTAATCGTTGCCTTTTTTTGCAAATCAGGAAAATTGGTCATGTGTGCAATCGCTGCATTGCTCCTGTCCTCCTCCAATTTCAAATCAGGATTCTTTTTTAATGCCTCCAAATACAATTCATCCGAAATACATGGTATGATAGTTTGAGCTTTAGAAAAGGTAACCAAGGAAACTAAGAAGAATATAATGATATTTTTTTTCATGCTTGCTGTTAGTAAGATTTAATTAATCTTATAAACAGCAAATTTATATAAAAGGTTCCACTTTTACCGAACAATACCTCAAATAGTGATCAACCAAAACCAAGGCTGCCATAGCCTCAACAATTGGCACAGCGCGCGGCAGTACACATGGATCATGCCTTCCTTCTGTGGTAAATTTGACCAATTCGTGACTCATGTCAAGGCTTTCTTGCGCAATTGAAATAGAGGCAACAGGCTTAAAACCTACCCTAAAATAAATATCTTCTCCATTCGATATCCCTCCTTGAATACCTCCACTGTTATTTGTTTTTGTGACAATTTTGCTTCCAACTTTGCTAAAAACATCATTGTGTTCAGAGCCCTTTAGTTTTAAGCCGCCAAATCCAGATCCTAAATCAAAACCTTTTACAGCATTAATACTAAACATAGCCTTTGCCAAATCTGCATTCAATTTATCAAAAACGGGCTCCCCCAAGCCTACAGGTACATTTTTTATAACACAACTAATAACTCCTCCTAAAGTATCGCCTTCAGCCTTAGCTTGCGCAATCAATGCAATCATTTTTTTTGCCATTTCTGGGTCGGGGCACCTTACCAAATTTTTTTCGGTTTGATCCAAATCTAAATCAAGGTAAGAAGTTTTTAGCTCCAACTCATGCACCTGTGAAACATACGCTTGAATCTTAACTCCTAATTTTGATAATATCATCTTGGCAAAAGAACCAGCCAAAACCCTCGAAACGGTCTCCCTTGCCGATTGCCGGCCTCCACCTCTATAATCCCTGATGCCATATTTTTCTTGGTAAGTATAATCAGCATGTGAAGGTCTGTAAATTTCTTTTATTGATTCGTAATCATTGGAATTTGCATCAGCATTTCTAATGATAATTGAAATGGGTGTACCCAAAGTTCTGCCCTCAAATACACCACTCAATATTTCAAATTCTTCCGGCTCATTCCTTGCAGTGGTTATGGCACTTTGGCCTGGCTTTCTGCGCGCTAAATCATTTTTAATTAAATCAAAATCAACCAACAAATTGGGCAAACAGCCATCTATTACAACTCCCATAGCAACACCGTGACTCTCGCCAAAGCTGGTTATCGCAAAAGCTTTACCAAAGATATTTCCTGTCATTTATTTTCTGATTCAAAAATTAGTTAATAAAATTACAACTCTGCTTCTTCCGAAGAAACACTTAATTTCCCTTTTGCAAAATCACCTGCAAAGTCAACAAAAACTTTATATGCTTGTGTAAAGGTAAATCTATTGTCGCCATTGCGTTCTACAATATTTCGTCTTCCCAAAGTACGCATAAAATCTCTGCGAGATTCGCTAGATTTAAGTTGGTTGTTTGAAGCTATCAATTCTGCGTAAGCACTATTTTCAAAGTACGAATCTACTTTTTCATTCTCAAATTCTGCATACTGAATTTCTTCCAAAAAGTTCTTTCCGTCCTTATCCAACTCATAGCATAAAATTGCAAAGAAAATACAAATATCTCTGCTTAGCTGCTCGGCAGTATCATAACTGATCAAAAAAGCATAATCGCTTTTAACTTCTATGGCATTGCCAAAACTTTCTTTAAAAAACTTTTCGTAAAAAGGAGCGTTGTCTTTCAAAGAAACAAACTTTTGGTCACTTGCTAAAATGAACTTTCCGTTCATTAAATCGCTTACTATTTCTTTGTGATATCTAGGATAATCCATATCGAGCTATTTTTAATTTTGGTACACGTAAGGTCATATTGCTGGTATTAATTAATTGACGGTCCTCTGCATTATCCAATTCAATACTAATACCCTCTTCAAATAACAGGGCAGTTAAGGCAAAAAACTTATCAGTTTCTATCCTTTCATAATCACTTCTTAGGGTCAAACCACACCATTCAAAAAAACTATCTAATGGCAACTGATCCATTAACCTAGCCTTGTACAAATCTTTATTGAAAACCCATTTATCTGTGGTCATTAGTGGATCTTCCACAAAAATAGTTTCGTCCACAGCAAATTGTTCTAAATACTCTTTGGCATTCATATACATATCATTGCTATATGGATAAGTTCGTTCTACCTTAAATACTTTCGGCAATGGCGCCTTATAAGGAATTTTCAAAAACTCAATCCATCCCGTTAAAATGATAGATTCTGTTCTAATGCGTTCAATCAAAGGCAATAATTCATTGGTCAATAATTTAGATTGGCGCAATAAGTCATCGTTGGTTTGAACCAAAAAGGTATAGGTCTTTTCAAACTGAACACGAATCAACTCATCATCAAAATTCAACCTTCTCACATTTACATAATTTGAAATATTAAACAACTTATTGGTAATGGATTCGGCGTGATTGATATCCAAAATATTGTTTAAAGGAGTAATGTAATAATCAATCCAAAAGCTGGCTTTCTGCACTTTTTCCTTGTAGTCTAGCTTTTCTACATTCGACTTCAACTCTCTTGTTTCATTGAGTAATCGAATGGTATTCTTTTCTACCGCCTCATTAAACTCCTTAATTTCATTGTATAAATCATTGATACGCTGACCAAGAATAAGCTTGTCTTTTGATATGCCTTCCCTAATTTTCTTGAATAAGGTTGAAATTGATTGCTCATACTTCTGAATGGTTTCAGGCAACAATGGCCTAAATTCATTTAATATAAACTCAAATAACTTATAGTAAGTATCTCTAAACTCGTAATCATCAGCAAGCTTACGAATAATTTTATAATCAACTAATTGATTCAAAATTTCATCATCACGCTCTTGCAAAATTTCCTGCAAGCGTTCATTCCTAATAATATTATCACTCGTTTGAACATCAAACAAGTCTTTCAAGGTATCAAAATGAGTACCCAAAAAGTTTAAAATGGTTTTTGGTTCAGCCTTAATCATTTTATAAATTATTAATTGGCACTGGCACTTCTCTCACCATACATCGCATTTACTTTCTCGTTGATGTTGATTTTGCCTGCATTTGGATAAATAAAATAATACTTACCAAAACCTGCTACGGCATCTGGTGCAGCAAAAATTGGAATAAAATTATGCTCCTTACAAAACCTCACTAACTCTGGCCTATTCTGCTTATCTATTGTTGCAACCTCATCTATAAACAAAGCAATACGATTTTCATCATCAAAAATAGCCAGCCTGTTTATTATAGTCATGATAATAATCAAACGAATCATTTTATCTGTACCATCCGATTCAATTTGCTCATTTAAATCAACCCTTTTACTTACTCCCTTTCTCGATAAATGAAGGGTAATATCAAACATGTCATCAAACTCAATTTTCTTACCTGTATCCAAATAATGATCCAATACTTTTAAGTTTTCACTGTGGTCAAATTCAAACATCAACTGCCCACGAACTTGCTGAATCTGACTAATTTTCTTAATCTCGTCAACCAATCGCTTATTGTCTTCCAATTCAATATTTAAGGACTCAATATCTGATATCTTTGCTTGCGATAATTTTGAATTGAATTTATTGTAAACAAACTCCTTAAATTCCTCATACCTTTTAAGCATAGTATAAGCAGGATTGGCAAATTGAACCGAAATATTTTCTAATAAACTTGAAATGGAACGCTCTTTATCTTCAATCAGCGCAATCTCCTCCTCTACATACCTAATAAAATCCAATTCATCTGCAAAGGTAGATTGTAACTTATCTCTTAACTTCTCAAAAAGCTTATCTTTATTGGCTTTTAAGTCGTGCCTATCTGCCTGATTTATTTGAATTTTTTTATACAAGTTATCTAAATCATCCTGTGTTTCAAACTCCTCACCCGCCAATCCATATGTATCAAGTGTTTGTTTATATTCTTGTAGTTCTCTTATTCTGCATTCTCGCTTATCCTTATCTATAATTAAATCTTGAACCTCTAATTGACGTTTAGCAATGTCTTTTGCAAGCTTCGCCTGCTCTGCTTCTATTTTTTGTTTTTCCTCATTCAATGTATGAAGTTCTGCCTTTAATTTCTCAATTAATTTTATCAAGGCTGGCTTCGATTTAATCTGCTGGATTTTTATTTTAATGCCTTCCATTTCAGCATTGATTAACTGCAAATTATGTTGCGATTTCTCCAAATCCTTGGCAACTTCAAAAAGCGCTTCCTGACTCTTTAACTCCAATTTTGATCCGGCTAATTCTTCCTTTATTTCCTCTACAGATTTAAAATCTAAAAAAGTCATGTTCGCACTTAAACCAATCTCTCCGTCAAAAATATTTAGCTTTTCAGTTACTGCGTGAATGGCTTTCAATACTTGATCTCCTGGCAAACTTTTTACCTGCTCACTTAAAACGGCATTGAGCAATTTCCTATTTTCTTTGTTGCCCGAAATTTTATTGATTAAAAGATTACTGTAGTTCTTCACTTGATTTTCAGACCTCAAAATCCCATCACGTAATTGGTGAATTCTATTCTCAACCATCCTGCTATTGAGTTTTTGAATTTCTACCATTGTAATGCGAGATTCCACCTCTTTTCGCTTTTTATCCAAATTACTTAGCGCTTCATTCAACAATTCAATTGGATCAAACGAATTAATTACCTTCAAATCAATTTCCTTCTCGTTTAACAATATAGCTCTTCCGTTTATTTCAGTTTCTTTATTACCAATTTTACGGTCAAAATCAGCCTTCTGTGGAATCAAATTTTCGTTGATCTCAGTATTGATCTTGGCAATATTCTGGTTTCTATCTGCCAACTGACTTTGCAAGGTGGGCAAGGTGTTTTCGTAATTGGTATTGAACCCAAAATACAATTGATTGATTATTCTTGCTTTCGCGCCATACTGACTAACTACTTCGCGGAAATCTTCAAATTCGTTTTTTACCGATTTAAGGTTCCTAGTTTCATTGTTAATTTTCCTTAAATCAATGATGTCTTTCTTATTTTTTTGAGAAAAATTAAGCACCTCATTTTCTCTGTTATCAGCAACTATTAAAGCCTCTTTCAGATTTTTATTCGTAATCAGTTTGGTATTGATCAGGTACCTGTAAATACGAGAAAAATTATTACTCAATCCTTCTGTTTTTACATTGTCATCTAACCAAACAACCCCATTGTTTCTTCTGCCACGTTGATAAACTGTATTAAACACCTCTCGCTTATCTTTAAAGGCCTCCAAAGCAATACCATCCTTGGCTAAGGCTTCTTGCACTTCATCAAATTTGAGTAATTTCTTATTGGCATCAACAAAAAAATGCTCCTTATATTCGCTATTAAATCTATAATATTCTAACTCAGATTCGCCGTTCCTTTTAACCAAAATACAATAATAAGATTTCTTAAAAATCTCAAATACGATGTAGCTTTGATTAGGATTTGGAAAGTAATGGTGTAAGGTGTCTTTATCGCCACGGCGCTGACCGCTAAAGGTCATTTTGTTTCCATCAATAATAAAGAGAAAATTGAGTGCATAAATCAATGTACTCTTGCCAATATTGTTTGGGCCTACCAATTGGAGACTATCGCAATCATTTAAGCGAATCTCGGCCTTGCCATAAACTTTTGAGTTTAAAATAGTTAATGAAGTTAACATGCTTCTTTCTGATATTTAATGAGGCAAAATAAGCATCTCCCACCACAAGAAACCCACACGAAATACACATTAGCCCACCACGTCACCCTGAGCTTGTCGAAGGGCACCACGTCACCCTGAGCTTGTCGAAGGGCACCACATCACCCTGAGCTTGTCGAAGGGCACCACGTCACCCTGAGCCTGTCGAAGGGTCGAAGGGCTTCCTAATGGATCCCCGTAAACAACCTACTCCACCTAACCTTTTGTAGCACATTGGTTGCATTCTTATCCCAACTCATCCAAACAAATAAAGCTTTACCAACAATATTGGTCTCTGGAACAAAGCCCCAAAACCTGCTATCAGCACTATTATGGCGGTTATCACCCATCATAAAGTAATAATTGTATTTAAATTGGTAATTGATAATTTGTTTACCTCCAAGCATAAAACGCCCATTTACAAAGGTAAAATCAGGATTATTTTCATAAACCCTAATTACTCGCTCATAAAGTGAATATTGAAGACTATCTAAGGTAACCACATCACCCGCTTTAGGTACGTAAAGTGGTCCGTAAAAATCAACACTCCAAGCTAATTTAGGATTATGTGGAAACAAATAATCTTGGTATTCTCCATTTTTACTAAACAAAGAATCTACTTTTAATATACCTTCTTCTTTTTCCAATTTAAGTTTGTTTTCATAAATTAATGGAAAGGCAAAATCTAAATTTCCATGAGGTAAATTCTCACCTTCCGAAATATCATATTTACGCATCATATTTTGAAAAGACTTTTCCGTCCAAGAGCCATTTTCATTGAACTTAACAAAGTACTTAAATTGCATTTTTTCTGGATTCTCTGCAGCAATTCCATTCACAAATACTTGTCCGTTAATTACAGCAATACTATCACCTCCAATAGCCAAGCAACGTTTAATATAGTTTTCTTTCTTGTCAAATGGCCTGCCATCCTCATAAGGATAATTAAATACCACCACATCGTTGTTTTTTACTGCAC
>CANKQY010000047.1 GCA_947485745.1 Bacteroidota bacterium
GCCTTGGTATTAGCCTAGGACTAATGATGGGTGCTGATTACTATATTGCTGATGGCGTATTTATTGGTGCTGAATTTGGTTTAGGTTTATTCCAAATGAATTCAACAAAAGAAGGTACTACTACTTCAAAATTAAGCAGCACTGCTACTGAACAAAAAACAACTACAACCAAATTTAGTACAACTGAATTATTCGGTGTTACTACTGGTGGTGTTCGTTTAGGTTTTGTATTTTAGTTAAAACCCATCCTATTAAAAATCCCGGTTTGCAAGTCAAATCGGGATTTTTTTTTGTTATGACTCTACTCTTCTTAAACTTCTTTCTACGTCTCTTTCTTTGATACTTTCTCTTTTATCAAAAGCTTTCTTTCCTTGGCCAATGGCTATCTCCAATTTAATAAATCCCCGCTCCGATTCAAATAGTTTAACGGGTACAATTCCAAATCCTTTTTCAGCTGCTTTTACCCTCAACTTATCTAATTCTTTTTTCTTTAGTAATAACTTTCGTAACCTAAATGGATCATGGTTGAAATGACTTCCTTGCTTAAAAGTTCCAATATTCATTCCCTTTATAAACAACTCCTCACCTTTAAAAAAACAATAAGCCTCAGCTATCCCAGCATTTCCTAAGCGAATTGATTTTACTTCTGTACCTGTTATTTGCAAACCTGCAACAAACTTTTGGGTCAGTATAAATTCAAAGCCCGCCTTCTTATTAATGATATTAATTTCCTTGTGCTTAATTTGTTTTGCCATCTGTATTCCTTTCCTCAAAAAGGATTGCGAAATTAATCATTAGTAGAAGATATTTGCTTAAATAGTAAAGCCAATTTTTCTTTTTTTAAAATCTTCTGTCCTTGCTCGCCCTTGGCTATAAGCCTGTCTCCTACTTTTGCTTCAAAGCTACATATTACTTCATGACCTTCAATTTTTATAATTGTGGCAATAAATATAACTTCTGAACCAATTAAAGCCGCACCAACATGCTGAATGTTTAAAAAAGTTCCAATTCCTTCTTCATCAACCTCTTTCATATCTAAAACAAACAACCTGCAACACCATTCTGCATCTCTTCCCAACGAAAAGGTTGCATAAATTGGATGTACCTCTCCACTATCAAAACTAGCAGTGTCTTTTTCACTAACTGTAATACGATAACTCTTTTGATTGCCAACTTTATAAATCAATTTCATACTACCTAACAACTAATATTGGGATTTTTACTTTATGTCGAACCGAATTTACTGTTGAACCAAAAATAATATCTTTCAATCCTTCATGACCATGAGCCCCCATCACCAATAATTCAACATTTAGCTCAGTTACCATTTGTGCAATATTACTTGCCCTATTTCCATATCCTAATTTATACTGAACATGAATTCCTTTAGTATTTAAATCATTGGCATAAGATTGAATCCAAAGTAAATCTTGCATTGATTCAATATCCATTACCTCTTCTCCATGCCTTTTGGCTGCCGCCGATTCAACTATGTGAATTAGGTAATATAAAGTATTTTTATCGCCTAAACTCAATGCATGTTGAATGCTTGCCTCATCTTGCAAACTAAAGTCAACCGTAATCGCAATTTTAGTAAATTTCTTTGGCTTACCTATACTCAGTTTCTTTAATGGAAGGTGTGGTACCAATACCTTCGATTTTTGTTCAAATATTAAGGGAGAAATTAAAACATAAAGTAACAAAATAGCAGTAAAAAATAAGCCCGTAAATATTAAACTCCTCAGCCAAAAAGAATTCGAATAACTGGTTTCAAGAAATGAACCAACTTCTTCACTTACCAATTTAATATTTAAGCCTATAATCACGATGGCAGACAACCATGCCAATACTTTTACCCAATTTGGGTTCTTAAATTTACCCATTATTTCTACATTGCCTGTAAAATGAATCAACGGAATAATTGCAAAGCCCAATTGTAAGCTCAAAATAACCTGACTAAATATTAGCAACTCTCCTAATTGTTCTTCTCCAAAATAAAGTATCGTAACTACAGCTGGAGTAACGGCAATTAAGCGTGTAATTAAACGCCTAATCCACGGACTAATTCTTAAATTTAAATAGCCTTCCATTACAATTTGCCCTGCTAAAGTTCCGGTAATAGTAGAAGATTGCCCAGCCGCAATTAAGGCAATGGCAAATAATGCTGGAGCCAATGTTCCAAAAATACCTGTGAGCAATTGATGTGCATCCGAAATATCGGCAACTTCATTATAGCCATTTTTATGAAAGGCTGCTGCTGCTAATATCAATATCGCGGCATTCACAAAAAACGCAGCATTCAAAGCAATGGCCGAATCAAAGAAATTAAATCTTATAGCCTTTCTAATACCTTCATCATCCCTCTTAATTCTTCTGGTTTGAACCAATGATGAATGCAGGTAAAGATTATGCGGCATTACCGTAGCACCTATGATGCCAATGGCAATATAGAGTGATTCACCAGTCAATGAGGATGGAACAAATCCTTTCATTATACCAGGCAAATCTGGTTTAACTATTAACATTTCGGCAAAAAAGGATAGCCCAATAATACTCACTAAGCTAATGATGAAAAGTTCAATTTTTCTAATTCCTTTATTGATGAGAAATAACAATAAAAATGTATCTAAAACAGTAATCATTACACCATATAACATGGGTAAATCAAATAATAGGTTCAAACCGATAGCCATACCTATGATCTCTGCTAAATCTGTTGCAGCAATAGCAATTTCAGCTAAAACATACAATGAAAAATTTACCCAACCTGGATATTGTTGCCTGCTTGCTTGGGCCAAATCTAATCCTTTAACAATTCCTAATCGTGCAGCCAAACTTTGTAATAAAATGGCCACCCAATTACTTAATAACAAAATCCATATTAACGTGTAACCAAACCTACTACCACCCGCTATATCGGTTGCCCAATTGCCAGGATCCATATACCCAACACTCACCAAGTAAGCCGGACCAGCAAAGGCTAAAAGCGTTTTGAACCTACCTCTTTGTTGAGTTGCATCCACTGATTCATGAACTTCACTTAAAGATTTATCGGAGAGCTTTGCCATGCTATTTCATTTTTTTAACAAGGATATTTCTTGCCACCTCATTGCTCAATTGTAATATTTTTTTTCCTTCTATTTTAACTTGAAATGAATTGTCGAATGCAACTATTACTTGCACCAGTATTCGCTTACCCAAAATAAGCTCATTACTCTCCAAATGTTTCAAAAATAAAGAACTGTGATTAACCACGCCACTGATAATGCCAAGCTCCCCTTCCCTTAAATCGCTTAAAACAACAAAATTACTTTCTTTCATTTCCCCATTCTTTCCAGGAATTGGATCACCATGCGGGTCGTGTGAGGGAAAACCCAAAAAATCGTCCAACTTATCTATCAATTCTTGCGATTGTATATGCTCCAATTGCTCAGCAATATCATGCACCGCATCCCAAGTGAAATTTAATTTATTGTGCAAAAAAGTCTCCCACAACCTATGTTTTCTCACTGTTTCAATTGCAACCTTTTTACCCAATTCTGTTAAAACTACTCCTTTGTATTTTTCATAATTCAATAGTTTTTTTTCAGATAATTTTTTAATCATATCGGTTACACTTGCCGCTTTTGTTTGAATTACAATGGCAATTGCATTGGTGTTGATAGATTCGCTCGATTGCTCCTGAAGCTTGTATATGGCTTTTAAATAGTTTTCCTCTGTAAATGAATACATAGTGCAAATATAAACTTTTTAGATTAGTCTAAAAATATTTTTTACATAAACTAAAAATTATTCATTTTACATCCATTCAAAATGCTTAATTTTGTTTAATTATGTGGAAAAAGATACTTACTTATATTGCCTTTTGGAAAAAATCCAAAACTGACAATCCGTCATCCTTTAACCTAAAAGTTATGCACGGAATCAATAGAATTAGCATTTTGTTATTCATTTTTGCCATACTAGTAATAATTTTTCGATTGGTACGCTAATTGCAAAATCAAGCTAAAATATTAAAATTATGTTATTCTATATTATTATTCCAATGTTACTCAGTTTTTATGTGAGTTGGAAATTCAAATCAAAAGTTAAACAATATTCAGCAGTAGGTTTAGCCAACCATTTAACGGGTGCTGAAATTGCAAAAATGATGTTAAATGACAATGGTATTTATGATGTTCAAATTTTAAGTTCTGAGGGTGAACTTTCCGACCATTATAACCCAGAAAGTAGAACTGTAAATTTAAGTCACGATGTTTTTTATGGCAGAAGTGTTATTTCCGCTGCGGTTGCTGCGCATGAATGCGGACATGCAGTGCAGCATTCCAAAGCATATATTTGGCTAAAGTTTAGGTCAAGTGTGGTGCCTGCAGTTAGCATAGCATCCAAATATGTGCAGTGGGTATTATTAGGCGGTATTCTTTTAATCAATGTTTTTCCGGCCTTGTTGCTAATGGGTATTATTCTATTTGCTACCATCACTGTGTTTTCAATTATAACTTTGCCGGTTGAATTTGATGCAAGCAACCGTGCTTTGGCATGGTTAGAAACTAAAAATATTGTGCGCCCAGAAGAATATCCAATGACCAAAGATGCTTTAAAATGGGCTGCAAGCACCTATGTAGTTGCCGCTATTGCCTCTGTTGCAACATTATTATATTACCTTCAAATTTACCTAGGTAGAAGAGACTAGCCTATTTAATATTCAAGGCATTTAAGGCCATTTGGTATCGCTTAGCATTTTGCTGGTGTTGTTGAAAGGAAGTAGCAAATGCATGATAACCACTCAGGTCTTCACGGGCACAAAAATATAAATAATTGTGCTGTGCGTAATTAAGCACAGCATCTATAGATTTTATGCTTGGTGCGCATATTGGACCGGGTGGCAAACCAATATTTCTGTAAGTATTGAATGGTGAAAAAATGCTGGTTTGAATATTTGTGACACGCTTAATACTTCTGTCATTCCACGCATAAATAACTGTTGGATCAGCCTGTAATGGCATGCCTATGCGCAATCTATTTAGGTAAACACCTGCCACAATAGGCATCTCATCATTTTTATTGCTCTCCTTTTGAACAATACTTGCCAAAGTACTTACTTGCTGTTTTGTTAACTTGCAAGCCATTGCCTTACCTATTCTTTCAGCGGTCCAAAAGCTAGCATATTCTCGTTTCATCCTTTCTAAAAATGCAGCACCTCTTGTATTCCAATAAAAATTATAGGTATTAGGAATAAACATACCAATAAAATTCAATGAATCAAATCCGTACTTTTTATTGACTGAAGGATCATGCAACATCGCTAATAAATTATTACTATCTAGTTCCAAATTTTGCCCAAAAAAAACTGAAAGGTCACTCAATCTTTCTGCATAATTAAACACAATATCAACTGTTTCTTGCCTCCCATTTATTATCTTTTTTAGCAAATCAAAATTACTCATTCCCCTGCTCAGCAAATACCGCCCTGGCTTTAGCTTATCTTTCAATTGTATTAAATTAGCTATGCGTTTAAAAGAAGCAAAATTATTAAGGTAATACCCCTTTTCAATTTCGGCATAAAACCTATTAATATCATTATCTGAACGCACTAATAAGTATTTGCTAGAATCTGCATATTTGAGTGACACATTTTCACTAAATACATCTGAATATATTTTAAACCCAACAAAACAAAAAACAAGAATTGTAAGCCAAATGCCGATACGGATATTCTTTCTATTAAATAACTCTTGTTCTGCCTTTCCCATATTTATAATTTGTTGGAACGAATTTCAGAATTAGTCATCACTAAACAAATATTCTTTAACCACAAGTTATTCAGATTCAATTTCTTTCAATAATAATTTCACTTGTTCTTGCCCAGGATTGATTAGCAAAATTTGTTTTAAGTCAAAAATTGCCTTACGCCTTTCACCTGCTAAATGAAACAATGCAGCTCTATTTAACAGGGCTTGTTGTTGATCTGGATCTAGTTTTAATGCTTGCGAATAACAATCTAATGCCAATTTATTCTCTTTAAGATTGGCATAGGCAAAACCCAAATTAACCAAGGCCTCTTGTTGCTTAGGTTGCTGTTGTAAACTATTTTTAAACTGAGCAATAGCTAATTCAAATTTATTTTGAAGCAAATAAATAATTGCTAATTTATTTTCAAATTCGAGGTTATATGGAGCCAATTTTACAGCCCTTTCATAATAAACTTGTGCACTTTGGTAATCATTTGTATTCTGATAGGCTTGGCCAATTCTATAGCAAGTCCAAAAATCACTTTCAGTTTCAACACTAATATTTTTAGCCAAATGAATCACCTCCACCCAATCATTATTTAAATAGGCCGAATGTATTTGTATCTCAGTTTGAACGATCAGGTCTTTTATATCTTTAACCCAATAATTAGCAGAGTCTAAAGAGCCTAGCTCACCTTCAAATTTCTCAAAATATCCCAAATAACCTTTAGCTTTTGCCTCATTGTTTAAGCTCATATTATTTACACAATAAATTCCTACAAATTTTTTAATGTCGCTCAGCTTCTTTGGTTCAACCGGTATTTTTATCTTATGATCGTGCACACTTACATGTGGAATATCTATGGCACCGCTTTTAGGCATATGGCAGCTCACACAGTTGTTTTGAACCAAATTCAATTTCGCTTTAGATTCGGTGCAAGTGTTGTTACTATGACAATTTTTACAGGCATTATTAAAAATTTGAGTACCTGTTACCTTCACACTTACATGAGGATTGTGACATGTAATACAGGTTAGATTTAATGTACCAAAGCTTTTGCTTTCGTCTTTTTTAACAAGCTTATTCGATTCAATAAAGCATTTACTTTGTTGCAATCTTTGCGCATGAGATGCCATAATAAATTCATCTTCTCTGCCTTCGTATTTTGGCAAAAATACATCTACCATGCTGCTCAACTTCATCCCTGGTTTAAAATCAGAAAATTGCTTACCCGGTTTTAAAATAGCATTTCCTTGCAGATGACATCTTTGGCAAACATCTATTTGCAGTTCCCAACTTAACTTCCTTGGATTTACTATGGTATAATCTATTTGATGGGCAGTATCTACAAAATTACCTTGAAGCTTATCCCAAACATGCAGACCTCCGGGTCCATGACACCGCTCACAATCAATGCCATCAGGTATTTTAATAAATTTGTTAACAGAACCTTTTTCAATAGTTGGCATGGCGTTATGACAACTCATACACTCCATTTCTATGGCTCTAGAAAACCTAACATTTCTACCTTTTTCAAAACCTGGAGGTAAATCCCATTTGTGTTTTTGAGCATACCAAGTTAATGGCAATTGATACACAAATCCATTAATAACACTTAAATGAGAATTTGTATGTTGGCCCGATCCAATAATATAATCAACACGCTCAGTGCGCTGGTAAATGGTATCCTTCCCCTTCAAGCGAAACTCAGTAATATACATACTATCTTTTATCCAATGAGGATAATAGTATAGATTTTTTATGGAATCAAAAACGGGCTTATGGCCTTTGAATTGGGCTGCAGATTTCTCTCTGGTGGCAGCTCCAAATGATTGCCCCATTCCCGTTTCAATAAAACTATTATATATGGCGGGGTGACAGTTTTTGCAGGCCTCTTTGCCCACATAGCTTACCGTATCAGAGTGATTTAAATAGGGTGATACATCCTTTTCTCCATTCACAGAATGGCAAAAAAGATTAAAAAAAGTTATCCCTATTAATCCTATGAAAAAGCAAATTGAAACCCTCGTTTTCAAGAGAAAATACTAATCGTTTATCTCAGATTGCCAAGCCATCATGCCACCAAGCAAATTGCGAACATTGGTAAAGCCCTCACTCATCATATACATTTTGGCATTGTTACTGCGAGCCCCGCTCCTACAATGAACAATCACCTCTTCATTTTTAAGATTGTCTAATTCATTAAGCAAACCAGGTAGTGTGCCCAAAGGAATTAACCTTGCTCCAATGTTAAACTCTTCAAATTCGTATTCCTCGCGCACATCAATCACATTTAACTTTTCACCTTTTTGCATGCGTTCGTGCAATTCTTGTACAGTAATATCTGCCATATGTCTATTTTTTTTTAATTCTTAATAATTATTTTCTTAACATAATTTATACCCAATTCGGCGTGCATAAAATGGACCAAATAAACCCCTAAACTAAGCTCTGGGAGTATAATAACTCCCTTGTTGCTGCTCAAACTCGCCACTTCCTTTCCAGTTAAATCAATTAATTTTATGCTGTAGGAATCAGCATCTTTTAAATCAACAGTTATTTGATTACTTGCTGGATTTGGATATAGGTTAAAATCATCTAGTTTCAACATTTTTTGCTCATTCAAAGCAGTTGCAATTCCTAAAAATTGCTTCATAATTGGCCTTATCATCAATGCACCAGGAATTGCACTTGGGTACCACCTTCCATCCATTTTATACGCTGAGTTTTGGTTCAGGATAAAAGGATAATTTTTATCTAAACCCACGTTTAATACATAGGCATTGGTTTGATCCCAACCAATGTAAAAAGAATCACTTACAGCAATTGCATTGGTAAAACGGAAAGCGGTGAAACCATTGATTTTATTATTATATAGCGGATTTTTAATCTCCTCACTGTACAATACTATATCCGAGCTAGCAGGCTCAAACAAAGGTGAAATACTTTTCCAAACTTTAATATTAAAACTTTGTGTACTCACATCTTTTTCGGATTGGTTGAAAAAAATATATACTCCCACAACAGAATCTGGAACCTCAAGTTTGAATTTTAAATTAGCTCCTACATTTATTTTATTCTTTATACCATAACCACCTTCCGCAGTGCCATCATCATAAGCGTAGTAATTACTAAAAATAGTTGGCACAGAAAAGGTATCATTTCCGGTAACATTGTCGTTTTGATTACCGCTAATCTTAATTCTATACCTCGTGTTAAATACGAGACTATCACCACTTGAAGTGCTTTCAAAATCAAATGATTTATCAATTAAAATAGTAGAATCGCTTTTAGATTTTATTGTAGGTAAAATATTATTAAACTTATCTAAAGTATCTCCTTCAGGCTTTATAACAGACCTAAAATAATCTACAGCATAAGGCTGATTATCATGATTAACCAATCGCAAACTAGCTGGAATGTTTTTATATGAAGCTTTGTTTGCTTGGTATTGATACCATGGCATACTGGTATATGGTCCCAAAATAATTGGTGGGGTATTGCTTAGAGACAGATCCTTGATGGCATCATTTAATTTTCTGCCTTTATTAAACCTTAAATAATCAATATGCCACTGACTCAAATTACCAGTTTGGCTACCTCTATTTTTAATCCTAATTTGAAAATCTTCATGAAAAAATTTTGGATCAGTGATTATATATTGGTAAAAGCTAAAGGTATTGAGTAAGGTATCTTTTGCTGCAATCATTTTAACAATAGCAAAAGAATCCTTTTCCATTGGCGAATTACGCAGTTCAATAATTAAAGAATCATCTGGATAAATTTGATTGGTTGTTCCTTGTGGCTCATATTGATAGTAAAAACTAAGTATAAGCGAATCTGCTGCAGTTAATCCCTTAAGATTGATAGACCTTGAGGTTAACAAATCACAAATTCCTTTGGTATCAAATTTAGAATAAGCATTCCCAAATGCATCTAAACCGTCGAATGTGGCTACATTAATACTTGGTGAATTAACCGGGAAATCATTGTTCACATAAACAAAATTATCTACCCACCTATCATTGTTTACGGTGATCCTTGAGTTTGAAAAATCATCAAAAAAAGGCAATTGAATCTTCCTAAGCAATCTAAATCCACTAATCATCCAATAGGCATAATTTGTGTTAGAATAGGTAGATTTAAAAATAAACCTTGCCTGAAAATTAGCATGTCTGTTTCTACCTATGTTAATATTGAAATCGTGCGATTTAAAATAACTAACTGCTGCTCCACCTAATGAAACAGCCCTAATCCATTGACCTAAATTATTCTTAAATTCAACAATTAAAGAATCGCCATTCAAGTTAACAGGGGCGGCTTTTGTGGCAAATGAAAAAATGATGGTATCACCAACTTGGTTGCTTAGAACATCAAAGGGATGCATAAAAAAAGTATCTGCACCTCCGTATAGATTACTTGCATTATCGTAAACCAAACCACTTGTTTTTTTAACATCTAACTTGGCAACATTTCCCCAAGGATAATTAATATCCAATCCATTGAGCACTTTCACATCCGACCCTGAAAAATAATCCCAACTAGCAGAAGAATCTGGCATGTGGGGTAACCTTAAATGTTCGTGCAATCCCAATGGCAATTTGGTTGAAACAACTAATTTGGATAAGGTAAAAATGGCTGTATTGGTCAAGGATAAATTAGTTGAATAGGCAATAAATTTTAGCGCAAATTGGTTCGAACCAAATTTATTTTTAGGTAAATCAATGATTACCTCTCTCTCTTTTGCAATTGAAAGCCCACTTTCCCAAATCTTTTCCCATTCTCCAAAATTATTTTTTGCAGAAACAATAAATGAGTCGTTTGCTTCAAATGTTTCACCAGTTGAAAATGTGAAACTCAAAAATAGCGGGTTAACTGCAAAACTGTTATTTATATTGTTTGAAACCAATTGATCCATAGCTCCAGCTGAAGGATATAAATTACCTGAACTATCGATTGCGTTAAAAACCAATTTATTCTTTAGAACCTGACAAGAGTTCATTAACCAATAATTTAAGTTGGTTTTACCATCAGTATCAAAGAAATCAATTAATGGAAATACACCCGCACTTTTATTTAAGTCTGTCAACGTCAATTCAGGGTTTTCCTTTTGTAAAACTGGATTATTCATCAAAGGCACACGAACTTCTTGAGCAAAACTCAAAAAATAAAGCTGCAAAATACCTAAGACTAAAACTACTTTTTTAAAATTCATCTATTATTTTGAAGATAGAAATAAGTCAACAAACTCTCCTCCCTTTATGGTAGCACCCTCAGAGTATGGTGGATTTTGCCTTTTTACAATAGCCTTAGTACTATCTTTAGGGTTTCCTTCATATACAATTGTGCCCAATTGCAATAACGAAGATTGCAGAACATTTGTTGCATCTATTAGGCTCAAGCCATTTAAATTGGGCATTGAAACTAAAGCGCCACCACTACCATCTCCAATGATTAAATCTATAGCAGATCCTTTTGGTAATTTTGAACCTGGTTGAATGCTCATTCCCTTCCAAACTTGGTCTAGAACCGCATTTTGCGCAATGTCTGGCTTAGAGGTAACGTTCCCTAGCAACAAGCCCATTCCTGATAAAACTGTTTCTGCATAACGCAAAGAGCTATTAATTAGATTAGGCATCAAAACTGTGGCTCCTGCATCCGAATTAATACTTAAATAAATAATCCTTCCTTCTTTAACTTTGGAATTAGGTGGTGGATTTTGTTCAGCCACTGAAGATTTAGGCAGTTTGTCAACAAAAACAGTATCTGTTATAATATACCTCAATTTTTTCTGACGTAACAAGGCTTCTGCATCCTCCATTTTTAGCCCTTTTAAATTAGGAAGCGTAAGAGATTGGTCGTGACGTGTATAAACACTTAGCGACTGAGCAGCAACCCAAACAAGCAAATAAACAAGTATTGCGATGAGTAGGATATTTACAAATAATGACTTTAAAAATCTCACGCTTGCAAAATATTACTATTTTAACAGAGTTCAAAGCTATCTTTGTCACGATGTTTTCAATACAAGATATAATAACAATTACCCTAACACTATTTGCCATAATAGATATAATTGGCGCCTTGCCCATAATTATTAGTATCAAAAATCGTCAGAACCACCTAGACAGCGAAAAAGCAACCCTTTACGCAGGCGCATTAATGGTGGTTTTTTTGTTGGTAGGAGAAAAATTTCTAGGTTTATTTGGCGTGGATATTCAATCTTTTGCCATTGCAGGTTCTATTGTCATTTTCATTATTGGCATGGAAATGATTCTTGGAATTGAAATTTTAAAGAACGACCCAGCCGCCAAAACCGGAAGTATCATTCCCATTGCATTCCCAATCATTGCAGGATCTGGAACATTAACTACCATAATTAGTATGAGGGCTGTATATAGCCTACCAAATATTACCTTAGGTATTTTATTGAACCTAATTATTGTTTATGTGGTGCTAAGGTCATCCAGCAAAATTGAAAAGCTGTTAGGCGATTCTGGTTTGGCTTTGGTGCGTAAATTTTTTGGCATAGTTCTCCTGAGTATCGCAGTGAGGATATTCAAAACAAACTTTTAGCAATGGCTAAGCTATACTTGAACTATTTTTTAATTAATTGGTTCAAACCAATTAAGCTTGGCCTGTTGGACCACCAAAATTCATAGGAAAAGGAGCACCAGAATCATTGTTCATGGCAATATTCCCATTCATATCTTCAAATTTATTGATGTTTTCACTTAAGGCCATTAACAATCTTTTGGCATGATCTGGTGTTAGTACTATCCTAGATTTTACCTTAGCCTTGGGCACACCAGGCATTACACGTACAAAATCAATAACAAACTCACTGTTGCTATGTGTAATGATGGCTAAATTAGAATATATACCTTCAGCCATTTCTTCGCTGAGTTCAATTTGTAATTGATTTTGGTTTTGATCTTGATCCATGTTTTTAAAATTTTAACGAATATAGAATTTGCTTACAATTTCACACAAACATTTTTAGCCTCGGTAAAGAATCGCAAGGCCTCCCAACCACCTTCTCTCCCAACTCCACTTTGTTTCATCCCACCAAATGGGGTACGTAAATCACGCAATAACCAACAATTGATCCAAACAATTCCACTCTTCATTTTGGCTGCAACCCTGTGTGCTTTGGTTAAATTTTCTGTCCATACGGTGCAAGCTAAACCATAAGCTGTGCTATTGGCCATTTCCAAAACTTCATCTTCGGTATCAAAAGGCTGTATGGTAACCACCGGTCCAAATATTTCTTCTTGGTTGGTTCGGCATAAATGCCCCAAACCTTCAATAACTGTTGGCTCAATAAAATAGCCATTGAGGCACCTACCAGCAGGATTAACTGCAACGCCTCCTGTTAAAATGGTTCCACCCTCTTCTTTGGCCAATTCAATATAACCCAATACTTTTTCGAAATGCATTTTACTAGCAATGGCGCCAACTTTTGTTTCATCCAATAAAGGGTCACCAACTATTAAACGCTTAACTTGAGCGATATAGGCTTCTTTAAACTTCGCATAAATAGACCTTTCAATATACAAGCGAGATCCGCATAAACATATCTCACCCTGATTGGTAAAACTTGCCCTAACACTTTCCTTCACTGTTTTTTCAAAATCACAATCGGCAAATATGATATTAGGATTTTTACCTCCTAATTCTAATGAAAGCTTTTTAAACATTGGCGCGGCAATTCTGGCAATTTCTGCTCCAGTTTTTGTGCCACCTGTGAATGAAATGGCGGTAATTTTTTCATGAGCAACAAGGGCTGAACCAACCTTTGGACCCAAACCATGAACTATATTTAACACTCCTTTTGGCAAACCAGCTTCTATGCATAATTTACTAAAAAGGTAGGCCGTCATTGGTGTTATTTCTGATGGTTTTGCTACCACACAATTTCCTGCGGCCAATGCTGGTGCAATTTTCCAGGTGAACAAATACAGAGGTAAATTCCAAGGACTTATACATCCAACTACACCAATGGGTGTTCTTAAGGTATAATTTAAAGCATGATTGCCCATAGGGTGAGCCTCTGAGGCATAATGTTCAATAGCGGTTGCGAAAAAATGAATATTAGATTGAGCTCTGGGTATTTCACCATTTTTGGCCAACCACAAGGGCTTGCCTTGGTCAACAGACTCAGCTAAGGCCAATACATCATTGTTTTTTTCTATAAGTGCTGCAAGCCTCAACATTATTTTACTTCTATCTCCGGTACCCATTTCACTCCATGCTGGAAAAGCTGCCGCAGCAGCCTCATATGCCAGTTCCACATCACTGGCATCACTATCTGGACATAGGTTATAGGCCAAACCTATTGAAGGATCTACATTTTCTAAATATTGTTTGGATATTGGTTCAATAAGTTCACCATTGATATAATTCAGAATCTTTTCCATGGATCAAACCTAAGATTTCATTGCGTAATCACAAAATTGTGTTTTTTATTTATTTGTTGTTGTTTAAACCTTTTTTACTTATTTTTATCCAACAATTAAAATCGAGGTTATGGCTAAAATTACTAGAAAAGAGTTTTTAGATATCACCAAAAAGGATTCAGGTATTCCTGAAGAACCTTATATTGACCCATCTAATAAAAGCTTGCCCAGGCATTTGCAAAAAACATCCACTGGCATTAATGTCTACCAAGGTACTTGGGGTGATGCGCAAATTTTGCACCTACTCAGGAGAACCTTATTTGGAGTTAGTAAGAGTGATTTAGATTTTTTTAAATCAAAGAGTTTGGTTCAAACCGTTGATTATTTATTAACACTGCCAGCTACTGCGCCAGAGCCGCCCTTAAACAACTATGGCTACAATACAGGGCAAGCAGACGCAGATGTTCCCAATGGCACAACCTGGATAAATGCGCCACAAAATCCACTTTTAAATGGAGCAAGAATACAATCTTTAAAATATTGGTGGGCAGGGCTCTTGCTGAACCAAGAAAGAAATATCAGAGAAAAAATGACCTTATTTTGGCACAATCATTTTTCAACTGAATGTATTACAGTTCAAGAAGCTAGGTTATCATACAAACACCATGCTTTAATAAGAAGTATGTGTTTAGGAAACTTTAAAGAAATGGTAAAACAAATTACCATGGATCCAGCCATGCTCATTTATTTGAATGGCGATAAAAATACAAAAACTGCTCCTGACGAAAACTACGGTAGAGAGCTGCAAGAACTCTTTACCATTGGAAAAGATTTACCCATTCATTATACCGAAGAAGACGTTAAGCAGGCAGCTAAAGTATTGACAGGTTGGAGAGTGAGCAGGACTGCGGCCACTGCATTTTTTGATGTTTCCAAACACGATACAACTAATAAAATATTTTCATCTTTTTATGGCAATACAAGCATAATTGGCAGGACAAACGCAAGTGCAGGTACCGATGAATTAAATGATTTATTAACCATGCTTTTTGCTCAACAAGAAGTTGCCAAATACATTGTTAGAAAAATTTATCGCTATTTTGTTTATTATGTAATTGATGAATCAGTTGAAACCAATGTTATTTTGCCGCTAGCAAATATTTTTAGGGCCAATAATTATGAAGTAAAAATTGTTATTGAAACTTTACTAAAAAGCGAACATTTTTTTGACACCCTGAACAGAGGATGCATGATAAAAAATCCGATTGATCATTTAATTGGATTTGCCAAACAAACAAAATTACAATTCCCAACGGCAAGCAATATTCAACAGCAATATGGCCACTGGCAATTTATTCAGCAGTATGGCATAATTTTAAGTCAAGACCTGGGCGATCCACCAAATGTGGCGGGATGGCCCGCTTATTATGAAAACCCACAGTACTATGAAATTTGGATCAATTCAGATTCACTACCAAAAAGAAATTCATTTTGCGATTTCCTTGTTTATACAGGCTACACTCGCTTTAGTTATAAATTAATAATTGATTGTATTGCCTTTGCCAAACTCTTTGATAATCCAGGCAACCCAAATACATTAATCGATCAAATTGTTCAGTTAATTTATCCCGATGATTTAAGTGCAACTACTAAAGCTTTTATAAAAACATCGTTTTTGCTTTCGGGTCAAAGTTCGGATGCATACTGGACAGACGCTTGGAGTATCTATATCGCAAACCCAACAAATACTATGGCTATCGCAACAGTAAATACAAGGCTGCAAGCCTTGTTAAAATATTTAATGGGGCAAGCCGAATATCAATTGTGCTAATCTTAAAAAATAAATCATGAACAGAAAAGATTTCATTGGAAAAAGTATTAGCGCAGGAATACTTCCGCTGGTATTGAATGGTTTCTCGCTGCAAGCCTATGCAGATTCTCCACTTATTGAATTCTTAAATAAAGCAGGAAATGAAGACCATGTTTTAGTTTTGATCCAATTAAATGGAGGTAATGACGGATTAAACACAGTTATCCCACTAGACCAATACAGCAAGCTAATGTCGGCCCGAGGAAACATTGCTATTCAAGAATCCAAGGTACTTTCGTTAAACGGAACTTTGTTAACCGGACTGCACCCTGCACTAGGCGAAATAAAGGGTTTGTACGATAAAGGAAATGTTAGCATTTTACAAAGTGTAGGCTATCCAAATCAGGATTATTCTCATTTTAGGTCAACTGATATTTGGCTTACAGCGAGCGACAATGATGTTTATGAAGAAACAGGTTGGATGGGCAGATATATGGATACCCAATTTCCAAATTTTCCAACTGGATATCCCAATGCCACACAGCCTGATCCACCAGCCATTCAGATAGGCGCAATGGTATCGCCCGCCTACCAAGGTATTAATATGAGCATGGGAATGAGTATTACCAATCCAACTAATTTTTATCAATTTGTTAGTGGAACCATTGACCCTGCGCCTAACACGCCAATGGGGCATGAACTTTCATTTGTGAGGTTAGTTGCACAACAAACACAACAATATTCAGGAAGTATTAAAGGGGCAGCAGATAAGGCCACAAATAAATCTACGTTATACCCAACACAAGGAACAAATACTTTAGCTGATCAATTAAAAATTGTTGCTAGGTTAATTGCTGGTGGATTAAAAACAAAAGTATACATGGTAAGCTTGGGAGGGTTTGATACACACGCCGGACAAGTAGCCACAACAGGAGGAACCGAAACTGGCGCACATGCAAATTTATTGAGCAAAATTTCTGTCGCAGTAAATGCCTTTCAAGATGATTTGAAATTGTTAGCAATTCAAGATCGTGTGCTAGGGATGACCTTTTCGGAGTTTGGTAGGCGGATAAAAAGCAATGACAGTTTGGGAACAGACCACGGAGCCGCCGCGCCTATGTTTATTTTTGGCACTAAAGTTAATGGAGGTATTTATGGAAGTAATCCCGTTATTCCAAATAACCCAAGTGGCGGCGACAATATTGCCATGCAAACCGATTTTAGATCTGTGTATGCAACGTTGTTAAAAGATTGGTTTGGGGTAAGCGACAAAGATTTAAATTCTGTGATGTTTAAGTCGTTTCCAGTACTACCAATTGTTAACACCAGTGCCACAGGAATGAATGATTTAGCAAGTGATTATTCAAATAATTTTGGCAATTATCCTAATCCTGCAGATAGTTACACCAATATTAGATTCAATGGTTTTGGCGAAATGGTGCTAATAAAATTATTTGAAGTCAGCGGCAAAGAAATAATGGTATTAGTAGATGAAGCATTTACCAGAGGAGTACATGAGGTAAAAATTGATACCTCCTTCTTGCCGTCAGGCTTATATTATTATTCAATGGTAAGTGGCCAAAGAACCTTTAGTAATAAATTGGTGATTAAAAGGTAATCAAGAAAAACTAAACAGAAATTGCTTGGCAATATTTTCTTTTAATTTAAAAGAAACCTCATCAAATTCTGGTTTATATCCTAATTCGCGCTCCAAACTTGTGACGTCTTTATCATCAATACCGCAAGGAATAATGTGTTTAAAATAGCTTAAATCAGTAAGTATATTGAATGCAAAGCCATGCATGGTTACCCACCTGCTGCACCTTACTCCCATTGCACAAATTTTTCTGGCACTTGGCTTATCAGGATCAATCCAAACGCCAGTATAACCTTCATATCTGCCGCCTACAACACCATATTCGGCTAAGGTTAAAATTACAGCTTCTTCCAGATAACGTAAGTACTTATGTATATCTGTAAAGAACTGCTCCAAATCAAATATTGGGTATCCTACTAACTGACCCGGACCATGATAGGTTATATCTCCTCCGCGGTTTATGGGATAAAATTTTGCGTCATTCAATTTTAATCCTTCCTCATCTAACAATAAATTTTCCTTTTTGCCACTTTTCCCAAGTGTATAAACATGCGGATGCTGGCAAAAAATAAGGGAATTATTTACCAATGTTTGATTAACTTGAGGAACATCCCTTTGATTTAATTTGTGATTAACCATTCCTTTAAAAATGACCTCTTGCTGATCCCAAGCTAATTGGTAATCTATTAAACCCCAGTCTTCAAAATCAACTTTGGTCATTCTCTTCCTTGTAGATATCATGAAGCACAACTGGTGAAGATTTTTTAGTTCTCATTTTCATGTTTAGCAACTCCACCATTACAGAAAAGGCCATACCAAAATAAACAAACCCTTTTAGGTTGTATTGTTCGGCCAATTCATGACTCCATCCTTCAATAAGGAGCATTATTCCAATAACTAATAAAAAAGCCAAAGCCAATAATTTAATACTTGGGTGCTGATTGATAAATTTTGCAATTGCGCCAGAGAAAAACAACATGATAATCATGGAGAAAATCACCGCAAGAATCATTACCGGTAATTCTTGAGCCAAGCCAACTGCTGTAATAATAGAATCAAATGAAAAAACAATATCTATTAAAATAACCATCAGTACCACATTCCAAAAACTTTGGGTGCCATTTTTTGATGCCCCACTTCCTCCATCTTCTAGTAACTCAAATATCTCAAGCGTGCTTTTGTATAATAAGAAAAGACCCCCCGAAAGCAAAATAATATCTCTCCAACTAATACCATGATCTAGCAAATAAAAGACAGGATACTTTAATGAATTTACCAAATAACTGATAAATGCTAGCAATACAATTCTTATAAACAAGGCAAAAAACAAACCCAATTTTCGAGCCTTATTTTGCTCTCCTTGTGGTAACCTAGACGTAACTAATGAAATGAAAATAACATTGTCTATGCCCAATACTATTTCCATTAATGTTAAAGTAATTAATGATAACCAAGTAGAAGCCTTTAAGAAAAGTTGAAACAGTTCCATATATTTATGCAACCGCAAAGGTAAATATTTTTAGCATGCTTTGTATAAATTAGAATTTTTGAATAAACTCTAATATATCAAATTGATTTTCAGGACTAAACCAATTTATATCTGCATCTGTTTTGAACCAAGTAATTTGTCGCTTGGCATAATTTCTCGTA
Source organism: Bacteroidota bacterium (assembly GCA_947485745.1). Taxonomy (GTDB): domain Bacteria; phylum Bacteroidota; class Bacteroidia; order UKL13-3; family UKL13-3; genus B1. The sequence continues at coordinate 19,190 of CANKQY010000047.1, forward strand.
TGCTGCTTAATTAATTCAACTGATTTGTTCAATTCAATCTCACCATGTAGGTAAGAGAAAAGCTCTTTATACCCAACTGTTTTTAACGCATTTAATTTTTCGTATTGAACCAACGATTTCACTTCCTCCAATAAACCATCGCGCATCATAGCATCTACTCTACTATTTATTCTTTGATACAACAATTCACGCGGTAATTCCAATCCAATTTTCAAAATTTGAAAAGGACGGGCTTTAGGTTTGCTTTGAGTAACCCCTTGATGACTCAGCTCAATTGCGCGCATCAAACGTTGGGGATTTTTTTGATCTATGGTTTCAAATTTTTTAGGATTCAATTTCTTTAATTCTTCTTGCAAGTATGCAATGCCCTCCATTTCAAACCGATGAATTAAATCCTCTCTTAAGGATAAATTGGCCGCTGGCATTTCATCTAAACCTTCACAAAGAGCCTTTATATACAAACCAGAGCCACCAATAGCTATCACAAAGTTTTTTCCTGAACCAAATAACTCTTCTACTTTTAGGAGTGATTCTCTTTCAAAATCGCCCGCCGAATAATAATCTTTAACAGAGCAATTACCTATAAAATGGTGTTTCACTTGAACTAATTCTGCCTCACTTGGCTTTGCAGTGCCAATGCTCATCTCACGATAAAACTGTCGAGAATCAGTAGAAATAATTTCGGTTTGCAAGGCCTGAGCCAATGCTATTGCTAGCCGTGTTTTACCAACCGCGGTTGGTCCGTTTATTACAATTAGCGTGCCTTGCATGCTGCGAAAAAACATTAAAAAAGTTAATAAAAAAAACCGGCACCTAATGGTGCCGGTTTTTCTCCTATGAATGAAACTAAATTATTCAGCATGTACTATCCTCAAATATTGAGTTTGATTTGCAATTTTCACTTTCACCAAATATACAGATGAAGCGCTTGGCCTTACTTCCGAATTAAATTCAAATTCAAACTTACCTTGTTTCAATTCTTGCAGAGGTAGCATGGTTTGAACCAATCTTCCTGTTATATCAAATACCTCCATTTCAACATCACTAGGTTCAAACAGATTAAAGGAAATGGTGGTTTTACCTTGGAATGGATTTGGATATGCTTTCATTTGATACATGCTGGCAAAGAGCTCTTGCACACCCACCGATATTACATTTATAATTTGCGAACTTTCGTTAAAACAACCTTGTGGGCTAATTGCTTTTAAATTGATTGTATAAATCCCATTAACCGCATAAGTATGAGTTGGGTAATTTGAATTGCTTGAATCGCCATCACCAAACATCCACTTGCAACTTAACCCTGCTTGTACAGGTACCAAAGTTAACTTACCTGCCGATTGCGTCACGGTAAAGTCTGCGCTCGGAATTAGGTTGATTTTAACAACTCTAGAAGCTTCAAAAGTGCAACTTGAACCAATCAAAGTTCCAGTTAAGCTAACCAAACCAGATGGTCCGCTACCCCAAGTTACCATAATACTTGATGTTCCTTGCCCACTTGTAATAGTACCTCCAGTAACAGTCCATGCAAAAGTTAAATTTGAATTATTAACTGTGCCGTACATGGCATTCGAATTTGCACAAAGTTCATTTGCCCCTGAAACAATACCAGATGGTTTAGCGATAATGGCCACATTATATGGCGCTGTGGTTGATTTGCAACCAAGTCCATCAATGCTATCTGTTACCGTTATAGAACCTGAACCAACTGAACCCCACAGAACATCAACCACTGCTGTACCTTGGCCTGAGGTAATGGTTCCACCTACCACATTCCAAAAATAACTTCTTCCGGTATTTACAGGGGTTGAGTAACTAGCATTTGAATTGGTACAAACACTTTTACTTCCTGTTATAATTGGGTTTGTTCCAGAAATTTTATTGACCAAATAATTAGGGGTTGTAGTAAAACAATTTCCCGAAATAAGTGTGTCGGTAACAGTAAGTGTTCCTAATCCGGATCCTGCCCAAATAACATTGATACTCGCACTTCCTTGTCCGGAAGAAATGACCCCTCCAGTTATTACCCAATAATAAGCATGACCAGCCGAAGCAGGAGTTGCGTATGTTGCACTAGAGCCAGAGCATACTATATTTGAACCAGAAATTGTTGGCGTGGGAATTGCGTTAATAGACACATTAAATACACTAGAAATAGTTTTGCATCCACCAATAGTTGCAGAATCACTAACAAATAAAGTTCCAGTGCCAGATGATGCCCAAGTAACTAAAACGTTTGATGATCCTTGTCCGGCTGCAATGATTCCTCCTGTTACTGACCAAACATAAACTCTGCCAGGGTTAAATGGCGTAGAATAAGCTGAAGTCGCAAGGGCACAAACTACCGATGGGCCACTAACAACTGGAGTTGGATTGGCATTAATATTTATGCTATAAGCACCCGTTGTAGTTTTACAACCTGCGGTATTAATAGAATCCATCACCGTGATACTTCCAGTCCCAATAGTTGGCCATGTAACAGTTAAGGTTGCCGTTCCTTGTCCCGAAACTATTGATCCTCCAACAACTGTCCAACGGTAAGTATGCCCAACTATACTTGGGGTTGTATAGATTTTTGAAGTACCTGCACACACGTCCTTTGAGCCAGAAATTACAGGAGTAGGATTAGCATTAATGGTTATTCCATAACTTGAGGATAGACCTTTGCAACCGGTTGCATTTATTGAATCACTTACTACCAATGAACCAGAACCTGCTGCTCCCCAATTTACCGAAATATTAGGTGTACCATCTCCACTTACAATGGTTCCACCGGTAATTGTCCAAACATAAGTTCTTCCTGTATTGCTTGTTGTAGC